>JBKJJE010000124.1:0-45478 GCA_046598075.1 Stagnimonas sp.
GAGGACAATGCGCGCCCCTACAGGACGCTCCACCATGACCACCCGATTCGAACTCGCCAATGCCATCCGCGCTCTGGCGATGGACGCCGTCCAGAAAGCCAACTCCGGCCATCCCGGCATGCCGATGGGCATGGCCGACATCGCCGAAGTGCTGTGGAACGACGTGCTCGCCCACAACCCCGCCGATCCCAGCTGGGTCAACCGCGACCGCTTCGTGGTCAGCAATGGCCACGGCTCGATGCTGTTGTATGCACTGCTGCACCTTACCGGCTACCCCTTGCCGCTCGGCGAACTGCAGAACTTCCGCCAGCTGCACAGCAAGACGCCCGGCCACCCCGAGTACGGCATCACGCCAGGGGTGGAAACCACCACCGGGCCCCTCGGGCAGGGCATCGGCATGGCCGTCGGCATGGCGATTGCCGAAGCGGTACTGGCCAGCCGCTACAACCGCGACGGCCTGGCCCTGGTCGATCACCACACCTATGTATTCGCCGGTGACGGCTGCCTGATGGAGGGCATCAGCCACGAATCCTGCTCGCTGGCGGGCACGCTGGGGCTGGGCAAGCTGGTGGTGTTCTACGACGACAACAACATTTCCATCGACGGCGAAGTCGGCGGCTGGTTCAAGGACGACACGCCCACCCGCTTCGAGGCCTATGGCTGGCAGGTGATCCGCAACGTCAACGGCCATGACCCGCGCGAGATCAAGGTCGCACTGGACACCGCGCGCAAGACCACCGACCAGCCGACGCTGATCTGCTGCAAGACCGTGATCGGCTTCGGCGCGCCGACCCTGGCGGGCAAGGAGAAATGCCATGGCTCGCCGCTGGGTGCGGCAGAGATCGCCGGCGCCCGCGAAAAGCTGGGCTGGCCGTACGGCCCCTTCGAGATTCCGGATGCGATCTACGCCGGCTGGGATGCCAGGGCCAAGGGCGCAGTCCGTCAGCAGGCCTGGAACCAGATCTTCGATGCCTATGCCAGGCAGTTCCCGCAGGATGCCGCCGAATTCCAGCGTCGCAGCAAGGGCGAGCTGCCCGCCGACTGGGCGGCGTTCTCCGAGGCTCTGGTCGCCGAGCACGGCCGTGCCGACAAGCCCAATGCCACCCGCAAATCCAGCAAGGCCGTGATCGAGGCCCTGGCTGCCAAGCTGCCAGAACTGTTCGGCGGCTCGGCCGACCTGGGCGAATCCAACGGCACCGATTTCAAGGGCCATGTCGCGCTGCGCCAGGGCAAGCTCAGCGGCAACTACGTGAACTGGGGCGTGCGCGAGTTCGGCATGTCGGCTGCGCTCAACGGCATCACCCTGCACGGCGGCTTGCGGCCGTTCGGCGGCACCTTCCTGGTGTTCTCCGACTACGCGCGCAATGCGGTGCGGCTGTCGGCGCTGATGAAGCTGCCGACCATCTTCGTCTACACCCACGATTCCATCGCGCTCGGCGAGGACGGCCCCACACACCAGCCGGTCGAGCACATGGCGAGCTTGCGGCTGATTCCCAACGTGCAGCTCTGGCGTCCGGCCGACGCCTTCGAGACCGCCGTCGCCTGGAAGGCCGCGATCGAGCGTAGAGACGGCCCCAGCCTGCTGGTACTGACCCGCCAAAACCTCAGCCCCCAGGCGCACGCGGCCGAGCATGCCGCGCTCGCTGCCCGCGGCGGCTATCTGCTGTGGGAGCCCGCGGCCAAGCCTGAGGCGGTGATTCTCGCCACCGGCTCCGAGGTGGAAATGGCAGTCCAAGCCGCAAAGAAAATGGCCGAGGAAGGCCGCGCGGTACGGGTGGTTTCACTGCCCTGCGTCGAGCGTTTCTGGCAGCAGGATGCGGCCTACCGCGAAGCCGTGCTGCCCGCAGGCACCAAGCGGCTGGCAGTGGAAGCCGGCGTCACCGCGCTCTGGCGCGGCATGGCGGACGACGTCATCGGCATCGATACCTTCGGCGAATCCGCACCCTACGCGGCACTGATGCAGCACTTCGGATTCACGGTCGAAAATATCGTGTCGCGGCTGCGCACCCTGATGGCATAGCCGTTGCGTTGCTGGCGTTCAGCTGGGGGGTGCGATTGTCGCGGGCCTCCCAATTTCTGTAGCATCGCCTAATCACCGCACCAA
Organism: Stagnimonas sp.; assembly: GCA_046598075.1. Taxonomy (GTDB): domain Bacteria; phylum Pseudomonadota; class Gammaproteobacteria; order Nevskiales; family Nevskiaceae; genus Stagnimonas. Next base: position 2,105 of record JBKJJE010000124.1, read on the forward strand.
ACGTGGGCATCTGCCACCCGGCAGATCACTCGCGGTCTTGTCTCTCAATCTCAAATTTATCGGAGTTGCCCGTGGATCCGAACGCCGCCGCAGAAATTACCAACATGTCGATGACGCATCTGTTCATGCAGTCGACGCCCATCGTCAAGGCCATCATGGCCCTGCTTCTGGTGTTTTCGGTGTGGAGCTGGTTGGTGACCTTCATCAAATGGTTCGACTTCTCACGTTCCAAGAGCGCGCTCAATCGCCTGGAAGACGCGATGGCGGAAAACAATCTCGACACCATGATCGGCTACCGCGATGCCAAGAACCATCCGGTCGCTGACATCTTCCAGGCCGGCGTCGAGGAATGGCGCGAAGGCTCCGGTGAGCACGAGCACGAGAACCTGCACGAAGTGCGTGACCGCATCGCCACCACCATGCGCCAGGAACTTTCGGTGGAATCCCGCCGCATGCAGTTCATGCTGCCGTCGCTGGCTTCGGTGGGTTCCTCCTCGCCCTTCATCGGCCTGTTCGGCACGGTGGTTGGCATCATGAACACCTTCACCCAGATCGGCGCGATGAAAGACACCTCGCTGTCGACCGTCGCCCCCGGCATCGCCGAGGCGCTGCTGGCGACCGGCATCGGCCTGGCTGCGGCGATTCCGGCCATTCTGGCCTACAACAAGTTCACTACCGATCTCTCCCGCTACAACGGCCGCTTGAACACGGCGATTGGCGTTTTTTCGGGCCGACTCTCCAAGCGCAAGCCGGGCTGAGCGACGCCGTGTCGCGTCGCTTCCTGTGTGCTTATGCGTGATTTTCTGGGAGACCCCTTATGGGTATGAACGTCAAATCCGATGGGGATGATGACGACGGTACCGTGATGTCGGAGATCAACGTCACCCCGTTGGTCGACGTCATGCTGGTGCTGTTGATCATCTTCATCGTCACGGCGCCGCTGGCGCTGTCTGTGGTACCGATCAAGCTGCCGAAAGCCGGTCTGGACGAAATGGGCAAGCCCGTTGATCCGCTGGTGCTGTCGATTGATTTGCAGGGGCTGTACTACTTCGAGGAAAACCACCGTACCTCGACGTTCAGCGAGGCGGAGCTGGCGGGCAAGCTGGCGGATGCCTTCCCCCGCTACAAGCCCTTCTCGGGCAAGGATCGCTTTCCGGTGGTCTATGTGCGCGCCGACAATGCCACTGAATACGGCAAGGTCTACGGCATCATCAAGAAGCTCAGCGAAGCCGGGTTCTATCGGGTTTCGCTGATGTCGGAGGCGCCGCAATAATGACGACGCCCACGCCCATGCCCTTGCCGAAGCGGCTGCCTGCACACCGCAGGCCTCTGGTCAGCAAGGATGTTGTGTTCTGGGGCACGGTAGCCACCGTCGTGCTGTTCGTGGCGCTCGCGCTGCTGATGATTTTCGTCAAGTTCGACCCCCGTCGCCTGCTCGACAACGCGCCCAAGAAAATCCCGATCGCCATCCAGCTGCCACCGCCGCCGCCACCGCCGCCACCGCCACCGCCACCGAAGCTGCCGCCACCACCGCCGCCGCCCAAGGTGCCGCCGCCGCCCGTACCGTCGCCTACGCCGCCACCGCCGCAGCCGGACATCGTCGTCGATGCGCCCGTCGAGGCCAACGAGCCGGTGGTGTCTGCCACGCCTCCGCCAGCACCGCCGGCGCCCCCGGCACCGCCAGCGCCTGCGGTGGCGACTTCGGTCAGCGCCGATTACTTCCGCCGCATTCAGGGCGCGCTGGCGAAGAACGTGGTCTACCCGCCCAGAGCCGTCGAGAACGGCGACGAGGGCGAGTGCCAGGTGCGCATCACCTTTGATCGGGCCGGCTCGATCAGCAACTCCGAACTGGTGCGTCGCACCGGCTCGAAGCTGCTCGATCAGGCCTGCCTCGAAGCCGTGAGCCGCACCGGCCGCTTCCCGCCGGTGGCCGCTGGCGAAGCGCCGGGCACGCCGTATTTCGCGGTGGTGTTGCCGGTTAGCTTCACGCTCGAAGACGAGTAGCGCCGACGCGGTATCGATGCATCAGGCCCGGTCGAGAGACCGGGCCTTTTTGTTGGCGCGCGGGCTTGAGTCAGGCGCGACGGGCGAATCGCTACAATATGCGCCCCGCAGCGGCCGGCATGGCCACACTCGCTGGCTGTTGCGGTTCGTCCTGTCCTTCCGCCGCAGCCGTTTTTGGAGTTTTACATGACCGTCAAAGTGGGTATCAACGGCTTCGGCCGCATTGGCCGCAACGTGCTGCGTGCCGCGGTGCAGAACTTCGGTGGCGACATCGAAATCGTCGCCATCAACGACCTGCTAGAGCCGGACTACCTCGCCTACATGCTGCAGTACGACTCGGTGCATGGCCGCTTTCAGGGCGACATCGTCGTCAAGGACGGTGCGCTGCTCGTCAACGGCAAGAAGATCCGCCTGACCCAGGAACGCGACCCCGCCAACCTCAAGTGGGGCGATGTCGGTGCCGATGTGGTGATCGAATCCACAGGCCTGTTCCTCGACAAGGCCACCGCGCAGAAGCATCTCGATGCGGGCGCGAAGAAGGTGCTGCTGTCGGCGCCCTCGAAAGACGACACCCCGATGTTCGTATACGGCGTCAACCACCAGAGCTATGCCGGTCAGGCCATCGTCTCCAACGCCTCCTGCACCACCAACTGCCTAGCACCGCTCGCCAAGGTGATCCACGACAAATGGGGCATCAAGCGCGGTTTGATGACCACCGTGCATGCCACCACCGCGACCCAGAAGACTGTCGACGGTCCCAGCAGCAAGGACTGGCGCGGCGGCCGCGGCATTCTGGAAAACATCATCCCCTCCTCGACCGGTGCAGCGAAGGCCGTCGGCGTGGTGATCCCGGCGCTGAACAAGAAGCTGACCGGCATGTCGTTCCGGGTGCCGACTTCCGACGTCTCGGTGGTTGACCTCACCGCCGAGCTGGAAAAGCCCGCCAGCTTCGAAGAGATCAAGGCCGAGATCAAGGCGCAGAGCGAAGGCGCACTGAAAGGCATCCTCGGCTATACCGAGGACAAGGTGGTCGCCACCGATTTCCGTGGCGACGCCCGCACCTCGATCTTCGACGCCGATGCCAGCATCGTGCTCGACAGCACTTTCGTGAAGCTGGTCAGCTGGTACGACAACGAATGGGGCTATTCCAACAAATGCCTCGAGATGGTTCGCGTCATTGCTGGCAAGTGACCTCACGCCGAGCGTGAGGTCATCCCCGCGAAGGCGGGGATCCAGGTTTCTGGACTCCCCGCCCATGCGGGGAGTTTTTGTTTAGGCACTTATCATTGATCGCACCAAACTAGATTCCCGCCTGCGCGGGAATGACATCAAAAAAAGGAATCACGCCATGACCTTCCTCCGCATGACCGACCTCGATCTCAGCGGCAAGCGCCTGCTGATCCGGCAAGACCTCAATGTGCCCATCGCCCACGGCAGGATCAGCTCCGATGCGCGGCTGCGCGCCTCATTGCCAACGCTGAAGCTGGCGCTGGAACGCGGCGCCTCGGTGATCGTCATCAGTCATCTCGGCCGTCCGAAAGCCGGCCGGTTCGAGCCGGCGCATTCGCTCACGCCGGTTGCCGGCTGGCTGTCGGAACACCTCGGGCGCACGGTGCCTCTGGTCAGCAACTGGATCGATGGGATCGACCTCGAACCCGGCCAGATCGTGCTCGGCGAGAACACCCGCTTCCTGAAAGGCGAGAAGGAAAACGACGAGGCGCTGTCGAGAAAGATGGCGGCACTCTGCGATATCTACGTGATGGATGCCTTCGGCACCGCACACCGCGCCGAGTGCTCCACCCACGGCGCCGGCATGTTCGCGCCGGTGGCCTGCGCCGGCCCGCTGCTGGCCGCGGAACTCGATGCCCTGGGCAGCGCGCTGGCCACGCCGAAGCGTCCGCTGGCGGTGATCGTCGGCGGCAGCAAGGTGTCGACCAAGCTCGATCTGCTGAAGAGCCTTGCCGACGTCGCCGACCAACTCATCGTCGGTGGCGGCATCGCCAATACGTTCCTGGCCGCCACCGGCAAGCCGGTCGGCAAGTCGCTGTATGAGAAGGACATGCTCGACACCGCCCGCGAAATCCTGGAAAAAATCCGTGCCCGCGGCGGCGACATTCCATTGCCGGTCGATGTAGTGGTCGCACCCGAGTTCTCCGCCGAAGCCCATGCCGAAACCCGCCGGGTGGAAGATGTCGAGGACGACGAGATGATTCTCGACATCGGCCCCCGCACTGCGGCGATGCTGGCCGAAAAACTCAAGACCTGCGGCACCATCGTCTGGAACGGCCCGGTCGGGGTATTCGAGTTCGACAGCTTCGCCTCCGGCACCAAGGTGCTCGCGCACGCCATCGCCGAGAGTTCGGCGTTCTCGCTGGCGGGCGGCGGTGACACGCTGGCGGCGATGGACAAGTTCGGCGTCTTCGACAAGCTCAGCTATGTCTCCACCGGCGGCGGTGCCTTCCTGGAGTTTCTCGAAGGCAAGAAACTGCCGGCGGTGGCGATGCTGGAAGCGCGCGCCAACTCCTAGCGCACTTTTGGTTTAATTGCGGACATCAAAATCATGGTCATTGCCGCGCAAGCGGCAATCCAGGTCGCGCGCAACGCCCCGCCTGCAAAGTATTGCTACCTACGCGGAATGACCGACAGGCATGTCGTCATTTGAACGAAAAATGCCCCGGCGTCAGTCTTCAGTATTTTCCCGACTGACCAGCCGCCTTGCTTTCGACTTTATCGCTTGCAGCCTTGGCTGCCTGTGCCTTGCTGAAGCCATCCAGCGCCGTCGCGAAGGTGTTGAAGTCCGCGGCGAACGCATTGGCGGCATTGATCTGGGTGTTGGCGATCAGCTGGTACTTGTTGGCCGCCGTGCGGCGTGCGGTCATGTAGGCATCGGCGCAGGCCGAATAAGCCTTGCTTTCGCTGTTGAGCTTTTCGGCGGCGGCCTTATCCAGCGCGGTGCCGGCTGCCGGCACGGTCGGCTTGACGCAGCTCGACGGCGGCACCAGCGTGTCATCGGCCTGAGCGAAGGCGAAGGCAGGCAGCGCCAGCAGGAGGGTCAGCGCAACCGGGGCAACAAGAGTGGAACGGAGCATGGCAAGTTCGCGAACGGGGTATGCGCGCACGATACACTGCGCATTCACCATTTGGGGAGAACACCCTTGCGTTTCACCGGCTCTGACCACTACGTCGCCACTGAAGATTTGATGCTCGCGGTCAACGCCGCCGTCACCCTGCAACGGCCGCTGCTGGTGAAGGGCGAACCCGGCACCGGCAAGACCCAGCTGGCCCGCGAGATTGCCACCGCGCTCGGCGCACCCTTTCTCGAATGGGGCATCAAGTCCACCACCAAGGCCCAGCACGGCCTGTATGAATACGATGCGGTCGCGCGCCTGCGCGACGCCCAGCTGGGCGAGGAGAAAAGCCGCGCGATCAGCAACTACATCGTCAAGGGCAAGCTCTGGGAGTGCTTCGATTCCGAGGTGCGTCCGGTGCTGCTGATCGACGAGATCGACAAGGCTGACATCGAGTTCCCGAACGATCTTCTGCGCGAGATCGACCAGATGGAGTTCTACGTCCATGAAACGCGGCAGACGGTGAAGGCCACGCACCGGCCGATCATCCTGATCACCAGCAACAACGAGAAGGAACTGCCGGACGCCTTCCTGCGTCGCTGCTTCTTCCACTACATCAAGTTCCCGGACCGGGAGACGATGCAGAAGATCGTCGACGTGCATTTCCCGGGGCTAAAGAAGATGCTCATCAACGAGGCGATGCAGGTGTTCTTCGGCCTGCGCGAGATCCAGGGCCTGAAGAAGAAGCCTTCCACCTCGGAACTGCTGGACTGGCTGAAACTGCTGGTGGCCGAGGACATTCCGGTCGATGCGCTGCGCGAGACCGCCACCAAGAAGACCCTGCCGCCGCTGTATGGCGCGCTGCTGAAGAACGAGGCCGATGTGCATCTGTTCGAGCGGGTGGCGTTCATGGCGCGGCGCAACAGTTAGGCCTCACTCAGCTGGAGCCTCGCCATGCGCCTCATCCCCATCCTGCTTCTCTGCCTGCCGCTGTCGCTTGCAGCGCAGGACTTCAAAGAAGGTCAATGGGAGTTCAAGACCAAGATGACCGTGCCGGGCCTGTCGGGGATGGAAGGCTTCCAGCTCCCCGCCGGCATCGAATTGCCGGAGGGCATGCAGATGCCGACTTTCGGCAGTGACGGGATGCAGGTCCTCAACAAGCACTGCGTCACGCACGCGAGTCTGGTGCCGCCTGCCAGCCCGGAGCAGCAAGAGTGCAAAGTTACTGACCAGCAGATCAGCGGTGGTCGCGTCAGTTGGCGAGTCGAATGCGCGACCGATCAAGGCAGCGCAGTGGGCGTCGGCCAGGGCCAGTACAGCGGCACTCGCATGAACGCGACCATGCAGGTGCAGGGCAACGTTCAGGGCATTCCGGTGATCTCAAACGTGGTGACCGAGGGGCGCTATCTCGGTGCCTGTCCGGCGCAATAAATGCTTTACGTCCAGGTGCCAACATCGCCGTCGATGCCGCGCCACAAATACCAGCAGGCGACCGAGCGGTAAGGCGCCCAGGGCCTGGTGATCCTCAGGGTCTTCTTGTCGTCGAGCTTTTTCGGTTTGCCGTCACGGCCTTTCGGCGCGTAGAGCTTGTTGATGGCGTTGCGCAGGCCGACATCGCCGAGCGAGAACACGTCGAGCCGGTCGAAGGCGAAGATCAGCATCATCTCCGCCGTCCACAGGCCAATGCCGGGCAGCGCGTCGAGTTCGACGGTGAGCGCGGCATCGTCCAGGGCGGCGAGGCTGGCGGCATCGAAGCGGCCGTCGGCACGACGCTGGCTGAGTTCAAGCAGCCATTTGCCCTTGGCGTTGGAGAGACCGCAGCCGCGCAGCGCCTCCTGGCTGGTGCCGGCAAAATGGCCGTGCTCGAAGCAGTCCATCGGCGCGCCGATCAGCCTGGCCACGCGGGCCTGGATGGTATCCGCCGCCTTCGCCGACAGCTGCTGGCCGATGATCGAGGCGCACAGCACGTGGAAAGGGTCGCGGTGTTTGCCACCCAGCGTGCTGGGGCCAAAGTGGGCGATGAGCCTGGCCATCACCGGGTCGCTGGCTACGAGATGCGCCTCGGCGGCGCGCAGGGTCTGGGCTGGGATCATTGGCTGGGTCGGGCGTAAAATCGCTGCATGCTATTCACATTCTTCGCCGCAGTGCGCGCCGCGGGCGTCAAGGCCTCGCTTTCCGAGTTCCTGATGCTGCTCGATGCGATGAGCCGCGGCTTCGCGATGTTCTCCATCGACGAGTTCTACGTGCTCTCGCGCGCCACGCTGGTGAAGGACGAGGCCCATTACGACCGCTTCGACCGCGCCTTTGCCGCCTACTTCAAGGGCGTCGAGGCGGTCACCGGCGATCTGTTCACCTCGCTGCCGGAAGACTGGCTGAAAAAGCAGTTCGAGAAAGTGCTCAGCGACGAGGAGCGCGCCAAGATCCAGAAACTGGGCGGCCTCGACGAGCTGATGGAAACCCTGAAACAGCGGCTCGAAGAGCAGAAAGAGCGCCATGAAGGCGGCAGCAAATGGATTGGTACCGGCGGCACCTCGCCGTTCGGCAACTCCGGCTACAACCCCGAAGGCGTGCGCATCGGCGGCAAGGGCGGCGGCGGCAATGCGGTGAAGGTCTGGGAAAAGCGCGAGTTCAGGAACCTCGACGACTCCATCGAGCTCGGCACCCGCAACATCAAGGTCGCACTGCGGCGGCTCCGGAAATTCGCGCGCGAGGGGGTGCCGGACATTCTCGACCTCGACGGCACCATCGAGGGCACCGCCAAGAACGCCGGCTGGCTCGACATCCACATGCAGCCGGAGCGGCGCAACACCGTGAAGGTGCTGCTGTTCCTAGACGTCGGCGGCTCGATGGATCCGCATGTGAAAGTCTGCGAGGAACTGTTCAGTGCGGCCAAGGGCGAGTTCAAGCACTTCGAGCATTTCTACTTCCACAACTTCGTCTACGAGAGCGTCTGGAAGGACAATCTGCGTCGCCACAGCGAGCGCATCCCGCTCTACGACGTGATCCGCAAGCACACGCCGGACACCAAGATCGTGTTCGTCGGCGACGCCACCATGTCGCCCTACGAAATTGGCCAGTCGGGCGGCAGTGTCGAACACTGGAACGAAGAGGCGGGTGCGACCTGGTTCGAGCGGCTGACCACGCAGTTCAAGCACGCGGTGTGGATCAACCCGACACCCGAGGAGTACTGGGGCCATACCGCGTCGATCAACATGATCAATGAGCTGATGGGCGACAGGCGCATGTTCGGGATGACCCTCAAGGGCCTCGAAAGTGCGATGAAGCGGCTCTCGACAAAATGAGCGGCTAGACTTCGCCCTCCATAACTAGAGAGGAGACGCTTCATGGCACCTGCTTACTGCGCTTTGCTGGGCTTCACCGCATGGACACTGCTGCTGGTGATGGCGGTGTTTGCCTATCGCGGCATCCGCTTTTTGGGCGGCACCCCGATCAATAGCTGGCCACGCGGCGTCAAATCGAGCACCGATGCGGCGCTGGTCACCCGCATTGCAGATGCCCACGCCAACTGCCTCGAAAATCTGCCGCTGTTTGCTGTGATCGTGCTGGTCGCAGGCCAGATGGGCAAGCTGGAAGCAATCGCCGCACTTGCCCCGCTGGTGCTCTACGCGCGCATCGGCCAGTCGCTGGCGCATCTGTCCGGCACCGGCAAGCTCAACGTGCTGGTCCGGGCGACGTTCTGGGCGGTGCAGCTGGCCTTGTTCGTCCTCATGCTCTGCAAGCTGTACAGCTAGACACAGGCCGTGGAGGCCGCGCGCAAGGCCAGGTTGCTCCATCGCGGCTGGCGCACGCTGCAGGCGCTGGCAGCAGCGGTGGTGGTGGCGGTGGTGCTGGGCAACGTCTGGATCGTCAACGACAGCGGGGCCTATCTCTACACCAACTTCGCGGCGCTGCCGGAAAACGAGGTGGGACTGGTGCTGGGCACCAGTCCCTACACCGCGGATGGGGCGCCCAACACCCATTTCAGCGGCCGCATCACCGCTGCCGTGGAGTTGTATCAGCTGGGCCGGGTCAGGCACCTGATCGTCTCCGGTGCCAACCCCGATGCCAGCTACAACGAGCCGCGACGCATGTGGCAGGCGCTGACTGCGGCGGGGGTGCCGGCGCAGGCGATCACCATGGATTTTGCCGGCCTGCGCACCTTCGATTCGGTGGCGCGCGCCAAGCTGGTGTTCGGGCTTAAGCGGCTCACCATCATCACCCAGGACTATCACGCCTACCGCGCCCTGTTCATCGCCAGGAAGCTCGGCATGCAGCCCGTCGCCTATGCCCCCGCGGGTGAGGTCTCGGGCCCCGCTTTCAGGCCCTATATGCGCGAGGTGGCGGCGCGGGTATGGGCCATCCTGGACCTGTACCTGTTCGATACCGGGCCGAAATTCGTCGGCGAGCCGGTGCCGCTGCCCAGCGAGGCGGCGACTGCACCTTGAGCATCAGATGCTGCAAGCTATTTTTACCTCTTGAACGCCTATTCCTGTCCCACCGCCGCAACTGTTACGCTCCGTGCCACGGTGTTTTGATCAGGCGCCAGACAGTTACGCGCGGGAGCGGTAGGGAGATCAGAAGCCCGGGGCTCGAACCCCGGGCTTTTTTTGTGCGCGCACGGACCGGCGGAGCACAAAAAAAAGCCAGGCGGTGAGGCCCGGCTTGAAAACGTTCACGCTCAAAGGGAGGGAAGAATGCGTGAACGGCTTGGAGACTTGCTAGCGATCCGCCAGCGGCAGCTGCCGGCGGCGTGAACCTCGTCGCGGTCTGGCGAAAGCTGCTGCCGACCACCCCGATGCATCGCGTGCAGGCACTATCGCCGCAGGCAGCGTCGGCATGGGAATGCAGCGGACCGGCGGTCCGCTTGTGCCGAGCAGCGGCTTCAGCCCGGCCCGGCAGCCTGTTCGAGCAGGGCCGCCACCCGCGCCTGCCAGGCTCCCGGGCGGGCGACCAGGGCCAGTGGCATGCGGCGTCGGACGATGTCTTCCAGCGTTCGTGCGCCCTCTTCCCGCACGGCCAGAATCACCTCCGCCTCGATGAAGGGCGCGTCGTCGACCAGCCGCGCCGCCCACTGCGGCTGCTGGTCGAGCAGAGCGGTGATGGCGCCGATGCGGGTGCCGTGCCGGAGCGTGAGTGATTCCGCAATGTCGGCTGCAAGGCCACGGCGCTCCAGCCCCGCCACCGCCTCGCTCTGCCAGCCGGTGAAATCGCCCAGCGTCACCGAGCCTTCGCGGGTACCGACCGGCGCCCCCGGCAGCGGATAGCGGTGGGTGAGGCTGACCGGGCCGGGTTTCTCGAGCATGGTGTAGACGGCGTCAATCACTTCCGCCGCATCGCAGCGGGCAGTGGTGTACTTGCCGCCGATGGGCCAGATCAGCCCGGTGCAGGGCGTGGTGATGGCGAACTCGCGGGTCTGGGCGGCGAGGCTGTCGGCGTCTTCCGCTTGCAGGGTGCGGGCGCCGGCAAACCCGGCGATGACATCGGCGTCGGTCCAGTCCAGCCCCGGCAGCAGAGCGCGTACCGCGTCCAGCAGATAGGTCTGTTCGGCAGGCGTCACCTGTGCCTCGCGGATGTCCGCCACGCTCGATTCGGTGGTGCCTACCAGCGTCCGGCCGTACCAGGGGATCACGAAGAACACCCGGCCGTCCTGCGGCGCCGTCAGCAGGAAAGCATCCTGCAGATCGGGGATCGCCGGCAGCACCAGATGGATGCCCTTGACCAGTTTCACTGCCGGCGCCGCCTCGCCCAGCACCGAAGCAGCCAGCGCGCGCGCCCAGGGGCCGGCGGCGTTGATGGTGACATCGGCGCTGATCTCGAAGGCCTCGCCGCTGACGGTATCGCGCACGGCCGCCCCGGTGACCCGGCCCTGCACTTGCCGCAGCGACTCCGCCGCGACGCCGGTGACGCACTCCGCACCCGCGCCCTGGGCAGCGGCGGCCACCACCATCGCCATCCGGGAGTCGTCCTCCTGGCAGTCGCCATAGCGCAGCCCGCCGCGCAGGCCTTCGGCAGCCAGATAGGGATGTTCGTGCAGCAGCGCCTCGCGCGAGAAGGACTTGTGGCGCGGCACCGGCTGCTTGCCGGTGGCGAGAAAATCATACAGGGTCAGGCCCGCCAGCAGTTGCAGGCGGCCGACGCGGGAGTTCTTCCATACCGGCAGCTTGAAGTTGAGTGGCCGCACCAGATTGGGCGCGATCTGTGAGAGCACGCGGCGTTCGGCCAGCGCATGGCTGACCAGCCGGAACTCGTAATGCTCGAGATAGCGCAAGCCGCCGTGGATGAGCTTGGACGAGGACTGCGAAGTGCCGCAGCCCCAGTCGGTTTTCTCGATCAGCGCCACGCTCAAGCCGCGCAGGGCGGCGTCGTAGGCGGCCCAGACGCCATAGATGCCACCGCCGATCACCAGCACATCGAAATGGCGGTTCTTGAGGGCATCGACATCGCGCAGCAGCGGAAAAGCGTTGGGCATGGGATGACCCGGATGGACTGCGTTCAGTATCGCGGTTGCGCCGTACAGAAAAAAGCCGCCGGGTGTGCCGGCGGCTTTTCGAACGTGAAGACGCTCAGGGTGTGAAGCGCACCGCGACGGCGTTGACCTGCACACGACTGTCAGGGCTGCTGCCGGCAGCAGGCAGGCCAACGTCGGAAGCCGCCTGGGTGCCATTGCCCAGGCTCAGCGGCGGCGTCGCTCCGCTGAGATCGACACGATAGAGCGTCGAATAGGCATTGCCGCCTGCCTGCAGCACGGCAATCGCATAGCCGTCGGCGCCACCGAGCACCTCGAAGCCGCCGGTGTTGGCGACCGCCGTGCCGAATGCCCGCAGGTCGAACAGCTGGCCATCATTCGGTGTCGCCTTGCCCTGCGTCATCAGCGAGTCGTTGCCGGTGTCGAGCGCGAACAACCGGGTGCTGGTGGCTCCGGCAAAGGAGTTGGTGTACGCCTCGGAGGTGATCAGCGGGACCGGCTGCGACAGGTCGGCCAGGCTGGTCACTGCCAGCGTGCTCAGGTTCAGTTCCAGATTCTTGAGCGTGTCGGTGGTGATGCGCAGCAGGCCGTTGGTCGCGGGTGGCGTGGTAGACGCCGAGCCGGGGCGGAAATCCACTCCGTAGCTCGCCGCCGGCGGCAAGGTGAAGCTGCTCACCGTCGCGGGGGGCAAGCTAGTGGTTGTGGCTGTCACTGGATTGGCGACGCCCGTGGTGATGTCGATGGTGTAGAGGCGGCCGACCGTGTTGCCACTGACCGTCACCACATACAGCGTGTTGGCGGTGCTGAAGTCCATGCCGATGATGGATTCGCCCGCACCGATGCCGCTCAGCGCGCGGTTGGTGATGAGGGTGGCGGGCGCATTGCGGTCGAACACCAGCAGACGGCTGTTGTCGGTGATCGCGTAAAGGTCATTGTTGCCCGCAGTGCTGGCGGAGAACGCCACCAGCGCCGTAGCGCCCGTGGGCAGTGCCACCGCACCGCGCAGCACCGCCGCACCGCTGCCGAGCGTGACGGCATATAGATTGGCGGCGGAGTTGACCACCGACACCGCATAGGCCTCGCTGCCGCCGATGATGTCGAAGCCGCTGATGGTGGCCAGGTCGACGCCCAGCTCACCCACCTGGGTCAGCCGTCCCGCAGTGGCACCGGTGCCGGTGTCGATGCTGAACAGGCGATCCGAGGCGCTGTCGATGCCATACAGCAGTGGCGTGGCCGGGCCGGTAAAGCCGATGCCGGTGATCGCCACCGGCGGCCGGCCAACATTGGTATCGGTGAACACCGCACCGGTGTCGACATTGACCCGCAGGTTGGCATTGTTGCTGCCGACGATGCGCAGGAGATCGACCACGGGGTTGAAGTCCACTGCGTAGCTGTTGCTCGCAGCGATCAGCGTCGCAGTGAAGGCCGCATTGCCGTCGATAGTGTCGTCGGGGTCGGCGGCGAGGCTGGACAGCAGTGTCGCCGCTGCCGTGGCCGGATTGACGGTGTAGAGCCTGGCGTCGCTGCCCAGCGCCACCAGCTCGCCGGTGCGCGGACGGAAATCCATACCCAGCAGCGTCACGCCGGTGGTGCCCGAGGGGAAGCTGATCGCACCCACGGTCGTGTAGCTGTTGCTGGTGCTGGTGGTGAAGCGCAGCAGGTTGCCGGTGGAAGACAGCGCGAAGATCTGTGGCTCGCCCTGTGGCCTGAGGCTCAGGCCCTTCAGGGTTTCGCCGCCCGCCAGTGCAACCGGCGCGCTGGCGCTGCCGGTGGCGAGATTGACGCTGTAGAGCTGCGGTGTGCCGTTGCCGGTGATCGATAGCAGCCCCTCGTTATTGCTGCCATTGATGTCGAAGCCGACCGGTGCGGTGACCGTGGTCAGTCCCAGCGAGCCCACTGCCACTTGAGTTCCGTCGTTTGGCGGCATCTGGCGGTTGAGCACGCGGGCGTTGGCGTCGATGGTGAACAGCGTGGTGCTACCGGTCTGCTGGAAGGCATTGGTGTAGCCCGCCGCGACCAGGGTATTGGTGGCCGGGATTGCGGTGTCAGTCGTCACCAGGCCGGTGGCGACGTTGACGCGCAGGTTCTGGCCGCTGTCGCTGACGATGCGCAGGCGGTCGGCGACGGGATTGAAATCGATACCGAAGGCGTTGCCAGTGAGCCCTGCATAGGGGCTGCTGGTGTCAGCAGCATCCGCCGCCAGCACCACCCGGCCACCAGCGGCACCGGTCGCCGGATCCACCGTGTAGAGGCTGGCTGCGCCGCTGCTGTTGCGGGCGAGCAGATACAGCGCGCGCGCGGCGTCGGTGCGGTAGTCGATATCGAGCGACGTCTCGCCTGCCGTCAGGCCGGTGATGGCGGCGCTGGTGCGCAGGGTGCCCGGGGCATTGCGGTTGACCGTCAGCAGCTTGTTGCTGGCCGTCAGCAGTGCCAGGTCACCGGCTGCCGGCGGTGCCGCGGCAATCGGCGCGGCGATGCTGATGAGGGCCTCGCTGCCGCTGAAATCGCCGAGCTTGGTGGCGGCACCGGTCGCCAGGTTGATGCGGTAGAAGCTGCCCGGGCTGCTGCCCCCGGTGTTGGCAAAGAAGGCATCGACATTGCTGCCGATGATCTCGAAGCCGCCCAGCGCCGCGGCGTTGAAGCCGAGGTTGCCGATTTCCACCAGCGTGCCGTTGTTGGGCGGCGTCTGCTGGAACAGCTTGTCGCTGGCGGAATCGATGACGAACAGGCCGGTAGCAGCCGAGCCGCTGAAATTGAAGGTGTAGGCGGCATCGACCACGGCCGGGCTGCCGGGGTTGAGCGCGCCGTCGGTGATGACCAGGCCGGTGTCGACATTCACCCGCAGGTTCTGGCCGGCGTTGCTGACGATGCGCAGGCGGTCGACCGTCGGGTTGAAGTCCATGCCGAACACGCTGCCATTCAGGGTTGCGAACACGTCGGTGGTATCCGCGGGGTCGCGGGCCAGCGTGCTTTTCACGGTGGCCGCACCCGTCACCGGATTGACGGTGACCAGCCGCGCGCTGCTGGTGAGCGCATAGACCAGACCATCGGCAGGGCGGGTGTCGATGGCGCGCACGGTTTCGCCACCGTTGAGGCCGGTGATCAGCGCCGTGCTGCGGAATACGTTGGGTGAGCCGCGGTTGAAGCTGACGATGCGGTTGCCGCTGGTGAGGCCGAAGAACTCGCCGACGGTGGCGCTGAACGCGGCGTTGACGGTGACGTCGCCGCTCAGGGTCAGCGTGCAGCTGCCGGTGCCCGAGCAGCCGCCGCCGCTCCAGCCCTGGAAGATATCGGGGCTGTCCGCCGTGGCGGTCAGTGTCACGGCGCTGCCGCGGGCATAGCTCGCCACGCAGCTGCTGCCGCAGTTGATGCCTGCCGGGGCGGAGCTGACCGTGCCGTTGCCGGTCTTGTTGACCGTGAGCACCACGCTACTGCTGACGAAGGTCGCCGTGACCGCCCGGTCGGCGCTCATGGTCACCAGGCAACTGGCGGTGCCGGTGCAGTCGCCACCCCAGCCCTGGAAGATAAAGCCGCTGCCGGGCGTGGCCGTCAGTGTCACCACACTGCCCTGCTGGAAGTTCTCGCCGCAGTCGCTGCCGCAGCTGATGCCTGCCGGGCTGGAAGTGACCGTGCCGGTGCCGGTCCTGCTGACCGACAGAGTGCGCAGCACCGGCTGGAAGCTGGCGACGGCGGTGATGGCATTGCCGGTCAGCAGCAGCGTGCAGTTCGACGAGGTGCCGCAGCCGGCGGCATCGCCGCCCCAGCTGGCGAAGACGCTGTTGGCGTTGGCGGGCGTGGCGGTCAAGGTCACCATGCCGCCCTGGCTGTAGTTTTCGCTGCAATCACTGCCCGCCGCCGCAGTGCAGTTGATGCCCGCCGGGGCGGAGCTGACCGAGCCGCTACCGCTGCCGCCGAATGCCACCGTCACCGTGGTGGTGGGGATCACTGAAAAACTGGCGCGCACCACCACGCGGCTGCTGTTGATGGTCAAGGTGCAGGAGCTGGCCGCGCCGCAGCTGGCGGCATCGCCGTTCCAGCCATCGAACAGCTGGCCGGCGCCTGCGACCGCAACCAGCGTCACCGAAGTGCCCACCGTGGTGCCGGCACTGCAGCTGCTGCCGCAGCTGATGCCGCTACCACTGACGGTGCCGGTGCCGGTGCCGGTCTTGATCACTTCCAGGGTCGCCGCCGTGCCGCCGTCGCCACCACCACCACCGCAGCCGGAGAGCAAGACGCTGCCGACGGCGAACACAAGGGGAGCAAGCAGGCGGGTGGGCATGGCGAACATGGCAGTAATTCCTTTGAATCGGTTTTGAGCGGGCAGCGTAACGGAGATAAAATGGCGCCGCGATGACAACAAGTCTGGCGGTCTGTGCGGTTATTGCGCAAATCGTAACAACATCGATAACGGCGCAGACTGGATTAGGCCTACAGCCTGCAAGTCGCGACGGCTAGCGATACACCAGTTCGATATCGAAGCGGCCCTTGGGCTGGCGGTGCAGCTTGATGAAGCTCTGCGCGATCAGGTGCGGGTCGAAATGGGTACCGGGCTGCACATAGCCGTGCACGGTGACGGTGGCGACATGGATGCCATGCACGCCGTATTCCTGCGCCATGGTGTGGGTCAGGCTGCGCAGGGCGGCCTTGCACAGCGACAACGAGGTGTAGCCGGCGGTGGGGTGATCAGCCAGGCCACCGCCGGTGAACAGCAGGCTGCCGCCGCCGGCCAGGCGCATCTCCTCTGCCAGGGCCTGTGCACACACCAGCGCGCCGGCGACATTGGCGCGGAACTCCTGCACCAGCTGTTCGATGTCGAGTACCGCTGGCCGCGCCCGCTGCACGCTGGCGACGTTGTAGATCAGCACCCGCGCCGGCCCCAGCTCCTGTTGGGAGGCGCGCAGCGCCGCGCGCAGGGCGTCGGCGTCGGCGGCGTCGGCGGCATAGGCGCGCACCGCGCGGCCGGTCGCCCAGGTGATTTCGGTGGTCTGCGCCAGCAGCCGTTGCGGCTGGCGCGCGATCAGCGCGATGTCGTAGCCCTCGCGGGCAAACGCCAGCGCACAGGCCTGGCCGATACCGGGCCCGGCACCGACGATAAGGCAGCTTTCAGCCATGGGTGGGAGTCGCTTCCTTGGGTTTGCCGCCCGTGCCGGCGGCCTTCAGGGTCTCGGCGAAGTCGATGGCCTCGGCCAGCACCGCGGCCTCTTCGTCGTTGACCAGGTTGAGCCTGGCGGCGGCAGCCAGGCGGGCCCGGTCGTCTGCCGGCGGTGGATCGAACTGCGCCTGTCGCAGCAGCCGCAGGGTCGGTTCGAGCTTGCGCAGGGTTTCGATGCGGCGTTCGAGTCCGTCTAGCTCCGGATGGGTGGCAATGCCGGTGCGCAGCCGCGCCCGTACGGCGGGCTCGCGCAGCAGGGCGGTGGCGGCGGCGGTTTCTTCTGCCACCGTCGGCACCCGCGCGCGGCGGCCCAGCGGCAGGCAGATGGCAGTCGCCGCCAGCCGCACGCCGGCGTGCGGCAGCTCGCGCAGCGCCGTCCACAGGGCTTCTTCAAAAGCGGCCTGGGCGCGGCGCAGGGCGTTGACCACCAGCGGCCGCTCGACCAGCGGCTGCGGGGCGGCGGCATGCCAGGTGAGCAGGGCGTGCATGGCCTGCAGGGCTTCCAGGGCGGCGGCCAGGCGCGGCGCGAACCCCGGCGCCCGTACCCGCAGCAGGGGCAGCGCCAGCAGCAGGTCGGCGGCGGTGGCAAACCGGGACTGCGCCAGCCGCGCCTGCCGCAGGAAGGGCTTCAGCGCATCATCGCCCGCGGCCGGAACCAGCAGTGCGCCGGTCAGCCCCCCCACCAGCGCACGCGCGGCGTTTTGCAGGGCGTGGCCAAAGGCATCCCAGACCGCACGGTCGAAGGTCAGCAGCCGGTGCGCGGCGTGCTCGTCGCGGGCGGCGCTCAGCCACTGCGGGTAATGCGGATGGACGGTGGCGAGAATCAGGAACAGCCGGGCATTGTCCTCGGCCTCGACGTCTTCCACCCGCGGCGCACTGCCGTGGCCCAGCAGCGTGGCGCCGTGCCGCGCCAGCCGCCAAGCCTCGCGGGCGGGGACCCGGGTCGGCCTGCCAGCCAGCAGCCGCAGGCCGACCCGGTGCAGCGCGGTGGCGGTCACCAGCCCCTCGGCGATGCGCGCCTGCGCCGCCTTGGGCGTGGGCAGCTGCAAGGGCTGCATCAGCCGGTACGAGAGCGCGGCGGCGAAGGCTTCCAGGCGGATATCGGCCTCTGGATCGGCCGGCTTTTGCAGCAGTGGAAAGCTGGCAGCCCAGTCGCCGGCCACCAGCGCCGCGCCGGGGCCGCGTTCGCCCTCGATGGGCGCCGGCGGCAGCAGCGACAGGAAGCGGTTCAACAGCGGCAGGCTCAGCCATTCCTGCCGCACCGCAGCGACGTTGAGCGGTACGAACAGCGCCAGGGTGGCGAGCAGCAGCAGCGCGAACGTGCCCAGCGAGGCGCCCAGCCAGCCGTAGAACAGCACCGTCACGCCGACCACGCCGGTGGCGGTGGTCAGCGGTGCGCCGCGATAGGCGAGCACTAGGGCGACGGTGAGAAAGACGAGCAGCCAGAACATGGCAGAGGGGTGTGGTCGGTAGAATGCGGGGCTCCATCTATTGTCGCCGCAATCCATGACCGAAACGACCCGCCGGCACTCGCCACTCGACCAGCTGCTCGCCAGCGTCGGCGACGGCCTGAAGTCGCTGTCGGCCGCGGGCGCGCCGCACCGGCCACGACCCTCAGCGCCTGCGTCGGTGCTGTCGGATGCCGAGCGTGCCCATGCCGCCTCGCTGATGCGGGTGAATCACGCGGGCGAAGTGGCGGCGCAGGGGCTGTATCACGGCCAGGCGCTGGTCGCGCGCGACCCCTTGCTGCGCCGGCAATTGCTGGTCGCCGCCCGCGAGGAACAGGATCATCTGCACTGGTGCGCCGAACGCCTGGGCGAACTCGGTGACGGCCCCAGCAAGCTGACCCCGCTGTGGTACGCGGGCTCGGCGGCCATCGGCGCGCTGGCCGGTCTGCGCGGCGATGCGGTGAGCCTGGGCTTCGTCGCCGAAACCGAGCGGCAGGTGAGCGCGCATCTCGGCGAGCACCTGCAGCGGCTGCCGGAACACGATGTCGCCTCGCGGGCCGTGGTGCAGGCGATGAAGACCGACGAGGAGCGTCACGGCCAGGCGGCCCTCGATGCCGGTGGCCGGCTGCCGCCCGCGCCGGTACGCGGCCTGATGCGGCTGGTGGCGACGCTGATGAAGTTAGGCGCAGCCCGGGTTTAGGGCCGCACCGCCCCGGCCTGGGCTTGCCGTCACTGCGTGCCGGTGACCTCCACCTCGACCCGCCGGTCGGGTTGCAGGCATTCGATCAGCTCTGGCGTGACCCGTTCACCGACACAATCTCCCGGCTTGGTGACCGGCTCGGCGCCATCGACGCCGCGGGTGCTGATGCGCTCGGAGGGTAAGCCTGCCGATTCGACCAGATAAGCCTTGACCGCCTCGGCGCGGCGCTCGGACAGCGCCTGGTTGTAGTCATGCCCGCCGATGCGGTCGGTGTGGCCAGTGACGGTGATGACCTCGAAGCGAGTGCCGCTCAGCTCTTTCGCAAAAGCGTCCAGCGCCCGCTGCCCGGCCGGCGTGACCACAGACTGGTCGAAGCCGAACAGTGAGTCTGCCGAGAAGCTCACCCGCACTGGCGCTGGTGGCGGCGGGGGGGGTGGCGGAGGGGGTGGGGGTGGCGGAGCCGCCTGCACCGGCGGTGGGACGTAGGCGACGGCGACCGGCGGCCGGCTGTGGTCGAAGAAGCGGTAGACCAACCCCAGCGAGAACAGGTCGACATCGCCCTTGTTGCCGACCGCGTCGTCGATGCGATAACGCTCGGCCTCGGCGCGCAGGCCCAGGGCCGTGCTCACGTCGTATTGCAGACCGGCGCCGAACTTATAGTTGACGTCGCGCTTGCTGCGCTTGGGGTTGGCGACGTGGACGGCACCGGTGCCGCTGAAGCGATCCTTGGCCTCGGCGTAGATAACGCCGGCACGGCCCAGCAGCGACAGGCGCTGCGACAGCGGCAAGCGCAACACGCCGTCGAGATTGATGCCGCTGAGCTTGATGCGGCCGTCGAGCGTGCCCGGCGGCGCGGTGGTGGCGGTGAACGCGAACTTGCCAAGGTTGAAATAGCCGGCTTCCAGTGCCAGATGCGGGTTGAGCTGGTAGCCGCCGAACACCTTGAAGCCCAGGTCGCGGTCATCCTCGGTGAACGCCGTGGTGGTGAAGCCCGAGGCCAGCAGGCTGCTGGTGATGCGTGGCTGGTCGATGGTGGCGCGCGACTGGCCGAGGTTGAAGCCGCCGTACCAGCCGCTGTCCGCAGCCCAGGCACAGGGGCTGGCGAAGCTGGCGAGTGCGATCAGGCCCAGCATGCCTTGGGTGCTCAATGTTTTCATGGGATTCTCCTTATGGCTTTGGACGGCAGGCGCTCAGGGCGCCGGCACGTTGATGACGGTATCGACCAGGGTCACCGAGGCCCCCAGCGACAGCACGCGGCCATCGATGGTGACGATGACGGTGTTGCCGGCAGTGGAGACCGCCGCACCCGACTGCGCGATCACCGTGCCGGCAAAGCTGCCGCCGCCGGCGGCGTTGAGGGTGGCGGCGCTGCCGACCTGCCAGAACACGTTCTTGGCCTGCGCGCCGTTGACCAGCACTACCCGCTGCGGGAAAGCCGCACCCGGGCCGCCGACAGTGAGCGAAGTGGCCATCTGGAACACCCAGACGCCGTTGGCATTGCCCTGGGCATCGAGGGTGAGATCACCGCCCTGGATGCTGAAGGGCCCGGCGGCGGAGGTGTAGACACCCGGCGTCAGCACCAGGTTGCCGAGGCTGCCGGCGCCCGGGTCGGGGCCGGGCGGCAGGGCCACCAGATCGTTGTAGGCCTGCAGGGCATCGGCGCGCGCCTGGGTGGCGATGGCAAAGGTGGTGGCGTTGCCCTCCGAGGGGCAGGCCGGCGTCGGCGGCGGTGCGGCAGTGAAGATGCCGCCGTTGACGGTGCCGTTGTTGAGCGGGGTTTCGGTGTAGGTGCAGCCCGGCCCGGCGTCGTGGAATCCGGTCACTGCGGTGGACACTGCGGTGGTACCGATGTCGCCGTTGATGATGGTCTGCAAGCCCTGGTTGGTCATGCCTGCCGAGCCGCCGATGATGCCGAACGGGGCGGCGCTGCGCAGCGCGACCGGGGCCAGGCAGTTGCCGGTGGCCGGGCCGACCATGAAGCTCCAGCTGAAATTGCCGAGCATCTGGTTGGCGGGCACCGCCAAATCTCTGACCCCGTTGGCGCCACCGATAACGGTGGCGATGAAGGTCATGCCGCTGCTGAGGTCATTCTGCGGCGTGAAGGTGGCGATCTGGCCGGTGGCGCCATCGAGCACCACCGAGGAGGCCGCCACCGGGGCGAATGCCGGCCCGGGTCCGGTCAGCGTGAAGGTATTGGTGGTGACGGTGGCCGGATCCAGCCGCAGGCCTGAGGGCACGTTGAAGCTGGCGTTGACGCTGGCGCTCGGGCAGACCAGTGTCTGTCCAGCGGCGGGATTGGTGGAGCTCACCGTGATGTTGGCCGGCGGTGCGGCCGCGGTGGTGGTGAACTGCCAGACGTAGTTGCTGGCCGCCGGCAATGGCGCCTGATTGCCGGCCAGGGCATTGCCGGCCAGATCGGTGGCGGCGGTGGTGATGGTCACCGTGTAGGTGGTGCCGGCGTCGAGCACCGCTGCCGGAGTGAACACCGCCATCCGGGTGCCCACCGCATAGCTGACATTGCCCGCCGGGTTGGTGCAGGGCGCTGCGCAGGTCACCGTAAAGCTGGTGGCGTTGAGCGTGGCCGGCGCCATGTCCTCGGTGAACACCGCGCTGATCGCGGTATTGGCCGGCACATTGGGCGTGGGGCCCGGCGAGGTGGTGGCCGGCTGGGTGACGGTGACTCGCGGCCGGGTGGTGTCGGGAGCGACGCCGGTGGTGAACTGCCAGACGAACGGCGCGGCCATCCGCAGCCCGGTCGCCAGGCTCTGCGCGCCGGCGACGGTGGCGGTGTAGCGGGTCAGCGCCTCCAGGCGGGTGCCGGCAGTCAGCGTGAAGGTGGCGATGCGGTTGCTGGCATCCAGCGACACCGTGCCGGTGGGATTGCTGCACGGGGCCGCGCAGGTCACGGTGAAGCTGGCGCCGCCGGTGAGTGGTGCCACCGGCTCGCTGAAGGCGGCGTTGATGACGGTGTTGTCGATCGGCACGCCGGTGGCGCCGTTGACCGGTGCGACCGCGGTAACGGTGGGCGGTGACTGGGTGGTGAAGCTCCACACATAGTTGCTGGCAGCGGGGAAAGCCGCCTGGTTGCCGGCCAGCGCGCTGCCTGCCAGATTGGTGGCGGCGGTGGTGACGGTGACGGTATAGGTGGTCGCCGCATCCAGTGCGGCCGCCGGCGTGAAGCTGACCGTGCGCGTCGCCGCGTCGTAGCTGACGGTACCGGCCGGTGCGCTGCAGGGCGCTGCGCAGCGGACGGTGAAGCTCGCCGCATTGAGCGTTGCCGGTGCCATGTCTTCGCTGAAGGTCGCCGAGATGACGGTGCCGACCGCGATGCCCGGCGTCGGGCCGGGGCTGCTGGTGACCGGCAGCGTGCTGCTCACCCGCGGCCGGGTGCCGGTGGTAAACATCCAGGTGAAGGGATTGTCGAGCGGCAGACCGGTGGCCTGGCTGCGCGCACCGGTGATGGTCGCGGTATAGGTGGTCAGCGGCGCCAGCGTGGTGCCGGGCGTCAGCCGGAAGGTGGCGACACGCCCGCTGGCATCCAGCGACACCGTGCCGGTCGGGTTGACGCAGGGCGCAGCGCAGCGGAGCACGAAACTTGCGTCGCCGGCAATCGGCGACATTGGCTCGCTGAAGGTGGCGGTGATCGAGGGATCGTCGAGCCGGACCCCGGTCGCGTTCTGCACCGGCGTCACTGCGGTGACCGTCGGCGCGCGCTGTGCCACGCCACCGACACCCAGCACCGGATCGCGACCGCCACTGCCGCAGCCAGCTACCAGGGCGCTCAGCAGCACTGCCAGGTACCAGCCTCTGGGGAGCGCAAGGCTTGGGATGTTTTTCATGGCAATTCCTTCAGGGTGGTGAGCCGTTGCGCCCTCGATGTCGTCGACATCGATTGCGGTCTGCGCGAAACTTGATGCCCCCGATGAATACCGCGCGCCTGAACCCAGTTCAGTGCGTTACCACACATAGGCGAGGTTCTTGGCGGCCGCCGTCGACCGGACGCCTCGCTGGCGGGCTTGCCGCGGCTACGCCTGCCAGCGTTGCCGGTTGCCCGCGTAGATCTGTTCGAGGATCTCGTCGATGCCGTAGCGCAGCTTCCAGTCCGGCAGGTGTGCAGCGAGCTTGCGGGTGTCGCTGATCCACCAGATGTGATCGCCGATGCGGTTGTCGTCGACGAAGGAGGTGTTCATCTCGCGGCCGGTGATCTCCTGGCAGCGGCTGATCGCCTCCAGCACCGAGCAATTGCTGAAGCGCCCGCCGCCGACGTTGTAGACCTCGCCGCAATGCGGATGCAGGAAATACTGGTGGAAGGCCGCCACCAGATCGGCGCTGTGGATGTTGTCGCGCACCTGCTTGCCCCGGTAGCCGATGACGCGGTACGGGGTGCCGGTCGCCGCGCACTTCATCAGGTAGGCGAGAAAGCCGTGCAGCTCCGAGCCCGAGTGGCCCGGTCCGGTCAGGCAGCCGCCGCGGAAAATGCCTGTCTTCATCCCGAAATAGCGGCCGTATTCCTGCACCAGGATGTCGGCAGCGACTTTCGAGGCCCCGAACAGCGAATGCTTGGTGTGGTCGATCGACATCGACTCGTCGATGCCGTGCTGGTGATAGGTATGCGCGGGGTCGATTTCCCAGCGCGTCGGCAGCTCCTGCAGCGGCAGCCGGTTGGGGGTGTCGCCGTAGACCTTGTTGGTGGAGGTGAAGATGAACACCGCCTGCGGGCAGTGCTGGCGAGTGGCCTCGAGCAGGTTCAGGGTGCCGGTGGCATTGATCGAGAAATCGGTCAGCGGCTCGCGCGCAGCCCAGTCATGCGAGGGCTGCGCGGCGGTGTGGATGATCAGCTCGATGGCGCTGCCGTACTGCGCGAACAGCTTCTGGATGCCGTCCACATCGCGGATGTCGGCATCGATGTTGGTGAACCGCGGACAGTCCGCCAGCAGCGACTTCAATGCCCAGGCGGTGGAGGCTTCGGCACCGAAGAAATACTTCCGCATGTCGTTGTCGATACCGACCACGTCGAAGCCGAGGCCGTGGAAGAACCGCACCGATTCCGATCCGATCAGCCCTGCCGATCCGGTGACAATACAAATGCTCATCGCATCCCCAGTAAACAATGACTGCTGCCCTGGCAGGCCCCTCGGGGCACCGCCGGCCGATGCTATCGCATCGCCGCCGCCAGCCCAGACCGGCAGATTGGCGGTGAACCGGCCGTCATCCGCAGCCACCCCGTGCGGCGACGCCGCGCCGTATCTATACTCCGGCAAGCTGTGGCCCCTGCTGCCGGGAGATTTCCGATGCGCTCACTCACTTTCGTCCTGCTTGCCGGCCTGTATGGCGCGGCTCAGGCTGCTGCTCCAGTCGGTCAGGTGGTGGAGATTTCGGGGCCGGTCAGTTCGGGGCCGGACCTGCTCAGTTCCGGTTACCGGATCGAAGAGGGCGCCCGTGTCACAGCCGACAAGGGCGCCGAAGTCAGCCTGCGCATGCTCGATGATTCGCTGGTGCTGCTGAACCAGTCGAGCGATCTGCTGATCGAGAAGTTCGCCTTCGATCCGCTGCCCGGCAATAGCTCCGCCAACGGCGGCAGCTACTTTCTGTACCAGGGCATCGTCCGCATGGTTCCCGGCGCGCTGGCGCGCAGCAAGCCGAACGCGGTGACGCTCAGCACCAGCTATGGCGACGTGGTTTCTTCCGGCAGCGATTACACCGCAGGCCTCTGCGGCGTCGGCTGTGGCGACGAAAAGGGGCTCTATGTCTGTGTGCGCTCCGGGCAGGCAAATGTTTCCGGCACTGGCGACCAAAACAAGGTGGGCCCCGGCCAGTGCGGACATGTCCGCAAACCCTGCGAACGCCCGACGCAGCCGGGCGAGGCTGGTGACAACAACGGCAACGGCCAGAGCCGCAGCCGTAATCGTGACCGTGCCGGCAACGGCCGGGACCAGTGCGAAGCTCGACTGAGCGTGACCGCCGGGGTGCCAGGCTTCATGGTCACCCTGGTTTCCGACCCGCTGACGGCCAGCGTCGATTTCAGGGAATCCGACATTCCGCGCCTGCGGCGGGACGCCCAGGATTTTCTGGACGGGGTGATTGACCCCCCTGCCAGCCCCTCGCAGCCCCTCGCGAGTAACAGCCGCTGAACTGCTCCGCTGAACCCGGAGGCCTGGCGCCTCGGGATGCTGCTGCCCGGTCATGACTTCCGCAGCCGAGACGCTCGCCCGCGAGCAGGTCACCGTGATCACCGCCGAGGGTGGTCGTCTGGGCGGCTATCTGCGCTCGCTGCTGACTTTCCGCGAACTGCTGTTGTTCCTGGTCTGGAAAGACCTCAAGGTACAGGTCGCGCAGACCGTGCTCGGGTTCGGCTGGCTGGTGCTGCGGCCGCTGCTGAATGCGCTGGTGCTGACCCTGGTGTTCGGGCGACTGGCCCGGATGCCCAGCGAAGGTCATCCCTACCTGCTGTTTCTGCTCAGCGGCTATCTGCCCTGGAGCTATTTTTCCGGTGTCGTCGGCAAGGCCGCCCAAAGTCTCACCGGCAATGCGGCGCTGGTCACCAAGGTCTATTTCCCCCGCCTGCTGCTGCCGTCCGCGATGGTGCTGGCGGGCCTGTCGGAGTTCCTGATCACCCTGCTGTTCTTCCTGCTGATGGCAGGCGTCGGCTACGGCTATTTCCCGGGCCTGGGATTGCTCTGGATGCTGATCCCGCTGCTGCTGCTGCTGTTGATCACCAGCGCGGTGAGCTTCTGGCTGGCGGCACTCGCCGTCCATTATCGCGACGTGCGCCAGGCGGCGAGCTATCTGGTCCAGCTGCTGATGTTCCTGGCGCCGGTGATCTGGCCGCTGTCGATGCTGACCGAGCGATTCGCGGCGATGGCGAACGCGCCGATGCTCAAGCTCGCCTATGGCCTGTATCCGATGGTGGGGGTGATCGAAGGATTCCGCCGCGCCCTGCTGGGCGGGCCGATGCCCTGGGAGGTGCTGGCGACCGGATTCCTCAGCGCCTCGCTGCTGCTGATCAGCGGCCTGATCTATTTCCAGCACTCCGAGCAGCGCATGGCTGACGGGATATAGAGATGACGCAGCCGGTGCTGGACGTACAGGCGGTGTCGAAGTGCTTCCGCATCGGCCCGGCGCGGCAGCAGCAGGACACCCTGCTCAGCCAGGCGATGGCCGGTGGTGGCCAGGCCCTGCGTCGCCTCTGGCGCCGGCCGGACGCGGCGCAAAACCAGAAATCCCTGCACTGGGCGCTGCGCGATGTCAGCCTCTCGGTGGCGCAAGGCGAAGTGGTCAGCGTCATCGGCCACAACGGCTCCGGCAAGAGCACGCTGCTGAAAATTCTCTCCCGCATCACCGCCCCCACCAAGGGCCAGGTGCGGGTGCGCGGGCGGCTGGCCAGCCTGCTGGAAGTCGGCACCGGCTTTCACCCCGACCTGAGCGGACGCGACAACGTCTATCTCAACGCCGCCATCCTCGGCATGAAGCGCGACGAGATCCGTCGCCGCTTCGACGACATCGTCTCGTTTGCCGGCGTCGAGACCTTCATCGACACGCCGGTGAAAAGCTATTCCTCGGGCATGAAGGTGCGGCTGGGCTTTGCGGTGGCGGCCTACCTGGAACCGGACGTGCTGCTGATCGACGAGGTGCTGGCGGTTGGCGATGCCTCCTTCCAGCAACGCTGCATGAATCGCATCGAGGAGTTCGGCGCCTCCGGACGGACCATCCTCTACGTCTCGCACCATCTGCCCAGCGTGGCGCGGCTGTCCAAGCGCAGCGTGCTGCTCGATCACGGCCAGGTGCTGTTCGATGGCCCGACGCTGGCGGCGATCCGCAAGTACGAAGAGCAGATCGGCGGCTATCACGCCCAGCGGTTCTGGGAGCCGGCCAGCGCCCCCGGCGACGACTGCGCGCGGCTGCTGTCGCTCGAGCTGAGCAGCGGCGGCCTGCCGGTGAGCGGCCCCGTCGATGTGCGCCAGCCGCTGGAGCTGCGGCTGCGCTACGAGGTGCTGCAGAGCGGCCTGCCGATCCTGCCCGGCCTGCATCTGTACGACTTCAGCGGTACGCCGGTGCTGTCCAGCATCGACACCCATCCGGAGTGGCATGCGCAGCCGCGGCCCAGTGGCGTCTACCAGACCACGGCGGTGCTGCCGGGCAATTTCTTCAACGAGGGCAGCTTCCAGCTGGCAGTGTCGATCTGCACCATGGAGCCGTTCCACTGCCATGCCTATGTGCACAACGCGCTGGCGTTCTCGTTCTACGACCCGATTTTCGGCGACAGCGCGCGCGGCCAGTACCGCGGCGATCTCAAGGGCTATCTGCGGCCGCTGCTGGACTGGCAGACCAGCCGGATCGCCGGCTAGCCCCGACGGTCGCCATCGCTGAGCTGGGCCACCAGCCGCGGCGGCACCTTGCGCGCCGCCAGCGCCCACAGCAGCAGCGCGCAGCCGGCAGCCGACAGCAGGGCCGACACCGCGAACAGGACGCCATAGCCGAGGGCATCGCCCAGCAGGCCGCCCGCCACTCCGGCAAGGCCGGTGGCGATGACGATGGCGCTGGCCTGCAGGGTGTAGTCGGTGCCCGCGTGGTCAGGGTCGCTGGCGTCCATCATCAGGGTGAACAGGGCGACGGTCGCCATGCCGCCGAGCAGATGTTCGAGAGTGACCGCGGCTTTCAGCAGCAGCACCTCGCCGAGGCCATAGGCGTGTGCCGCATAGAGCGCGACCGCCAGCGTCTGCGCGATGCCGCAGCCGAGCAGTGCGCGGCGGCGGCCGACGCGGTCGCTGAGCACTCCGCCCAGCGCCGCGCCGAGCAGGCCGCCGCCGGAGCCGACCACTCCGGCCCAGAGGCCGATCTCGGTCCTGCTCCAGCCGGCGTCCACCAGATACGGCTTGACCATGGCGGAGGCCATCGCGTCGCCGAACTTGTAGGCGACCAGCCAGAGCAGCAGGGCAGCCATGCCGGGCAGCCGCAGCCGCGCCCAGACGCCGGGCAGGGGATTGCGCCGGTGCGGCACCGGCGGCTGCGCGGGCAGCCGGCGCGCTTCGGGGAAACGCAGCACCGGCAGCAGGGTGAAAGTGAGCAGGGCGGCCATGGCGATGAAGGTCGCGGCCCAGCCCAGGCGGTCGAGCACGATCATCAGCACGCCGCCGCCCAGCACCATACCCAGCCGATAGCCGCCCACCTGCACAGCGTTGCCCAGGCCGCGTTCCCGCGGCTTGAGCAGATTCACCGCAAGCGCATCGGTGGGGACATCCTGGGTGGCCGCGAACAGGGCGCTGAGCACGATTGCGCATTTCAGCCAGAACAGTTTCTGCTGCCCCGAGCCATCGACGGCGGCGAGCGCCAGTGCAGTGACGATGGTGGCGATCTGCAGCACGACGATCCAGTGCTTGCGCAGACCGCTGGCGTCCACCCAGGGCGCCCACAGCCACTTCAGCGCCCAGGGCAGAAACAAAAAGCCGCTCAGCCCGATGCGCGCCAGCGAGGCGCCGTCCTGGCGCAGCAGCACCGGCAGCGCCTGGGTGAAGAATCCGTACGGCAGACCCTGGCTGAAATAGAGGCTGCCCAGCAGCAGCCACTTGCTGCGCGCCGTCATGCGCTAGCCGGCCTTGAGCAGCGTCTCCATCTCTGCGAACCGGGCTTTCTCCTCGGCTTCGAGCACCGGATAGGCCAGCTGCATCTTCTTCAGGGTATCGACAATGATCTCGGCGACCACCATGCGCATGTAGCTCTTGCTGTCGGCGGGTATCGCATACCAGGGCGCGTGGGGCCGGCTGGTGGCGTTGAGGGCATCCTCGTAGGCCTGCATGTAGTCCCGCCAACGCGCGCGCTCGCTGATGTCGCCGCTGTTGAACTTCCAGTTCTTCTCCGGCTCGGCGATGCGCGCGAGGAACCGCTGGCGCTGCTCCTCCTTGCTGACGTTGAGCCAGAACTTGATGATGGTGGTGCCATTGCGCGCGAGGTGTTTCTCGTAGTCGCGGATCGAGTCGTAGCGTTGCTGCCAGACCGCATCGCGGCTGGCGGGCAGGTTGTGCAGGCGCTGGGTATCGAGAAATTCCGGATGCACGCGCACCACCAGCACCTCCTCGTAATGACTGCGGTTGAACACGCCGATGCAGCCGCGTTCCGGCAGCGCCGCGGTGCTGCGCCAGAGAAAGTCATGTTCGAGTTCGGAGGCATTCGGCTGCTTGAAGCTGGTCACCCGGCAGCCGCTCGGATCGATGCCGCTCAACACCGCGCGGATGGTGGAATCCTTGCCGGCGGCATCCATCGCCTGGAACACCAGCAGCAGCGCGCGGTGGTCATTGGCGTAGAGCACCTGCTGCAGCTCGGCCATCTCTGCCACCAGTTCGGCGAGACGCGCCTTGCAGGCGGCCTTGTCGGGCGCTTTTCTGGGCGGCCTGCTGGCAGCATGCCGCACCCTGAACTCGCCGCTGGACGGCACCAGGTACGGGGACTTCACGGTGGTTCTCATGGCGGCCTCGAAGGAATCACGTAGAGCAGCGCAAGGCGGTAACCCGCCGACACCTCAGCCGGCAGGTTCGACGCGCAAGGTTGCGCCGTCGAGTGCCGTCACCCGCACCCGGCTGCCGGACGGCAGGTCGGGGCCGGTGACGCGCCAGACGGTGTCTTCCACCCTGGCCTTGCCGAAGCCGTTCTGGATCGGCTCGACCAGCTCGAATACCTGCCCCAGATAGTTGCGGCCGCGCTGGTTCAGGCCGTTGTCGGCGTGCTTGTCCTCGCGGTTGCGCAGGCGGAACCAGGTCAGCACCGCAATCACCGACAGCACCGAGAACAGCACCACCTCCACCGCCAGCGACAGCGCCGGGAAAGCCCAGGCCACCACCCCGGTGCCCAGGGCCGCGAGCCCCAGCCAGAGGCAGAAAATACCCGGCAGCATCAGCTCGACGATGAGCAGTGCAAAGCCCAGAACCCACCAGTGCCAGAAGACGATTTCCATGACCGGCGCTACCCCTTCGGCTTGGCCATGCCCGCATCCTTGGCGAGCTGGGCGATGCCGCCCAGCGCGCCGATGACGCTGGCGGCCTCCAGCGGCATGTAGATGGTTTTCGAGTTGGGCGACAGCGCCATGGCCTTCAGCGCCTCGGTGTATTTCTGGGCGATGAAGTAGTTCAGCGCCTGCACGTCGCCCTTGGCCACCGCCTCGCTCACCATCAGGGTGGCGCGCGCCTCGGCCTGGGCCTCGCGCTCGCGGGCATCGGCGTCGCGGAATGCGGCTTCCTTGCGGCCTTCGGCTTCCAGCACACTCGCTTCTTTCTGGGCTTCGGCTTTCAGGATCTGCGCCTGCTTCTCGCCTTCGGCCTTGAGGATCGCCGCCTGCCGGAAGCCTTCGGCCTCGAGGATGTTGGCGCGCTTGTCGCGCTCGGCCTTCATCTGCCGACCCATCGAATCGACCAGATCCATCGGCGGCCGGATGTCCTTCACCTCGATGCGGGTGACCTTGATACCCCAGGGCGTGGTGGCCTGATCGACCACCGCCAGCAGCTTGGTGTTGATGTGGTCGCGCTGGCTGAGCAGTTCGTCGAGATCCATCGAGCCCATCACCGTGCGCAGATTGGTCTGGGTCAGGTTCAGCGTCGCGTATTCGAGGTTCTGCACCTCATAGGCAGCGCGGGCGGCGTCGATGATCTGGTAGAACACCACGCCATCGACGCCGACCATGGCGTTGTCCTTGGTGATCACTTCCTGGCTCGGCACGTCGAGCACCTGTTCCTGCATCGACAGCTTTCTGCCGACGTTGTAGACGAACGGGAAGAACAGGTTCAGGCCCGGCTCCAGGGTGCGCTGGTACTTGCCGAAGCGTTCCAGCGTATAGGCCTTGCCCTGCGGCACTTTCACCACGCCGTTGTAAAGGACGAAGGCGACCAGGGCGAATAAGGCGATGGCGAAGATGGACATGGGGCTCCCCTGCTTGGTGATTACCGCGATGCGGCAATGCTAGTCGCTCGCTGCCGGACTTGCAGCCGCCGTCGCCAGCGCGCGGATGCGTTCCACCATCGAGTAGAAGCCGTTGCGGCGGTTGACGGTGATGTGGCTTTCCAGCCCCAGCTGCCTGAAGGTGGCGGCGATGTCGGTGGCGAGGATCTGCCCCGGCGGCTTGTCGTTGACCAGCACCATCAGGAGCGCGATCAGGCCCTTCACCAGCGTCGAGTCGGAGTCGCCGTTGAAGTGCATCAGGCCATCGGCGCCGAGGCCGCCCACCATCCACACCTGCGACATGCAGCCGCGCACTTTGCTGGCCTCGCTGCGTTCTGCGTCGGCCAGTGGCGGCAATTTGCGGCCCAGTTCGATGAGATAGCCGTAGCGTTCTTCCCAGTCGCCGAGGAGGTCAAAGGTTTCTGCGAGGTCTTCGAGGGTCATGCGCTCATTTTAGTGGTTGTGTGGTCGCCATCCTTGGCGCGACTCCGCGCATCTTCCAACCATGGCCCGGCCGCATTTGGCCGTGATCGGGACTGACTCAATGTCAGTCCCGCTTTAGCCAAATGCTGGCCGGGCGCGCGCGGGCGTGGAATGCCATTCAAGGCATTCCACGTAAATCCCTCGCGCTTCCTATACTGCGCGGCCGCACACCCAGAGTCAGCACATGCCCCGTTTCGACAACCGCGCGCCGAACCAGCTTCGCCCCGTCACCATCACCCGCCGGTTCACCAAGCATGCCGAAGGTTCGGTGCTGGTCTGTTTCGGCGCGACCCAGGTGCTGTGCACCGCCAGCGTCGAGGAACGCGGCCCGGCCTGGAAGAAGGACGGCGGCTGGATCACCGCCGAATACGGCATGCTGCCGCGCGCCACCCACACCCGCAGCAAGCGGGAGGCGGCACAGGGCAAGCAGAACGGCCGCAGCCAGGAAATCCAGCGGCTGATCGGCCGCAGCCTGCGCGCCTGTGTTGATCTCGATGCCATTGCCGGCCTCACCGTCACCCTCGACTGCGATGTGCTGCAGGCCGATGGCGGCACCCGCACCGCGGCCATCACCGGCAGCTACGTGGCGCTCGCCGATGCCTTCGCCACCCTCATGAAGAGCGGCAAGCTGAAGAAGAATCCCATCCACGGCCAGATCGCCGCAGTCAGCGTCGGCATCGTCAACGGCGTGCCGCTGCTCGACCTCGACTACGTCGAGGATTCCGGCTGCGAATGCGACGTCAACGTGGTGATGAACGAAGCCGGCCAGTTCATCGAAGTGCAGGGCACCGCCGAGGGCCATGCCTTCCGCCGCGACGAGCTGAATGCATTGCTGGATCTCGCCGAGTCGGGCATCGGCGCACTGGCCCTGAAGCAGCGCGAGGCGCTCGCCGCGGTTTGAGGGCCGCGCCGATCAGGCGGCTTTCAGCGTGTAACTCCGGGTCTCCGCGACCAGCGCCTCCATCTGCGTCAGCAGGTGGCGGTTGTCGTGGTCCCAGGGATGAAAGTCCGGGCGGAAGTACGACAGCCAGGGCAAAGTCAGTCGCGGCAGCAGCGCCGGCGAGCGGAACATGAAATTGAAGAAGCTGCCCAGCCCCTGCCAGCGGCCGGCCAGCGGGTCGGCAGCCAGCAGCTTCTGCTGATAGAACAGCACCAGCGCAAAGAATCCGGCGGTGGTCAGCAGCATGCTGCTGGCGCGCAGGGCATAGGCCTTGGCACCACGGCCCATGACCGTTTCATAGACGTCGAAAGCCACGGCCTTGTGTTCGGTTTCTTCCAGCGCATGCCAGCGCCAGAGCGCCGACAGGCGGCGATCAGCACCGGCGATCAGGCGCGGGTCGGTCAGCACCAGCTCGGCGATGATGGCGGTGAAATGTTCCTGCGCGATGGTCACCGACAACTGCGCCGAAGGTGGCAGGTTCGCCTTCAGCCACTCGACGAAATTCTTGAAGTGGGTTTCAAGCTCATGTGCCGGCAGGCCCGCTGCGGCGAGCAGGCGGTTGTAGTCCTCGTGCTCGCGGCCGTGCATCGCCTCCTGGCCGATGAAGGCGGTCACCGCCTGCTGCAGTTCGGGATCGGCAATACGATCGCGAAAATGGCGCACGGTATGGATGAAATAGCGTTCGCCCTCAGGGAAGGAGATCGACATGGCGTTGATGAAATGCGTGAGGTACGGACCTTGCGCATGCCAGTTGCTGACGCTGGCGGGCTTGAGCCTGAAGTGCAGGTCTCGGCGGGTGGGAATCATGCGGTGCCTCGAAGACAGATCGGACGCCCTGAATACTAAAACCGACCTGTCACCCCCCTGAATATGCGCAGTTCGGAGTCGCTTTTGGCGCCTAGCCCAGCACCGCGCGCGGCGGCGTGTGCAGCACGCTGCGCATCGACCAGTAGCCCAGGCCGGTCACCAGCCCGACTCCGGCAGCCAGCCCGGTGGCCCACAGCGGCGCGCTGAAGGTGAACGGCAGCTCGAACACCCGCACCGCCAGCACCCAGGCCACCAGCTGCGCCGCACTGGTGGCGACCAGGCCGGCAATCAGCCCCAGCGCGGCGTACTCGGCCAGCAGGCCGGCGCGCAGGGTGGCGGTGGCCGCACCCAGGGTGCGCAGAATGGCAGTCTCTCTGGCGCGCAAAGAGCGGGTGCCTTCCACCGCCGCCAGCAGCACCAGCAAGCCGGCGAGCAGCGCGAACAGGAACACGAACTCCACCGCACGGACCACCCGGTCGACGATGCTGCGCACCTGGCCGAGGGTGGCGTCGAGATCGAACACCGTGACGTTGGGGAAGCTGCGTACCAGCTCGCGCAGCAGGGTCTTTTCGCCGGGCGGCAGATAGAAGCTGGTCAGCCATTGCACGCCGGCCGCATCCTCGGCCTTGTCGAGCACGCCGGGCGGCGTGACCAGGAAGAAGTTGGGGCGAAAGCGATCCCAGTGCACCTTGCGGACGTTTTTCACGGTCAGGGTGTGCGCCGTGCCGGCGACGTCGATGGTCAGCGTGTCGCCGAGCTTCAGCTTGAGCCGCTCTACGGCGTAGTCATCGACCGACAGCCAGGGCTGGCCGCGTGCGGACTCGTCCCACCAGTCGCCGTCCAGCAGCTCGTTGTCGTCGCCGAAACGGTCTGTCCAGGACAGATTGAACTCGCGGTTGATCCAGCGCCGGGTCTCTTCGTCGTCGAAGCTCTCGGCTGTGGTGGCAACGTCGTTGACGGCGACCAGCCTGCCGCGGGTCATCGGCCAGAGTGTCAGCTCTTCAATTCCACGCGCGGTGAAGAATATCTGCAGCGGCGTCACCTGCTCCGGCTGGATGTTGATCAGGAACTGGTTCGGGGTGCCGGCGGGGAGCTGCTTCTGCCAGCCGTCGAGCAGGTCCTGCCGCACTACGGTGATCAGCAGCAGGGCGAGCAGGGCTAGACCCAGCGCCACCACCTGCGCCACCGTTGCCCCCTGCCGGCGGGCGATGTTGCCGAGACCGAACCGCCAGGCGGCGCCGACGCGATTCTTCAAAGGTGCCAGCGCCCGCACCGCCAGCCAGGCGAGCAGGGCCAGCACTGCTGCCGCGGCACCCGCACCCAGCAGCACGGTCAGCGCCAGCTTCGGCGACTGTAGCCAGCCGAGCAGCAGGGCGGCGACGGCAAGCACGGCGGCGATGGGCGCGGCGCGGCTGGCGTCGGGCGTCAGATCCCGCGCCAGCACCCGCAACGGCGGCGTGCGCCTGGCAGCCAGCACCGGCGGGGCGGCAAAGCCGAGCAGCAGGATCAGGCTCAAGCCGCTGGCGGCGAACAGCGGTGTGGCAGTGGCAGGCGGCAGCACCACCTGCAGCACGCTGGCGAGCAGCTGGCTGATCACCAGCTGCCCGCCCCAGGCCAGCACACAGCCGACCACCGCAGCGGCAGCACCCAGCAGCAAGAGGTGCAGACCAAGCGCCCGCAGCAGAAATCCCTGCCGGGCACCGAGCGTCTTCAGCAGCGCAATCTCGTCGTGCAGCGCCTCGCCGTGCTGGCGCGCCGCGAGGGCGACGGCGGCAGCGGCCAGCAGCGCCGCTGCCAGACCGGCGATGTCGAGAAACTGGCCGGCGCGATCCAGCGTGGCCTTCACTTCCGGCCGGCCTTCTTTCGGGCTGACCCATTTGCTGCCGCCGCTGCGCGGCAAGGCTTCGGCCGCTGCGAGAGCGGCGGCACTGCCGGTGAGTTGCAGGCTGTAGCTGGCGCGGCTGCCGACGCTGAGCAGGCCGCTGGCGGCGAGATCGTCGAGGTTGATGATGACCCGCGGCGCCAGGTCGCCAAAGCCACCGCCGCGGTCGGGTTCATAGCCGATCAGCGCCGCCGCCCTGAGGCTGAGATTGCCGAGCTGGAATGGCTGATCCAGCGGCAGTTGCAGGTCGTTGAGCAGGCGCGCATCGACCCAGGCGGTGCCACGCGGCGGGATGCCGGCCGCCGGCTGCATGGCACCAAATGATTCGCGCGCCAGCCTGAGCACGCCGCGGCGTGGATAGCCTTTGCCTACCGCCTTGACCGACACCAGCGACGTCAGCTCGCTTGCAGCAGCCACACTGGGAAAACTGACCACTGGCGTAATCTCGACACCGGTCGCTCGCAGCGTCGCGAGCAGGGGCGCCGGCAGTGGATCGCGGCTGCTCAGCAGCGCGTCGCCGCCGAGTGCATCGCCGCTCTGCCGCTCCAGCGCCAGCCGCACCCGCTCGGTGAAAAGACCAACGCTGCCGGTGGCAGCGACCGCCAGCACCAGCGCCGCGAACAGGATCGCCAGCCGCCCCGAGCGTGCGCCGCGCAGGGTGCTGCGCCAGGCGTGGAGTGCGGCCTCAGCCATGCAGGCAACCGTCCTTGAGCGTGAGAATGCGGCTGCACCGCTCGGCCAGCTGGGCATCGTGGGTCACCAGCACCAGCGTCGCAGCGCGCTCGCGATTCATCGCGAACAGCTGGTCGACGATGGTGGCCCCGGTGGCGGTATCGAGATTGCCGGTGGGCTCGTCGGCGAACAGGATCTTCGGCTCGCCGGCAAACGCCCGGGCGAGCGCGACGCGCTGCTGCTCGCCGCCGGAGAGCTGCTGCGGATAGTGGCCCAGCCGCGCCGCCAGGCCCACTGCCGCCAGTGCAGTGGTGGCGCGCGCACGGGCATCGCGCTGGCCCGCCAGCTCGCACGGCAGCATCACGTTTTCCAGCGCGGTGAAGCCGCTCAGCAGCTGGAACGACTGGAACACGAAGCCGACCCGGCCGGCGCGCAGGGCCGCGCGGGCATCCTCGCTCTGGTCATGCACCGGCAGGCCATCGAGATGGATCGTTCCCGCCGTTGGCGTGTCCAAGCCAGCCAGCAGCGACAGCAAAGTGGTCTTGCCGGAGCCGCTGGCACCGACAATGGCGACACTCTCGCCCGGCTCGATGGTCAGCGACAGCTGCTTCAGAATGCTGAGCGGCGCGCTGGTATCGGCACTCTTCACCGTTTTGCAAAGCCCCACGACTTGGATGGCAGATGGCATGAAACTGTTAACCGTATTGATGTTTGGTCTGGCCAGCTGCACCGCGCAGGCTGCTGCGCCGGTGGTGCTGGTGCTGGGCGATTCGCTGTCGGCGGGGTATGGCATCAGTGCGGAGCAGGGCTGGGTGTCTTTATTGGCACGCCGCCTGAAAGATCAAGGGGCACCCTACCGCGTGGTGAATGCCTCGATCTCCGGTGACACCACGGCCGGCGGCCTCAGCCGGCTGCCGGCGGCCCTGGATAAGCATCAGCCCGCCATCGTGCTGATCGAGCTCGGCGCCAATGATGGCCTGCGCGGCCAGCCGGTGGCGCAGATGAAGCACAACCTGCGACAGATGGTGGCGCTGGCGCTGGCCAGAAAAGCGCAGGTGCTGGTGTTCGAGATGCGCATCCCCAGCAACTATGGCGTCGCCTACACCAGCCAGTTCACCAAAGCCTTCGGCGAGGTCTCCAAGGCTGGGCAAGTGCCGCTGGTGCCGTTCTTCCTGATGCCCATCGCTGAAGACCGCAGCCAGTTTCAGGACGACGGCATTCACCCCAATGCCGCCGCGCAGCCGAAGCTGCTGGAGGCCGTCTGGCCCAGCCTGAAGCCCCTGCTGGTGCGCTGAATCGAAGCTGCCAAGGGGATGCCACGCGGTTCATGGGGACTTAAGCCTCTCTCTGCAGGATGCATGGCATACCACTTCATGCAGGGAGATTTCCGATGTTGCAACCGACCGAAACCAGCTGGGCTACCACAGGCCAGAACTTCGCGGCAGTCGATGGCAACACCGACCTTGGTCACGACATGGGCCTGGCCAGCGAGTCGCTGGCGGTTTCCACCCTGGACACCTCGGCGCTGCTGGAATCGCAGCCGGCAAATGCCGAACTCGTGGCATCGACGCTGCCGACTGGCTTCAGCAACTCCGCCGCCATGTCGGGTACCGATACTGCCGTGATGGCCGTCGCCTTTCTCGGCGTCTGGATGCTGCTGGTGGGGTGCGCGATGCTGGCGCGCCACGTGCGCATCATCAAGACCACCAGCTTCACCCGCGCACGCTCGCACTAGCCTCCAGCGGACATACCAGCCCGCGGCCGCGATACCTCTACCAACCCGAGAAACCATCATGTCAGTCGCAAAGATCATCGAGATCATCTCCGTCAGCAATGTCAGCTTCGACGACGCCGTAAGAGAGGGCGTGGCTAGAGCCTCGGACACCGTCAGTGAAATTGCCGGCGCCTGGGTAAAAGATCAGAGCGTTGACGTGACGAATGGAAAGGTCACGGCATACAAAGTGACGTTGAAGGTCACGTTCGTGGTCAAAGGGACTTAGATTGCCAAGACCGAGGCAAAGTAATACGGCCTGAGGTTGTTGATTGCGGTTCCAGCGCGGAAACCGCCCGTCAACTGTCGGTTGGAGCCTCTAAACGTCTTGGTCCCACTGATCGGAAATATTGCCGGACCTGGACGCGTCAGCAGACGGTCCTCGTAGTCTTGATAGATCACCAAAGGAAATGCTGATGAGAAACTCCGGCAAAGCTCCAACCCTGGCTGTCTGGGTGATATCCCTCGTGCTGTTCGTGATCGCGCTGTCAGCGCACTTTGGCGTCGCCAGAATTCCGGAGCCGTTTGCAAGCTGGTCCTGGATTCTCGGTCTCGGTCTCTTGCTGGTCGCATGTCGCGTTCGTGGTTTGTAGCTCGCGAGTGGGTACGCGCGCAGAGATATAAGTGACGCAAAGTCCCTCGATGTCCTGCGTACTCGACGGGCTCAGCGCAACAGCATCAGCACGCCGACCATTGCCAGCAGGGCGGCAAAGCCCTGCTTGAGGCGGCGCGGAGGCAGGCGGTGCGCCAGCCGCGCGCCGATCGGCGCGGTGATCACGCTGAACAGCGCCAGCCCCAGAAAGCCGCCGCCACTGATGTAACCCCAGTGCGGGCCGGGCAAGCCGGCAACGCCGGTGCCGCTGATCACAAATCCCAGCGTTCCGCCCCAGGCAATGGGAATGCCGCCCGCTGCCGCCGAGCCCACCGCCTGCACCATCGGCAGTCTTCGCGCCGCCAGATAAGGCACCGACAGCGAGCCGCCGCCGATGCCGACCAGCGCCGACAGCAGCCCGATCAGGCCTCCCACAGTCAGCAGTTCCAGCGCCGGTGGCGCCGGCGCATCGGCATTTTCGCTCCGCGGCGTATTGCGCAGCATCTGCGCGGCAATCAGCAGGGCACCGACGCCGACGATGATTTCCAATGTGCGCCCTTTCAGCGCGTGCGCCACGAACGCCCCGCCCAGCGCCCCCAGCGCAAGGCCGGGCGCGAACAGCCTGAGCAGATCCCAGCGCACGCCGCCGCGGCGGTGGTGGGCGCGGGTGGAGGACAGCGAGGTGACGCCGATCACTGCCAGCGAACTGCCGATGGCAACCTGCATGACGATTTCCGGTGCCACGCCCTGACGCGGCAGCACGAAGGCCAGCGCCGGCACCATGATCAGCCCGCCGCCGACACCGAACAGTCCGGCCAGTACGCCAGCGGCGGCACCGGTGACCGCAAAAATCAGCAGGGATTCCAGCATGGACGCGGCAGCCGCCACCTACAATCGAAAGAGCGCGAATGCTAAGTGAAAACCCTGGCGAGAAAGTCCATGTTCCGATCCCTGTTGCGGTGCCTGACCGCATTGCTGCTGACGCTGCCCG
This sequence comes from Stagnimonas sp., assembly GCA_046598075.1. GTDB lineage: Bacteria > Pseudomonadota > Gammaproteobacteria > Nevskiales > Nevskiaceae > Stagnimonas. The sequence goes on from JBKJJE010000124.1 coordinate 41,003, forward strand.
GTCTCGCCTCGGCACAGGCGCCGGATGCGCGCAGCGAATTCGCTAGCGCCTACGCGGCGCCGACGCCTGACACCGGCAGTGACAGCGAGGCGCTGCGCGCCTACCCGCTGTATCCCTGGCTGGTCGCCACCCGGCTGCGGATGGCGCTGGCGGTCGACGATCCCGCGGCAGAGACCGCTGCCATGGCGTTTGTCGATGCCGCCGGCGATGTCGCCCATGTCCGCGATCTGCGGCGCGCGCTGCTCACGGCGGCGGCTGCGCGTGGCGATGCCACCGGATTCCTCGCGCTCTGGCGCGACAGCGCCGGCAACGAGTTGCTGCGCTGCCAGAAGCTCGACGCCCGTCGCGGCAGCGGCGACACCGCTACGCTGGCGCAAGAGATTGCCGACCGCTGGCTGGCCGAAGACACCCTGCCCGAGGCCTGCGATGGCAGCCTCGCCTGGCTGAAGACCCAGCCGCTTTACACGCCGGCGCTGATCGAGCGCCGGCTGCGCGTGCGCCTGCTTGACGGCGACGCCAGCCGCGCCCGCGCGCTGGTTGCCGAACTGCCCGCCGAACGGCGGCCGCGCTACCTGACCTGGCTGCGTCAGCTGGCCAGTCCGGAGGCCGAATTCAACGGCCTCGCCCAGGGCGCGCCGCAACTGCTCGATGGCGAAGGCCTGGCGGATACCTGGATGCGCTGGGCACGCAGATCCCCCGCCGAGGCTTCGGCGCTGCTCGACGCGGTCGCGGCCGCGCAGAAGCTGTCGACGGCGCAGACCCAGACCTTGCAGCGCAACACTGCGCTGGCGCTGGCCTGGAACCGTGACCGCGATGCCGTCGCGCTGTTCCGCCAGGTGCCCGAATCCCTGCAGGACGAGCGCAGCTATGAGTGGCGCATCCGTGCCGCGCTATGGGCGGGTGACTGGAACCAGGCCTTCAACTGGCTGGCACTGCTGCCCGATAGCCAGAGCGCGCAACCGCGCTGGCGCTACTGGAACGCCCGCACCCTGGAGGCACTCGGGCAAAAGGACGAGGCCAAGCAGCGCTACCGGGCGCTGATGCAGGAGAACGATCCCTACGGCCTGCTTGCCGCCTGGCGCACCGGCCGGCGCTGGACGCCGATCAATGAGCCGCTGCCGGCGACGGCGGCGCAACAGGCCGCACTCGATGCCACCCCCGCGCTGCTGCGCGCCCGCGAAGCCTGGCAGGCCGGACTGAAGTCGATCGCCTCGCTGGAATGGGCAGACGCCTTCGAGGCCCTGCCGGCCGATGCCAGGCCGGCGCTGGTGCGCGAGGCAGCAGCACTCGGCTGGCACGACCAGACGATTGTCACCGCCACCCGGCTGGGCCAGTTCCGCGACCTCGAGGTACTGTTCCCGCGGCCGTATGCCGTGTTGGTGCAGCAGTCCGCCGAGGCGGCAGGCATTCCGGCTTCCTGGCTGTACGGGGTGATGCGCAAGGAGAGTGCGTTCAAGCCCGATGCCACTTCCAGCGCCGGTGCCCTGGGCCTGTTGCAGATGCTGCCCGGTACCGCGGCGATGACCGCCAGGGCCGCCGACCGGCCAGTGCCGGATGCCGAGGCGCTGAAAGACCCGGCCGTCAACCTGCCGCTGGGCGCGCTGCACCTGCGCGAGGTGCTGGATAAATCCGGCGGCCGCTGGCAGATGGCGCTGGCCGCCTACAACGCCGGCTTTCGCGCGGTGCAACGCTGGCTGCCGCCGAAGACCATGGACGCCGACATCTGGATCGAGAACATCCCCTTCAACGAGACCCGGACCTATGTGCAGCGCATCCTGTTCCACGTCGGGGTCTACCAGTGGCTCGAAACCCGCAAGCCGGTACGCGCCAACAACTGGCTGCCGCCGGTAGAGCCGGCTCCGGTCGGGCCCGAGCCACTCGCTGCACCATGAACCCGGGGCCGCAGGTGGCGCCGGGATGAGGGCCGGCCGATGAAGGTCCATCTGGTCGGCGGTGCGGTGCGCGATGCCCTGCTGGGCCTGCCGGTGCACGAGCGCGACTGGGTGGTGACCGGGGCAACACCGGAGCAGATGGTGGCGGCCGGCTACCGGCCGGTGGGCAAGGATTTTCCGGTGTTCCTGCATCCCGAGACCCGCGAGGAACACGCGCTGGCGCGCACCGAGCGCAAGAGTGGCCGCGGCTATCGCGGCTTCACTTTTCACACCGGCCCGGAAGTGACGCTGGAAGACGATCTGCTGCGCCGCGACCTCACCGTCAACGCCATCGCGCAGGCCGAGGATGGTCGGCTGATCGACCCCCACGGCGGCCAGCGGGACTTAGCCGACCGCGTGCTGCGGCATGTCTCGCCCGCCTTTGCCGAAGACCCGGTGCGGGTGCTGCGGCTGGCGCGCTTTGCCGCGCGCTTCGCCCCGCTGGGCTTTACCGTCGCCCCCGAGACCATGGCGCTCTGTCGCCAGCTGGTGGCCGCGGGCGAGGTCGATGCGCTGGTGCCGGAACGCTGCTGGCAGGAAATGGCGCGGGCGCTGATGCACGAACAGCCGGCGGTGTTCTTCCACGTGCTGCAGGACTGCGGTGCACTCGCCCGCATCGTGCCGGAACTCGCCGCCCTCGACGGCGTGCCGCAGCGCGCCGACTACCATCCGGAAGTCGACAGCCTGGTGCACACCCTGATGTGCGTCGACGCCGCCGCCGGCATGGGCTTTGGTCTGGAGGTGCGCTGCGCCGCCCTGCTGCACGACCTCGGCAAGGCCGCCACGCCGATGATGGAATGGCCCAGCCACAAGATGCACGACGCCCGCGGCGTGCCGCTGGTGGAAGCGGTCTGCGCGCGGCTGAAGATCCCCAACAGCTGCCGCGAGATCGCCGTCGCCCACACCCGCGAACACCTGCTGATCCATCGCGTCCGCGAGCTGAAGGCCAGCACCTTGCTGGCGCTGCTGGAACGGCTCGACTCTTTCCGCCAGCCACAGCGGCTCGCCCGCGTCTGCGAGGCCAGCCTCTGCGATGCGCGCGGCCGCCTGCACTTCGAGCACTGCGAGTATCCACAGGTGGCCTACCTGCAGGCCGCTCACCAGGCCGCTGCCGCAGTCGCGGTGCAGCCGGTGATCGCCGACGGCTTCAGCGGTGCGGCGGTGGGCGAGGAACTGAAAAAACGCCGCCTCGCCGCGCTCGGCGAGTTCAAGTCCAGCCAGCCGGCCACCGCATGAGTCTCGAACTCTGGCTGCTCTACGCCGCCACCGACACCCTGATGTGCTTCAGCCCCGGCCCGGCGGTGCTGTTCATCGTTGCCCAAGGGCTGCGTTACGGCGGGCGGCATTCGCTGTGGGCCAATGGCGGCATCCTGGCTGCGAACACGCTCTATTTCGGACTATCCGCTACAGGTCTCGGCGTGCTGCTGGCGACTTCCACCACCCTGTTCCTCGTGGTGCAGGCGCTGGGCGCGGCGTTTCTGGTGTGGCTCGGCGCGCGCTCGTTTCTGGGCCACGCCGGCATCCAGCGGATACGGGCGGCCGGCGGTGCAATGGTGAGCGGACCAACGCTGTTCGCGCAGGCATTTGCCTTGCAGGTCACCAATCCCAAGGCGCTGCTGTTTTTCACCGCCCTGCTGCCGCAGTTCTTGGATGTGTCGCAGCCCCTGCTGCCGCAGGTGGCGATACTGGCAGTCACCGGCAATCTCATCGAGCTGCTGGTGCTGGCGCTCTACGGCTATGGCGCGGGACAGTTTGCGGCGGCGGCGCTGCGGCCGGAGGTAGCGACCTGGGTGGATCGCAGTGCCGGAATGCTGCTGATGCTGGCGGGCGTGCTGACCGCCTGGCGGGCGCTGGGCTGAGGCTCTTGCCGGTGCGCAACAGCTAGCGCATCCGTTCCACGGTCAGCGGCTGGGCCAGAATCCAGAGACCGACGACGGTGAACACCACCATCAGCGCCAGCATCGGCAGCTGGCTCAGCAAGGCCTGCCTTCGGGTCGGGAATACCCGCAGCGCGCCCCGGTGGGCCAGCTGGACGCTGACGATGTGGCCGAACAGGATCAGCCCGACCTGGGTGTGCCAGACCAGCCCCATGCCCGGCAATATCGGCGCGCGCCATAGCATCGCGGTACCGAACAGATTCCAGCCCCAGCCGAAGGGGTCCGACACCAGACTGATGATCTTCAGGCCCTGGGTCAGCACCAGCGTCGCATAGTGGGTGGCGTGGTAGACCAGCGCGATCGGCAGCAGCGTGTAGCCGAAATCCAGCGCCAGTTCGCGCAGCGGCCGCGGGCTGCAGCAGAGCCGTTTCGCCAGCGCGATGCAGAGCAGATAGGCGCCCAGATACAGGAACGGCGAGACGATCAGGCAGGCCGTCTCCCAGCCGATGTACCAGCTGCGCAGGCCGGCGACCGCCAGCATCGGGCGGCTGCCCGCGAGCGCGGTGACGATGCCGCTCGGATCGTTCCAGAACAGGCTCACCCACCATTGCGTGGCGCGCAGGCCATCGAAGGCGGTGGTGGAGAGCATGGCCAGCGCGAACACCACG
>JBKJJE010000129.1:0-5267 GCA_046598075.1 Stagnimonas sp.
GGCCGTGCTTGGCCAGACCGTCTCCGCGCCCGTGATCACCGCCCTGCTGTACCTGCTCGTCTTCGCGCAGGCCCTGCAGGGCCGCACCGTCGCCGGCTACGAGGGCCTCAGCTACACCCAGTTCCTGGTACCGGGGCTGATCATGATGACGGTGATCCAGAACGCCTTTGCCAACACCTCGTCCTCGCTGATCCAGAGCAAGGTGATGGGCAACATCGTGTTCACCCTGATGGCGCCGCTGGGGCCGGTGGAATGGTTCGGCGCCTACATCCTCGCGGCACTGGTGCGCGCGGTGCTGGTGGCCGCCGCCATGCTGGCGGTGACCCTGCTGTTCGTGCGCCTGCCGCTGGCGCAGCCGTTGGCGCTGCTGGCGGTGTTTCTGCTCTCGGCCGGCAGTCTCGCTGCACTTGGCATCATCGCGGGCCTGTGGGCGCAGAAGTTCGACCAGATCGCCGCCTTCTCCAATTTCATCGTCACCCCGCTGTCGTTCCTCTCCGGCGTGTTCTACTCGGTGCATGCGCTGCCGCCGTTCTGGTTCACGGCGAGCCACCTCAACCCGTTTTTCTACATGATCGACGGCTTCCGCTATGGTTTCTTCGGCCATGCCGACGTGCCGATTTTGCATAGCCTGGCGTGGATCGCAGCCTTCCTTGCCGTGGTCTCTGCCATTGCTTACTGGATGCTGCACACCGGCTACCGGATGAGAAAGTGACCATGACCAAGACCGACATCGCAGCACTCATCCAGGCCGGCCTGCCCACGGCCACGGTCGAGGTCATCGGCGACGACGGCCAGCACTTCGAGGCCACCGTCGTCTGCGCCGAGTTCGCCGGCAAGATGCCGCTGGCGCAGCACCGCATGGTCTACGCCACGCTGGGCGAACGCATGGGCCGCGAGATCCACGCACTGAAACTCACCACCCGCGCCGCCTGAGTCCTCAGGGCTTCTTCGGGATCAGCGCGTCGTCCAGCGCCCGCGCACGCACGGCGGCGGGGCGGCCCATCAGGCCACCGACATAGGCCTCGAAGGCGGGCCGTTTCTCGATCGAGCCGAACATCATCCCCCAGCCGATCTGCGAGCCGACGTAGACATCGGCCGCGCTGAAGCGGTCGGCCGCGATATAGCGTTTTCCGGTCACCGCCTGCTCCAGCGCATCGACGGTGCCCTCGAACGAACCATAGCCGGCCATGGCGCGCTTTTCAGGCGGCACCACCACGCCCAGCGACTTGTTGGTCACCGCCGACTCCACCGGACCTGCGGCGAAGAACAGCCAGCGGTAGTAGTCGCCGCGCGCAGCCAGCGGCGGGGCGAGGCCGGCCTCGGGAAAAGCATCGGCCAGATAGGCGCAGATGGCCGCGCATTCGGTCACCACGGTGTCGCCGTGCCGGATCGCCGGCACCTTGCCCATCGGGTTGATCGCCAGATATTCCGGCGCCTTCATGGTGGTCGAATAGTCGAGCAGATGGGTCTCGTAGGGCGCACCGACTTCTTCCAGCATCCAGCGCGCGATGCGGCCCCGGGACATGGGATTGGTATAGAAATGCAGGGTGTCGGTCATGGCGCGTCTGCCAGTGGGGTGCCTGCCGCCACGCTAGCAGCAAAACCGGGTGGTCGATATTGAGGATCGGCTGCAGCGAGTCCGATTCTTTAAAATTCGTCACTAACAACTATTCAGGGAATACAGATGAAAGCCTTGGCACTGCGGTGGGCATCGCTCGGATTGTCGATGGCGGTGCCAGCGGTGATGGCGGCTCCGCTCGCCAGCATCACGGTCAAGCCGATATCCCCGGCACCGTCCAAAACCAAGGCTCGGCCAGATCCAGACCCCAGATTCTGGCTGTCTGCCATGGCCGGGCTGAGCGTTGCGGATCACGCCGATCTCAAAACGACCGGCTTCGGCATCTACGGTGCGGGCGACGACTTGGTCGTCGGCATCAGGGCGCGCTTTTCCGAGGGCTTCGGCAGCGTCCGTCATGGGCGCGAAACGGCGCTGCTGGTGGGTGGGCTGATCGGCAGTCGGCAAAGAGCCTGGTGGGCACTGGGTTTTTCGAGCTTTGAACTCGAGCGGCGCGGAGACCGCCCCGACAACACCTATCAACGCCGCGTCGTTGGTCTGCCGCTCGAAGTCGTCTACGCCCCACACGGCAAGTTGCTGGGCGCCGAGCTGAGGGCAGAAGCCGACCTGAACTCGGCCTATCCGCAGATCACTCTGGGCCTGGCCTTTAGCCTCGGCTCACGGTAAACACTCGCTTGCCACCCCAATCCAGCGGAAAATAGGCGATGGACAAATTCATCATCGCCGGCAACGGCCCGCTCAACGGTACGGTCGCCTCCGCAGGCGCCAAGAATGCCGCCCTCCCCATCCTCTGCGCCTCGCTGCTCAGCGACGAGCCGCTGACCGTCAACAACTGCCCCAGACTCTGGGACATTGGCACCACCAAGAAGCTCCTGAGCCAGATGGGCGTGACGGTGACGCAGACCGACGCGCATACCGTCGTGGTCGACGCCAAGACCATCACCACCCACATCGCGCCCTACGAGCTGGTGCGCACCATGCGCGCCTCGATCCTGGTGCTGGGGCCCTTGGTCGCTGCGCGCGGCGAGGCACATGTGTCGCTGCCCGGCGGCTGTGCGATTGGCGCCCGCCCGGTCGATCTGCATCTGATGGGCCTGCGCGCGATGGGTGCCGAGATCACGCTCGACGGCGGCTTCGTCCACGCCAAGTGCAGCAAGCTCAAGGGCGCACGCATCGTGTTTGATGTGGTCACTGTCACCGGCACCGAGAATCTGATGATGGCGGCGACGCTGGCCGACGGCGAGACGGTGCTGGAGAACGCGGCCCGCGAGCCGGAAGTGGTTGACCTCGCCCGCTGCCTCAAGCGCATGGGGGCCAAGATCGAGGGCGAGGGCACCACTACCATCCGCATCCAGGGTGTGAAGGCCCTGCACGCCGCGACCCACGCGGTGCTGCCCGACCGCATCGAAACCGGCACCTTTCTCGCCGCCGCAGCGGCCACCCGCGGCAAGGTGCGCGTCACCAATACCGATCCGGCGCTGCTCGACGCCGTGCTGGTCAAGCTGCAGCAAGCGGGTGCGAAAGTGTCCACCGGCACTGATTTCATCGAAGTGGACATGCAGGGCAAGCGGCCCCTGGCCGTCAACATCCACACCATGCCGCACCCCGGCTTTCCCACCGACATGCAGGCGCAGTTCATGGCGCTCAACTGCCTGGCCGAGGGTGTCTCTGTAATCAAGGAAACCATCTTCGAAAACCGCTTCATGCACGCGCACGAGCTGCTGCGCTTGGGTGCCGATATCCGCATCGACGGCCACACGGCGATCGTGACGGGTAAGGAGCGCCTCACCGCCGCGCCGATCATGGCCACCGATCTGCGCGCCTCGGCGGCCCTGGTGATGGCGGCCCTCTGCGCCGATGGCGAGACGGTGATCGACCGCGTCTACCACATGGATCGCGGCTATGAGGACATCGAAGGCAAGTTCGCCGCACTTGGCGCGCAGATCAAGCGGGTGGGGAAGCAGTTCTAGTCATGGCCCAAGCTCGACTGGCGGTGCTGATTGATGCCGAGAACATCAATCGCGTCGAGCTGATAGCCCCGCTGTTTGCCGCCGTCGCAGCCTTAGGAGATGCCACGGTTAGACGTGCCTACGGAGATTGGGCCAAAAGCAAAAGCTGGAAAGAGCCGCTGCTCGCGCACGCGATTCAACCCGTGCAGCAGTTCAGCTATGTCAAAAGCAAGAATGCCTCCGATATTGCGCTGGTGATTGATGCGATGGACCTGCTCTACAGCGGCGTCTGCGAGGGCTTCTGCCTGGTTTCCAGCGACAGTGATTTCACCCGTCTGGCGATCCGTCTGCGCGAGGCGGGCATGATCGTGTACGGCTTTGGCCACAGTGCCAAGGTACCGGAGCCGTTCCGTGCCGCCTGCGATGACTTCTTTGACATTGCCCAGTGGCTGCCAGCGGCGTCTGCGCCGCCGGTGCTTGTGAGCGAATCAACCGCTCCGCCGCCGACCATGCCCATGCTCGCAGCAGTAGATGCTCGCTCTGCTGAAGCGGTCGAAATCGTCGCGGTGCCGCCGCCGCCGAAGCCGCCGACTCCCAAGCCCAAGCCGACTGCAAAGGCCCCAGCCAAGGCAGTGGCCAAGAAGGCACCGAAGGCAACGATGACAGCGGCACTCAAGGCGGAGCTGCTGGAGGCCTTCAAGCGATGTGCCAACAAAGACTCGCAAGCCAGCGAGAACGACTTGCTCGCTGACCTGCAAAAGCGGGTGAGCGGATTCAGCGCGGCGCGACCTTATGGTTACAGCAGCCTGAGCGCCCTGTTGAGCGAAACCAAGGTCTTTGATTTGAAAGTGGTCAAAGGCACTCCCAATCGCAAGCGTGATCATCTGGTCTCACTCCGCGCCAAGTCAGTCTGATGCCTCAGATGTCAATCCCACGGATGCCCGCCCTCTTCATCGGCCACGGCTCGCCGATGAATGCACTGGAGCGCAATCGCTATACCGAGGCTTGGCGCGCGTTGGGTGCCACACTGCCAAGGCCCAAGGCGGTGCTCTGTCTCTCCGCTCACTGGCTGACGCGCGGGCTGGCGGTAACGGCCATGCCGAGCCCGCGCACCCTTCACGACTTCGGCGGCTTTCCGCAGGCACTGTTCGAGGTGCAATACCCGGCCCCAGGGGATGTGGCATTGGCTCAGCGGGTGTGCGAAGCGCTTAGACCCTTGCCGGTGACGCTCGATACCGAATGGGGCCTCGACCATGGCGCATGGTCGGTGCTGGTGCACCTGTTTCCTGACGCCGACGTGCCGGTGCTGCAACTCAGTCTCGACGCGACACAGCCCGAAGCCTCTCACTACGCCATCGGCCAGAAGCTGGCGGCGCTGCGCGACGAGGGTGTGCTGATCCTGGGCAGCGGCAACGTGGTGCACAACCTGCGGCGCCTGAGCATGCAGGACGGTGCGGCCAACGACTGGGCGACTCGCTTCGAGGCATTTGCCCGGAGCGCCATCACGGCGCGCGACCACGCTGCACTCATCCACTGGCAGGCGCAGGGCGCGGATGCGGCGCTTTCAGTCCCCACTCCCGAGCACTACTGGCCGCTGCTGCCGGTATTGGGTGCGCAAGCTGCGGATGAGCCAGCGCAGATCGTGATCGACGGCATCGAACTGGGCTCGATCAGCATGATGACGGTGCGGGTGGGCTGAACGCACAGGCTCAAAAAATCCGAACGATCAGGACAGAACAAAT
>JBKJJE010000050.1:0-4593 GCA_046598075.1 Stagnimonas sp.
CCGGGATGGCCGGAGTTGGCTTTCTGGACGGCGTCCATCGCCAGAGCGCGGATGGCATTGGCGAGTTCGAATCGGGTGGTCATGGTGGAGCGTCCTGTAGGGGCGCGCATTGTCCTCGCCTGTTCACGGAGTAAGCAAGGCAGTCGATACAATCGCTGCCTACCCTGGAAACCTGAAAAAACCATGAGAACGCAGAGACAGTTCGGTGCCCAGCGCATCATGGTCACCGGCGGTGCCGGCTTTGTCGGCTCCCATCTCTGCACCCGGCTGCTGGCACAGGGCCACGAAGTGCTCTGTGTGGACAACTTCTATACCGGCTCGCGCGGCAACATCGAGCCTCTGCTCGGCAACCCGCGCTTCGAGCTGATGCGCCACGACATCACCCTGCCGCTGTACGTCGAAGTCGACCAGATCTACAACCTGGCCTGCCCGGCGTCGCCGATCCACTACCAGTTCGATCCGGTGCAGACCACCAAGACCAGCGTGCATGGGGCGATCAACATGCTGGGACTGGCCAAGCGCATGAAGTGCCGGATCTTCCAGGCCTCCACCAGCGAGGTCTATGGCGATCCCGAAGTGCATCCGCAGCCGGAGAGCTACTGGGGCCGGGTCAACCCGATCGGCTACCGCAGCTGTTACGACGAGGGCAAGCGTTGCGCCGAAACCTTGTTTTTCGATTATCACCGCCAGCACAAGGTCGAGATCAAGGTGGCGCGCATCTTCAACACCTACGGCCCCAACATGCACCCCAACGACGGCCGGGTGGTCAGCAACTTCATCATGCAGGCGCTGCTGGGCCGCTCCATCACGGTATACGGCGAGGGCCAGCAGACGCGCTCGTTCTGCTATGTCGATGATCTGGTGGAGGGCTTCATCAAGCTGATGGAGTCCAGCGCCGAGGTCACCGGACCGATCAACCTCGGCAACCCCGGCGAATTCACCATCCGCCAACTCGCCGAACTGGTGATCGAACTGACCGGCTCGAAGTCGAAGATCGTCACCGAGGCGCTGCCGCCGGATGACCCCAAACAGCGTCGCCCGGACATCACGCTGGCCAGGGAAAAGCTCGGCTGGGAGCCGAAGATTGCCCTGCGCGAGGGCCTGATCAAGGCGATTCCCTATTTCGAGCGGGTGCTGGGCCACGCCAGCGCCTGAGACGCACAAAAAAAGCCCGGCATCGCCGGGCTTTTTGGGTTCTGCAGGAACTCAGGGCTGGCTGAACGCCGAACCGGCATAACTGCCCGGCTGCAGGATGGGCAGTGCCGCATTGCTGAAGCTGACGCTGTAGTTGTTGATGCAGCTGGTGGCATTGGGCAGTGTCACGCCCGGAAACTCGCTGGGCGCAGTCGGGCCGTTGCCACCGGCGCCGGAGACGGTGGCAGTGGATGCCACCGCCTGGTAATGGACATGCGCGCAATAGAACACCAGGCCCACCTGGTCTCCCGCCCTGAGCATTTCGCCGACACCCGGCAGCAGCACCTTGGTGTTGTCGCTCTCGCCGAGATTGCGGTTGTTGCTGTGGGTGCCTTCGACGAACGGCGTGAGCTGCTGATCCACCAGGATGGTGTTGCCACCGCGCACGATGCCGACGCCGACAAAAGCCAGCGGAGTGATCGCCGAGCCGGGCGTGCCGGCGGCGACGGTGATCGAATCAATGCTGGGAATGCCTGCCAGCACGAAGCCATCGGCGGCAATATCCGCCACTTTCACGAAGGCCGGATTGTTCTCGACATTGAGCGGAGTCACTGCGACAGAGCCGGTGGCGAGTGTGGCAGGCAACGCGCCGGTGCCGCTCAGCGAACCGACCGGGAAACTTGCCAGCGTCACGCCAAAGTCCGGCGTCAGGGCATTGCTGCCGGGCGTATCGGCGACCGAGATGCAGACTTTAGGAATGCCGCTGTAGGCTGACGAGTTGATGCCTTTCAGCTGAAAGTCGAACCAGGCAAAGATCGCCTCCGGGCCGTTGAACCTGCCGCAGTTGGCGGGGCCCTGCTTCTGGCCCGCGAAGGGGTTCATGTGGCCGCCCTCGGTGGTCAGCACTCGGACGTCGCCGCTGCCACCGGCTTCGAGGAAATACTTGGCGTTCCAGTACACCTCGGTGAGGTTGAACAGCACGTCGCGATTGCCCTGCAGGAACAGCGCAGGCACGGCCCGCAGCCTGAACGCGGCGCCGCCGGCATCCAGCGGCTGGTTGTTCTGCTGCCGGTTCTTCTGGTAGGCGGTGCCGTGCTGGTAGAAGTAGTCGACGATCTCCTGCTCGTTGAACGGGCGGCTGGCCTGGCCCTGATTGGCCGGGTTGCCGAACACGGCGGGATTGGTGGGCGCCGTGCCCGCCGCTGCCAGATCAGCCCGGGTGCGGATGTTGTTGGCGTTGATGTTGGTGGGGCCGATGAGGTTGCAGAGCGTCGCCACCAGCGGCGTGTTGATGACCGCAGGCGTGGTTTCCTGGCCCAGTGCCAGCACGCAGAGCAGGCTGCCGAAGCCGGTTTTCACCGCATCGCCCGGCAGCAGCGAGTACATCAGGCTATGCCAGGTGCCGTTGGGGACGATGGTGTCGATGCGGTCGTCGAGCGCGGTCAGCTGCAGCTGGAAGCCGCCGCCATAGGACAGCCCGATGGTGCCGACGCGCAGATCCTTGGCGATGCCGCTGCGCTTGTCGGCTCTCAGTGGCAGCTGTTCGCCGCCGTTGCCGCCGTCGATGGATTGGTCGTAGGCCCAGTCGAGAATGGCGCGCGCATCGGCGACTTCCGCCTTGGGGTCGATGGTGCGGGCGTAACCACCGCCGTTGGCGGGTTTCGAGTCGCCGTGACCGCGCTCGTCGTAGCTGATCACCACATAGCCCTTGCGCGGCAGGATGCTGACCAGCTCGTCGATCTGCGGGAAGTGCTCGGTTTGCTCGATGGTGGCGTTGGCCTTGATGGCGGTGATGCGCGAGCCGCTGTAGCCGTGGCTCTGCATGATCAGCGGAAACAGCTCGCCGGGGCAGCGTTCCGGCAGCAACACCGAGTAGGCGATCTTGGTGGTGGGGGTGATCGCCGGCGTGTTGGCGGTGGGGCTCGCGTTGTAGAAGGTGTCGCTGTCGGAGGGAATATTCACCGTGATGGTGTAGTCCTTCACCTCCATCGGCAGCCGGCTGGCACAGCTCGCCGCCGCGCCGGACGGCGAGCCGCCCGAACCACCACAGGCCGACAGCGCCAGCACCACCGCCAACAAGCCCATTGCCGGGCCGCTCTGACGCACTCGCATACCGCACTCCTCCAGGATCCGCGGCCGATGAGCGGAGTCGCTGCCGGCCTGCGTGTGCCTGTTCTAACGCGATTGATGGCCGTTAGATGACAGCTGCAGGCAGACCCGGATCAAAGTGATGACCAGAACCGCTCAAGCGCGGGTGCCGGGCTTGCCGCAGCATGGCGGCAATCAGTTTCAGGCGGCCGACTTCAAGGGCTCGAACCCCACAATCCCCGCCCTGGCGTTGTAATAGGCGGTTGCCACCCCCCGCGCCAGCGTGCGCACCCGCAGGATGTACGCCTGCCGCTCGGTGACGCTGATCGCGCCACGCGCATCCAGCAGGTTGAAGGCATGGCTGGCCTGCACCACCCGCTCGTAGGCGGGCAGCGGCAGCGGCCTGCCCGTTGACGGGTCCAGCTGGAGCAGATGCTGGCACTCGGCCTCCGCCCGGCTGAATCGTTCGAACAGAGTGGCGGTGTCGGCGTGCTCGAAGTTGTAGCGGCTCTGCTCGACCTCGTTCTGGTGGTAGACATCGCCGTAGGTCACCACCCGGCCGCCGACGTCGCTCCACACCAGGTCGTAGACCGATTCCTTGTTCTGGATGTACATCGCCAGCCGTTCCAGCCCGTAGGTGATCTCGCCCGCCACCGGCCGGCACTCGATGCCGCCGACCTGCTGGAAATAAGTGAACTGGGTGACTTCCATGCCGTTCAGCCAGACTTCCCAGCCCAGGCCCCAGGCGCCCAGGGTCGGCGATTCCCAGTTGTCCTCGACGAAGCGGATGTCATGGGTGAGCAGGTCGAAGCCCAGTTCGCGCAGGCTGCCCAGATACAGCTCCTGAAGGTTCGGCGGCGAGGGCTTCATCAGCACCTGGAACTGGTAGTAGTGCTGCAGGCGGTTGGGGTTTTCGCCGTAGCGGCCATCGGTGGGGCGGCGGCTGGGCTGCACGTAGGCCGTGTTCCAGTGCTCAGGCCCCAGGGCGCGCAGGAAAGTCGCCCAGTGGAAGGTGCCGGCGCCCATTTCCATGTCCATCGGCTGCACCAGCACGCAACCGTGTCGCGCCCAGTAGTTCTGCAGGGTCAGGATGAGATTCTGGAAAGTCATGGCGGTCTAGGGTCTGTTGACATACAAATGGTCGCAGCGGCCGAAGGCTGTTTTGGGGCAGTGCAAGGCGGCGAGCGCGGGCAATAGTGGTTCTATTGTCCTCGCTTGCCAACGCAGCAATGCCCCGAAACAGTCTGGCCCCGAAGGGTTGCGGCCAAAACCGCGCATTGCAGCGTCACGCGGCTTGCGAATGGAACAACCATTCGCTGCGCCCCGTTCCTCGCACTGCGCGGTTTTGACCTGCAACGCTGCGATCATTTG
>JBKJJE010000160.1:0-2762 GCA_046598075.1 Stagnimonas sp.
GTGCAGCAGCTGGGCGTGGATGACTTTGCGCTCGCCCTGCCACTGGCGCTGGTCGCCCCCACGCTCAAGCGGCTGAAGATGTTCGTGTTGCGCAGCAAGCTGACGCTCACCGACGCCAGCGGCGAACTGCCGGTGCTGGGCCTGATCGGCGAATCTGCCGTCGCCGCCCTCACCGGGCTCGGATTTGCGGCACCAACAACCGATTACGGCGTAGCCGAACACGCCGGCTGCTGGCTATTGCGCCGCCCCGGCCCGGTGCCGCGCTTCGAGCTGCGCGCCAGTGCCGGCCAGCTAACGGCGCTGCGGCAGTCCCTGGGTCTGCCTGCCGCAGCCGCCGGCGACTGGGCGCTGGCAGAGATCGTCGCTGGCATCCCCCAGGTCCTTCCGGAGACCAGCGACCACTTCGTGCCGCAGACCATCGATCTCGACCGCGCCGGTGGCATCAGCTTCACCAAGGGCTGCTATCCGGGGCAGGAAATCGTCGCGCGCGTGCATTACCTGGGCCGCGTCAAGCAGCGTCTGCACCTGGCGCGCTGCGATGCCAGTGCCGCGGCCGGCACGCCGGTATTTGCCGCCCAGGGTAGCGGCCAGGCGGTGGGCGAGCTGATGGCCGCAGCCCCCGCCACCGAAGGTCATTACCTGTCGATCGCCTTGCAGCTCGATCACGGTGATCGCGCCGACCTGCGGCTGGGTGCCATTGACGGCCCCGCCATCGGTGTGCCGCAACCGGCCCACCCCTGAAAACTCAGCGGCAGCTCGACTGGCCGATTTCCTATGCCGGCCCCGGTGCGCCAAACTAGCAATCCACATCATTCAAAGGCCGGCTTCAGCAGACCGGTCACCGCCCAGGAGTTCTCCATGTCTTTCAGTCGTCTGACCCTTATCGGCCCCATCCTTCTGGCACTCGCCATCACCGCCTGCGGCGGCGGTGGCGGCGCCGGGTCAAGCACGCCGGTGGCCGGCAAGTCCACTGACATGAAGATTCCATCGAATGTCGATGGCGCGGTGATCGCCTTCACCATCCACGAGCCCACGGCGATGAAGGCGGGCGAGAAATATCCGCTGATCCTGCAAAGCCACGGCTACGGCGGCAGTCGCGAGAACGCTGCCAAGCGGGCCAGCTTGAGCCCTCTCTACAAGGGCTTTCTGGATCGTGGCTACGGCTTGATCTCCATCGACGAGCGCGGCCACGGCGAGTCGGGCGGCACCATCCGCATCCTGGAGCCTGAGCACGAGGGCAAGGACCTGATCCAGATCGTCGACTGGGCCGAAGCCAACCTGCCCTGGCTGGCCTACCGCAACGGCAACCTGCTGCTGGGCGCCACCGGCGGCAGCTACGGCGGCGGCTTCCAGCACCTGATCTACACCAACGACCCCAAGCGCCGGCTCGATGCCATCGCGCCGGAAATCACTTGGAACGACCTGCGCTACTCGCTGTTCGCCGGTGGCCATCACGAGGACTATTCGAACGGCGTGTTCAAGACTTTCTGGGCCACCGCCCTCTCGGCGGTGGGCAACGCCGCAGGCGGCGGCGGCAAGCAGGACCCGGAAGTCACCGAGGGCCTCGCACAAGGCCTCACGATGAACACGCTCGACGACGAGAAGAAGGCCCTGCTCTACAAGAACAGCCTTGCCTCCTACTGCGCGAACAAGAATCCCAATGGCAGCGTCAGCAAGATCGACGCGCTGTACTGGCAGTCCCCGTTCGACACCTTGTTCAACCTCACCGACGCCGTACGCAATTACCAGTGCGTGGCCGCTCAGGGTGGTGATGTGCGACTGCTAACCAAGGTCGGCGGCCACGACAGCCTGGCGGGCGGCGGCACCGGCGAGGCCTGCGGCAAGCTCAAGAAGGACATCGCCATCCTCGACTGGTATGACGAGAAGCTGAAAGGCATGAGCGGCAAGGCCGCCTACATCCCCAAGTTCTGCTGGCAGATGGATGCCACCGCCGACGATGGCGTGGTGACCACCACCCTGCCTGCCGCCTCCACCACCTTGCAGGTGCCGGCGCAGACCATCGCCGCACTCGACGGCAGCGTGCAGAGCGTCAGCGTGGTGCTGATGAAAGTGGGTGCCGGTGGTGCGGTGCTGGCGGGCATCCCCACCATCAGCCTCAAGATCAGCGACGCCATTCCCGGCGCGCCAGAGCTTGGCGACCCGATCGTGTTCGTCGCCCTTGCCAAACGGGCTGCAGGTGCCAGCAGCGACACCCTGCTGATGGCCAATGAAGTGTCCCCATTCCGTGGCTATGGCAACTTCACCCAGGAACTGATCGGCGTGTCCTCACGGCTGCAGGAGAACGACGAGATCCGGCTGGTCATCAACGCCAGCTATGCCATGCGCTACGTCGGGTCCGGCACCGATCTGCTGGCGCCGCTGAGCATCGAGGCGACCGCCGTCAACCTGCCCCTGCTGCCGGGCAACCTGCCCGCCGCTCCAGCCAACTAGACACTGGCAGCCATTCCAAAGCGGGCCTTCACGGCCCGCTTTTTTATTGCCCCTTTATATTCTATTTAAAGAATTACAATCTCATTATTTAGTCTTTTACATTACTTCTGATGGCAGGCATCGTGCGATCCACCTCAACATCTGCATGGAGCCGCCCCGATGTCCCGCCTCACGCTGCCCACCCGTACCCTCATCAGCCTGCTCGCCGCCGCGAGCTTTGCCCCGCTCGTCGTCGCGCAGGACACGACCGGCGACAAGCAGCGCGTGGAAGACCTCGAACAGCGTCTGCTAATTCTCGAACGCAAGCTGGA
>JBKJJE010000186.1:0-69531 GCA_046598075.1 Stagnimonas sp.
GCCACCGCGATGATCGAACCGATCTCGAACTGCGACTGCAGGCCGGTGCGGGCGTTGATGCCGCCGGCGATGCTGAACCGCTCCTCACCGGTTTCCCAGCGCACCCGATTGCGGGCATACAGCGTCACCGCCGTTTGCCAGTGGATCCAACCTACCGGCAGGCCACCAGCATCAAGTTTCAGGATCACGGGAATGGACATGTCTGAAATCTAAGCAATTCAGACACTTTGCGCCAGTCCTTGAAGCAAGGCTTGACCTGATGATCAGGCCGGCGCGGCTCCCCCGAGCCGCCCCCAGCTCACTCGCGGCCGGTTAGAACTTGGCGGTGATACGGAAGAAAAAGTCGGCACGTGCATCATCGCGCACCTGTCTGGAGACGCCGGAATGCTGGATCGGCAGGGCTGCGGTCAGCGCGGTCTCGAACCAGGGCGCGAAGCCGATCACCAGTTCGGCGCCCACATCCGCCAGTGACTGGGTGCCTTCCGGCAGGCCGGCGGAGGGGTGCGAGTACTGCGCTGCGGCGAACTCCACGAACGCCCGCGGCCTGAAGCTGAAGCCCTGGTATTCCGTCAGCGCGTACTCACCGACCAGGCGGGCCAGCAGGCCCCGGTCGCCAATCGCGACGCCGGGCACATAGGCGTGCAGGCTGCCGATGCCGCCGACGATCCACTGCTGCTGCTCGGGTACGCTGACATCGGCGTATTGCAGGGCAAACTGGAACTCCCCGGTGAACGGCGTGGTTTGCGAGCGCAGCGAATAACCGGGACGCACCAGCCAGTAATCGAGGTCCTTGCTGGTCAGCGCCGAGCCCTCGTCGGCCAGCACGCCCTGCCGCGCGGTCAGCGCGGCCACGCTCAGCCAGCCCTGGGAGAGCAGGTTGAAGCTGGTGCTCCAGGCGGTGCCGATTTCGATTGACGGGTAAGGCTCCTTCTGGAACAGCTGGCCGTTGCTGTCGAGTTCCAGCCGCTTGTAGATGTAGTCCACCTTGCCCTGCACCGTGACCCGGCTGGTGATGCCGGAACTGATGACGCCGGTGTAACCGGCATCAACGGTCCACAGCTCGCCGTTGAAGGCAGTGCCCTGGATCTGTTGGCGATAGTCCAGATGCCGGCCGGAAACACCGAACAGGCCCAGCGGCGTGACCCGCGACCAGCCCAGCTGGTACTCGTGATAGTCGCTGCCGGGCTCGACGTCATCCAGCTTCAGCACGCTGGCGGCGGTGCGCGCCAGCACCGAGAACTCGTCGCCGGCAGCCGTGCCGCGCCGGGCATCGAGATCCAGAAACTCGCGGCCGGTGAAGCGATTGCCGACATTGCTCAGGCTCACCCGCACGCTACCGGGATTCACCCCCTCCGCAGTCGGCTTGAGCGTGAGGTCGTAGCTGCTGCCTGCGGCGGGGGTGAATACCGGCGTGTAGCCGGCGCCCATGCGGTTGGCATGGATGCCGGCCAGCAGCCGTTTCTTCTCGAAGGCGTTGATGGTCACCGGCGCACCCTCGCCCAGCCCTTCGAAATAGGGCATCAGCGGCTCAGGGGCGCTGACAGTATTGATAGTGCCCGGGTAGATGCTGACGAAGATGTCATTGCCGGTGCGCACGTAGAGCGTCTTCGGTACCAGCAGGCCCCGCCGCTGGGCGATGTTGGCGAGCGCCCGCACGGCGTTGGAGAGATCATCCAGCCCCTCGGTGGCGAGGAGGATGTCGGTCTCGTCGAGCACTCCCGGCGCATGCACATACAGGGTGTAGCTCGCTATCGCGACCGCGACCGCACCTTGATTGGAGTCGGCCTGCAGGCTGGCGATGTCGCCCTGCACGGGAGTGGGGGGGGGCGGAAATTCGATCGGCATGGAATCCCTTCTCTTGAAATATTGGTATGCGAGCCGCGAACATCGTTTCAACGCCAAGCAGAAACCGGACGCAGCCGTGCGGTGCTCCGCCAAGGCTTCCTTATAACGGGGCTAGCCAGCCAGTTCCAACAGCAGGTCGCCCGCCCTGACGATGTCGCCGGCATGGATGTGCACGGCCTTGACCACGCCGGCCTGAGCAGCCGCCACCAGGGTCTCCATCTTCATCGCTTCCAGTGCCAGCAGGGTTTCGCCGGCGGCCACCCGCTGGCCGACCTGCACGGCCAGCCTGGCGACCGTGCCCGGCATGGGCGCGCCGATTTCCTGGGCGTTGCCTTCCACCGCCTTGCGGCGTTCGCTGGCCGCCTTGATGCCGGCGTGCTGTACGCGCAGCGAGCGGGGCTGGCCGTTGAGTTCAAAGAACAGCTTGCTCGCTCCCTCGGCGGCCAGATCGGTGCGTCCTTGCAGGCGGATCACCAGCGTCTTGCCGGTATCGATGTCGACACTGATCTCGTCGTTCTCGGCCAGGCCGTGGAAGAAGGTGGTGGTGGGCAGCGTGCTGACGTCGCTGTAGGTCTTCTGATGCTCGACGAACTCGCGGTAGACCTTGGGATACATCAGGTGACTGGCGAAGTCGGCGTCGGACAGCTTGAGTTCCAGTGCGGCTTCGGCTGCTTTCCGTTCGGCCACCAGATCAACGGCTGCCAGACTGGCGCCCGGGCGCTCCGTCAGCGCCGCCTTGCCGCGCAGGATCTTGGCCTGCAATGCCGGCGGCCAGCCATCCGGCGGCAGGCCGAGTTCGCCCCGGAACAGCTGCACCACCGATTCCGGGAAGTCCACGGCATGCTCGGGGTCGGCGACCTGCTCTGCGGTCAGCCCCTTGGCCACCATGAACAGCGCCATGTCGCCAACCACCTTCGAGCTGGGCGTGACCTTGACGATGTCGCCGAACAGCCTGTTCACGTCGGCATAGGCTTTCGACACCTCTGACCAGCGTGCCTCCAGGCCCATGCTGCGGGCCTGCTCGCGCAGATTGGTGTACTGGCCGCCCGGCATCTCGTGGCGATAGACATCGGCGGTGCCGCTCCTGATGTCGGCCTCGAACGGCGCGTAGAAACGCCGCACCCCTTCCCAGTAGTCGGAGAGCTGCTGGATGGCATCGAGGCTGATGTGCGGGTCGCGCGCATGGCCGCTGAGCGCGGCGGCAATGCTGCCGAGATTGGGTTGCGAAGTCAGCCCGCTCATGGCATCCAGCGCGCCATCGACGGCATCGCAGCCGGCCTCGACTGCCGCCAGCACGCTGGCTGCCGCAATGCCGCTGGTGTCATGGGTATGGAAGTGGATGGGCAGGCCCACCTCCTGTTTCAGCGCCCGCACCAGTTCGAACGCCGCGCGCGGCTTGCAGACGCCAGCCATGTCCTTGATGCCGAGGATGTGCGCGCCGCTCTTCTCCAGCGCCTTCGCCATCGTCAGGTAATAGGCGAGGTTGAACTTGGGTCGGCTGCTGTCGAACAGATCGCCGGTGTAGCAGAGCGTGCCCTCGCAGACGCCGCCCGCCTCGATCACCGCATCCATCGCCACCCGCATGTTGTCGACCGCGTTGAGCGAGTCGAAGACGCGGAAGATGTCGACGCCTTCCTGCGCCGCCTGCTGGACGAAATAGCGCACCACGTTGTCGGCATAGTTGGTGTAGCCCACCGCATTGGCCGAGCGCAGCAGCATCTGGAAAGGGATGTTGGGTACCGCCGCACGCAGGGCGCGCAGACGCTGCCAGGGGTCTTCCTTCAGAAACCGCAGGGCGACGTCGAAGGTGGCTCCGCCCCAGCATTCCAGTGACAGCAGGCCCGGCAGCAGGCGCGCGTAATGCGGTGCGATGGGCAGCATGTCGGCAGTGCGCATGCGCGTCGCAAACAGCGACTGGTGCGCGTCGCGCATCGTGGTGTCGGTGAGCAGCACCTGCGGCTGCGCCTTGATCCAGTCCGCAAAACCTTTCGCACCAGTTTTTCTGAGCAGGTCGCGTAGACCGCTCGGCACCGGGGCGGCGAGATCGGTGCAGGGCCGCAGCGGCAAGGGCAGGGCGGCGGCGGGCCTGGCTCTGCCCTTCATGTCCGGATTGCCGTTGACCACCACCTCGCCGATGAAGCTCAACAGCTTGCTGGCACGGTCGAGCCTTGCGGTGAAGCGGAACAGCTCCGGCGTGGTGTCGATGAAGCGGGTGGTTGCCTCGCCGCTGGCGAACAGCGGATGGGCGATGACGTTTTCGAGGAATTGCAAATTGGTCGACACCCCGCGGATGCGGAACTCGCGCAGGGCGCGGTCCATGCGGCGGATGGCGACATCGGCCGTCGGCGCCCAGGCGGTGACCTTCACCAGCAGCGAGTCGTAGTGCGGCGTCACCACCGCGTTGGCGTACACCGTGCCGCCGTCGAGGCGGATGCCGAAACCTGCCGGGCTGCGGTAGGCAGTGACGCGGCCATGATCCGGCGTGAAACCATTCTCCGGGTCCTCGGTGGTCACCCGGCATTGCAGGGCGTGGCCGGAGAGCCTCAGCTCCTGCTGCTGCGGCAGGCCCGGATCGCCGATGCGCGCACCCTCGCTGACCCGGATCTGTGCGGCGACGAGGTCAACGCCGGTCACCATCTCGGTGACCGTGTGCTCGACCTGAATGCGCGGATTGACCTCGATGAAGTAGAAGTTACCGGTATCGGCATCCATCAGGAACTCGACGGTGCCCGCGTGCGAGTAGCCCACGCTATTGCAGAGCCGCAGGGCCGCCGCACACAGCGACTCGCGCTGGGCCTGATCGAGATACGGCGCCGGTGCGCGTTCCACCACTTTCTGGTTGCGGCGCTGCACCGTGCAGTCGCGCTCGAACAGATGCACCAGATTGCCGTGACTGTCGCCCAGCACCTGTACCTCGACATGGCGCGCCCGCCGTACCAGCTTTTCGACGTACACCGCATCGTTGCCGAAGGCGGCAAGGGCTTCGCGACGGGCGGATTCCATCTGCGGCGCCAGCTCGGCCTCGGTCTCGATCACCCGCATGCCGCGGCCGCCGCCTCCCCAGCTGGCTTTCATCATCACCGGGTAGCCGACCCCGGCCACCAGGGGCTTGCAGGCCTCCAGTTCGCGCGGCAGTTCGCCGGTGGCGGGCAGCGTCGGCACCTTTGCCGCATCGGCCGCGGCGCGGGCGGCCACCTTGTCGCCGAGCGTACGCAACACTTTTGGGCTGGGCCCCACGAAGCGGATTCCGGCAGCGGCGCAGGCGTCGGCAAAATCGGGGTTTTCCGACAGGAAGCCGTAGCCGGGGTGGATCGCGTCCACCCCGGCGGCCCTCGCCACCCGGATGATGTCGGGGATGTCGAGGTAGGCCGCGATGGGCTTCTTGCCCGCGCCGACCAGATAGCTCTCGTCGGCCTTGAAGCGGTGCAGCGCAAAGCGGTCTTCGTGCGCATAGATCGCGACGGTGCGAATGCCCATCTCGGCGCAGGCGCGCATCACGCGGATGCTGATCTCGCCGCGGTTGGCGACCAGGAGTTTGTGGATGGCTAGGGTCACGGCAGCGGACTCGACGTGGGGTATGGGCTGACTGGGCGCAGCATGTCGCGCGCCGCCGCGATGAATATCGCGGGTTTGCGCAGGCTCGGCAATCAACCCGCAGCGGTCAGTCGTTCCAGCGCCGACAGATAGCGCAGCGCCACCTGCCGCGACTCGCCGCACATCTCGATGCCGGGTTTGAAGCTGGCACACACGGCCGGGCGCCGGGGATCGCCGAAGATCGCGCAGCTGAAATCCGCCCTCAGCTGCACGCAGCGCACCCCCGCCGGCTTGCCCAGAGGCATGCCGGGGATCGGCGAGGAAATCGACGGTGCGATGCAGCAGGCACCGCAGGCGGTGCGGCAGGCCATGGGCTTGGTCATGGTGCAGCCTGACAGCAAATGCCGGGTGAGGGGATGCCACTGGCCCAGCCAGCGGCCGGCTCGGCCATCGCGCGCGGCGGTCCTGCGCAGCAGGCGACCGGCGGTGCGCTGCCGGTTTTCACGCCGCATCCGCCGCAGCCCGCGCTGCTGCAACTGATTCACGACGCTTAAGCAGTTGACTTCATGGTCGATTCGGGCAATAAATGACTAATGAACCATTATTTAATTTCTGCCCAGAACAGCACGCAGGCGCCGGTCGCGGCCGCGCCCGTCCGCCGCCAGCGCCGCAGTGCGGTGACTCGCCGGCGGCTGCTCGACGCGGCTGAAAAAGTGTTCGGCGACAGCGGCTTTCACGCTGCCGCGATCAGCCAGATCACCCACACGGCGGGCATGGCACAGGGCACGTTCTACGTGCACTTCACCAGCAAGGAAGAACTGTTCTCGCAGCTGGTCGCCGACATCAGCCGCAGCCTGCGCCACGAGATGACGCGCGCCGCCGCCAATGCGCCGGATCGCCTGGCTGCCGAACGCGCGGGGCTGGTGGCGTTCTTCGACTACACCCAGCGGCATCCTGGGCTGTACCGCATCGTGCAGGAAGCGCAGTTCGTCGATCCCCCCAGCTACCGCCGCTACTACCAGCGTCTCGCCGATGGCTATGCACGGGCGCTGGCACGCGCTGCCGATGCCGGCGAAATCGCGCCCGGCAATGCTGCGGCGAGGGCCTGGGCGCTGATGGGCATCGGGCATTTTCTGGGCCTGTACCACTGCCAGTGGCAGGGCACCGTGCCAGATGCCGCCGCGCTCGATGCCGCCATGGACCTGATCGCGCACGGCCTGAAAGGCGCACCGGCAAAGGCCGGCAGATGATCGTCAGCGGACTCGGCATCTACCTGCCCGGCGCGCGCCACGATGCTGCCCACATCGCAGCGGCCAGCGGCGTGCCACTGGCGGTGGTGCAGGACAAGCTTGGCATCCGCAGCAAGTCGGTGCCGGGGCCGGATGACCACAGCAATGTCATGGGCATCCATGCCGCGCGGGCGGCTCTGGCCGATGCCGGCGTGCAAGCCAGCGCCGTCGATGTGCTGATCGGCATCACCGAGGAGCACAAGGAGTTCCCGGTGTGGACGGCGGCGATCAAGACTGCGCACGAGCTGGGGGCGGTGAATGCCTGGGCCTATGACTTGGGCCAGAAATGCGGCACCGCGATCCTGGCCCTGAAGCAGGCCAAGGACCTGATGCTGGCCGACCCGGCAGTGAACACCGTGCTGATCGCGGGCGGCTACCGCAATGGCGATCTGGTGGATTACCGGGACCCGGCGACCCGCTTTCTCAACAACCTTGCCGCTGGCGGCGGCGCGGCGGTGGTCACCCGCGGCGGCAGCGGTTTCCAGATTCTCGGCAGCGCGCTGTGCACCGACGGCAGCTTTTCGGAGGACGTGATCGTGCCGGTCGGCGGCACCCGCGCGCCGCTGACGGCGGCGAATCTCGACCAGTTCCGCTTCCAGATCCCCGACCAGCCAGGGATGCGCGCGCGGCTGGAAGCCAAGAGCCTGGACAACTTCGTGGCGGTGATCGAAGCCGCCTGTGCGCGGTCGGGCTTCGCGCCCGGTGAGGCCGCCTATGTTGGCCTGCTGCACATGAAGCGCAGCGCGCATCACCAGGTGCTCGAGCGCATCGGTGTGGCCGCATCACGCTCGATCTATCTGGAGGACTACGGCCATGTCGGGCAGATCGATCCGCTGCTGTCGCTCAAGCTGGCGCGTGATGCCGGACGGATCAAACCCGGCGACGGGGTGATTCTCTGCGCCGCCGGGATCGGCTATGTGTGGAACGCGCTGTGTCTGCGCTGCACATGAGGCCGAGCCTCGACCTTGCGGCGCGCGGCGCCCGGCGCTGGCCGCTGCGCCCGGCACTGTGGGCCGCCGGCCGCTGGCTGAGCTATGGCGAACTCGATGAACGCGCCACCCGGCTCGCCGCGCGTTTGTACGCACTGGGGGTGCGGCATGGCGACCGCATCGGCATCCTCGGCCCCAACCAGCTCGCGCATTTCGACCTGCTGCTGGCCGCGCCCAGGCTCGGTTTCATCTACACGCCGTTCAATCACCGGCTGTCGGTGGCAGAAACCCGCGCGCTGTTCGACTACGTGCGCCCCCGGCTGCTGCTGGTCGATGCCGCCCATGCCGCGCTCGCGCAGGGCTTCACCGGCGAACAGCTGCCACTGCAAGACCATGAAAGCTGGCTGGCAGCCGCAGACCCCGGCGCCGCACCCCGTGCGGCGACCACGCTCGATGACGCCCATATGCTGCTGTTCACCGGCGGCAGCACCGGCACCCCGAAAGGCGCACTCATCCCGTACCGGCAGACGCTCGCCAACGCGCGCGCCACCGTGCGGGGCTGGCGGCTGACCGCCAAGGACTGCGCGATTCAGGCCACACCCTGTTTCCACGCGGCGCTCAATGTGTTTTCCACGCCGCTGCTGGCGATCGGCGGGCGGCTGGTGCTGATGCCGGCGTTCGAGCCAGGTGAGTACCTGCGCCTGATGCAGGCCACCGCAGCCACCCGCCTGTTCATGGTGCCGACCATGTTCCGCATGCTGGCCGAGCACCCCGACTTCGCAAGCGCCGATTTCAGCCGCGTGCGCAGCGCGATCTCCGGCGGCGCGCCTTGCCCGCCGGCCCTGCGGGCGCTGTTCGCCGCTCGCGGCATCGCCTTCCGCCAGGGGTTTGGCATGACCGAAGCGGGAGTGAACTGCTTCACCATCTCCGACGCCGAAGCCGCTGCCCATCCGCTCGCCGTCGGGCGTGCGCTGCCGGGCTTGCAGGCGGTGGTGCGGCAGCCCGACGGCAGCCCCTGCGCGGTGGACGAAGTGGGCGAACTCACCCTCAAGGGGCCACAGCTTTGCAGCGGCTATTTCGAGCGCGAGGCCGAATGGGCGCAATGCTGCCGCGACGGCTGGCTGTGGACGGGCGACCTGGCGCGGGTGGATGCGAGCGGTCTCACCTTCATCACCGGCCGCCGCAAGGAGATGTTCATCAGCGGCGGCGAGAACGTCTATCCGGCGGAGATCGAGGCGACGCTCGCCGCACATCCCGCGGTCATCGAATGCGCCGTGCTGGGTGTGCCGCACGCCACCTGGGGTGAGGTGGGGCTGGCGGCGATTGCACTGCGCGAAGGCGCTGTGCTTGATGCGCCGGCGCTCGATTCCTGGCTCAAGCCGCAGCTCGCCGGCTACAAGCGCCCGCGCGAGTTCCTGTTCATGCACAGCCTGCCGAAGACGGCCGCCGGCAAGTTCAACAAACCCGAAATACGCCGCCTGCACGCAGTGCGGCAATAACAGCAGCAAATTGACTAGCGGAGGAGACCGCATGAGACGAACCAGTATTTCCCTGAGCCTGCTGGCGCTGCTCGCAAGCCCGGGGTGGGCGGGTGATGTGCTGCCGCAGCTGGGCCGCTACCTGCCGCTGTATCCCGCCTTCTACACCCAGATCACGGCCAGCAATGACGCCCGCGACAAGGTGTTCGATGCCAGCGGCAACGAGCAGTCGACGGCACAGCCGAGCCTGAGCGGCGATACCCGTTTTCCGGAGCAGCGCGCGGAGGCAAGCCTGATCTGGACCTTTCCGCTGTTCGAGGCCGCTCAAGTACCGTTTTTCGCCAGCCGCCTGCACACCGCGCGCATTCACCTGGGTTATGCACAGACCAAAACCAGGGGTGCTCTTGCCGATTTTGCCCTCGACAGCAGCGACGACAGCCGCACCCAGGCCGACTCCCTGAGCACCAAGAGCAGCGGCGTCACCGACCTGACGCTGGAGTTCGGCAGCTGGCTGCTGGGCAGCGGCAACTGGCGCGAGCGCAGCGAAACCCCGTACGCACTGCTGCTGCTCAATGGCGTCACGCTGCCCACCGGCGTCTACAACCGCGATGCGCCCGCCAACCCCGGCAGCAACACGCTCGCCGCCTACTCGCAGCTGGGCTTCTACGCACGGCCCTGGCCGGGTTCGCATCTGGACGCAGGCGCAGGCTACCGCATCTATCTGAAGAATCAGGACGCCGCGTTTGGCCTGCTCGCACCCACCAATCAGGGCAACGATTTCTACTGGGATGTGAGTCTCGCGCAGCGCGTCGCATCGGGCATCTACGTCGGTGCTTTCGCCGATGGCCGGATAGGTGAGAAGAACGCCTACGAGAACCCACGCTTCGCTCCCAACGCAACGCCGCCACCCACCACTACGCCGCCGTCGGACAACTATCCACGGCCCGGCGTCTACTACGACGGCGGCACCAAGTTGACCCGTGTCGGAGCCTCGGCTTATGGCTTCATCGGCCAACGCTGGCTGCTGGGCCTGCACTACGCGATGCCCATCAGTGGCGAGAGCGGCGAGTTCGACCTGCCTTACAACAACCGCCAGCCCGCAGGCTGCACGGTGGCTGCGACGGGCTGCTCGGTGACTGACGGCGGCACGGTGCAGAACGTCGATGGCCAGGGGCCGGCGCGGGTATTTGCCTCCTCGCAGCTCACGCTCTCGCTGCAATTCAATTTCGGCCAGGGGGACAGCTACACCTGCGTTGGCTGTAAACAGCCATGATGATCCTCAAGCTGCAAGCCGCCATGAGAACACTGCTCGCGACGCTGCTGCTCGCCATCGCGTGCAGCGCAAACGCGGGCATCGTCTTCACGCCGCATGTGAGCGAATACGGCATCCTGCCCGCCGGCATGTATGCCGAGTACACCCTGATCGGCACCGAGATCGAGGCGATCTACGACCGCGATGGCAAAAAGGTGAAACTCGGCCGGCCGTTCGTGCCCGCAGGCGATTCCACCGATGCGGCGATTGGACTGTTCAAGGCCTTGTGGATCGGCAACGTCTTTCGTGACAGCGACATCCCCTACCTCAACAACCATTCGCAGTTCTGCCGTGCCATCGGCACGGTCGGCTACCAGCAGAACACCGGTGCGATCGCCAACCGCGTGCGGCTGTTCAACCAGCGGCCCGGCAGCAATGGCTTCGGCGACCTGTTCGGCCTCTGCGGCATCTATGGCAGCGAGCACCGCCTGGGGCCGATCAAGGTCAATGGCCTGTTCGCCACCACGGTCAAGTTTCCCATCGGCCGCTACGACACCCGCGCCGCACTCAACACCGGCACCAACTACTGGAGCGTGATCCCGCAACTGGCATTCCATGCCGAGGTATTTGGCCGCGTCTACATCGACGGCACCTTCGCCTGGCAGTTCAACGGCGACAACGACAAGCCCTCGTTTGGCGGACTCACCCCCACCCGCATCGCCGACGTCCGCAATGCCGAGGTCAACCTCGCCTGGAAGTTCACCGAGCACTGGTTCGCCGATATCGGCTATTCGCATCGGCAGTCGGTCGGGCCCAATAAATACGACAAGGTGACGATCAACTTCGAGGATCAGCCGCTGTCGCCTCAGAGTGCCTGCGACAACACCAACAACGGCATCAGCAATACCGGCAACCTGCTGGGCGTGGCGCTGGGCCCGACGGTGTCGCAGCAGCTCTGCGACAACGCGCTGACCGACCAGTTCTATCTCAATCCGCGCGCCGGCCCCTACCAGGACAGGGGCGTCAGCGGCACCTTGCTGACCACTGGCATCAGCTACGTCTACCGCGCCTCGACGGTAGTGCAGGCGCGCGTCGCCCAGCCCATCGCCGGTCGCGGCAGCCAGATCGATGTGGTGTTCGATGTCTGCGCCACCCAGCCTTGCAGCCAGGCCAATGCAACCTCGCAGGTCACTTCGCGGCTGTTCGGCGTGCAGGAGGCGGCGGCGGTTTCCGCCTCGCCGTATTTCGAGCTGCGGCTGGTTCACCTGTTCTGGGCGCCATGACATGAGCAACGCACTCCGCCTCTGCACCGCACTCGGCATGGTCCTGCTGGCCGCCTGCGCGCCGCGCGAAATCCTGCTGCCTGCCATCGGTCTCAAGCCCTATGCCCTGCAAGACTTCCCGCCCGGGTTCACGGCGCCGATCTCCAGCGAAACCGGCCAGCCCATGCCCGGCTTCGGCGGCACCGGCGCGCTAACCCACACGCCGGTGATCTTCATCCACGGCAACACCGTCTCGGCCCGCTACTGGCTGCCGGCGCGTCGCTATTTCAAGCAGAAAGGCTTTGCCGATGCGGGACTCTGGTCGCTCGGCTACGGCTGGGACAACGTCCGCTACTTCGACTCCGCCGATCTCTCGGTCGCCAGCGTCGAACGCATGGTGACCAGTGTGATGAAGTTCGTCGCCAAGCAAACCGGCAAGCCGGTCGACCAGGTGGACATCATCAGCCACTCGCTGGGGGTGACGCTGGCGCGGCAGTGGATGAAGCAGACCAACAGCTGGCACAAGGTGCGCAACTTCATCGGCGTCTGCGGCGCCAACGACGGGGTGTGGACGGCCGACCTCTATTCGCGCGGCCAGAATCGCGGTGTTGCTTTCGAACTGGCCCCCGGCAGCCCCTGGCTGAAGCAGTTGAGTGAGGGCGGCGAGACTCCCGGCCCCACCCGCTACATGACGCTCTACGACGGCACCGGCCGCGGTGACGTGCTTTTCCCGAAGCCGTACGAGAACTCCTCGGCGCTGGAGGGTGCGACCAACCTCGCCTTCAACGTCACGCACGGCACTTATATGGATCACCTCGAACTGCCGCGCACGCCGGAGACCATGGACGCCATGATCGACTGGCTGCGCCAAGCGCCGGAGCCCTCGCGCAGCGCCAGCCCGCCGGCGCTGCTGCGCAAGGGCGATCTGGTGCAGGCCGACCAGCCGGCAGCGCAGGTGCATTGCGCGACAGGCGGGCGTTACCCGGATGCGCGCACGGCGGGCGTGGCGGCCTGGCCACTCGCCGCCGATGTACTCACCACCTGTTATGCGCGCCATCCGCAGAGTGGCCTCGCCAGCCCGATGGCGCGTTACCGGCGCGGCAGCGGGCCGCTGGCAGCGGGACGTCTGACGGTCGGCGCCGACAAGATGGCGAAGTCCTATCAGAACCCGATCGCGGTGACGCTGACCGCCAGCGAGCCAGAGGCTTTCATCGTCTACACCACCAGCGGCACGAAGCCCAACAGCGGCTCGCCGCTCTACACCGCGCCGGTGGTGGTCACAGGTCCGCTGCGACTCACCGCCATCGCCATCGCACCCGATGGCCGCCAGAGCGCGCCGCTGATTCTCGACTACGACTTAAGCCTCGAACTGATCGAGGCGGAGCACACCCTGCAGCGCCAGTTCGACACCAGCGAACCAGCAGATTACCAAGGCAAACGGACGAAAGGCAGATGACGCAGAAGAGAGCAGTGGTGACCGGTGGGCTGGGCGCGATTGGCAGTGCGATTGCGGATGCGCTGGTGGCGTCAGGGCATCAGGTGGTCGCGCTTGACCACCCCAGCGCGGAGCCACGCGCAAGCGAATGGCTCGCAGCGCGCCCCGGCTGCGCGGCTTTCGTCGCCGACCTTGCCGATACCGAGGCCAGTAGCAAGGTGATGCAGGCCATCGAAACGCAGATTGGCCCCGTCGATGTGCTGGTGAACGCGGCTGGCATCACTCGCGACGCGCGCTTCGTGAAGATGACCGCCGAGCAATGGCGGCAGGTGCTCGGCAGCAATCTCGACAGTGTCTTCAACGCCACCCAACCGCTGTTTGCGGGCATGTGCGCGCGCGGCTTCGGGCGCATCGTCAACATCGCTTCGGTCAACGGCCAGAAAGGCCAGTTCGGGCAGGCCAACTACTCGGCGGCGAAAGCCGGCATGCACGGCTTCACCATGGCGCTGGCGCAGGAGGGCGCAGCACAGGGGGTGACCGTCAACACCGTTTCGCCCGGCTACATCGCCACGCCGATGACGGCAGCGATCAAGCCAGAGGCGCTCGCCAAGGTCAATGCGCAGATTCCGCTTGGCCGCATGGGCAGGCCGGACGAGATCGCAAGGGTGGTGGCCTTTCTTGCCGCCGAACAATCTGCCTATCTCACCGGGACCAACATCCCGGTGAATGGCGGCCTCTATATGGGCCACTGAGATGTCCTCCCGCAACCCCGCCTATCTGCTCGCCGTCGCCGCTGCCGCGCTCGGCTATTTCGTCGATCTCTACGACATCGTCATTTTCGGCGTCGTGCGCGTGGCCTCGCTCACCGACCTCGGAGTGACCGGCGAGGCCAACACCGCCTGGGGCATCCGGCTGTTCAACCTGCAGATGATCGGCATGTTGTTCGGCGGCTTTTTCTGGGGCTGGGTGGGGGATCGCCTGGGCCGTCGCCTGGCACTGATCGCCACCATCACCCTCTACTCGCTCGCCAACATCGCCAATGCCTTCGTCGGCACCGTCGAGCAGTACGCACTGATGCGCTTTCTGGCCGGGGTCGGGCTGGCCGGAGAGCTGGGCGCGGGAGTGACGCTGATCTCCGAACTGCTGCCGAAAAAGCTGCGCGGCTACGGCACCACTGCCATCTCGTTTCTGGGACTGCTGGGCGCGCTCACCGCTGCCCTCATTGGCGGCAAGCTCGACTGGCGCTGGGCCTACGGCCTGGGCGGCGGCATGGGCCTGATGGTGCTGGCGCTGCGCATCGTGGTGCTGAAGGAATCGACCTTGTTCGAGCAGCACCGGGGTGCCGCCGATCAGGGCGACTGGCGCCTGTTGTTCGGCCGCGCTCGCCCGGCGCTGCGCTTCGCACAGGTGGTCGCGGTGGGGGTGCCGCTGTGGTACGTGTCGGCGCTGTTCGTCAACTTCGCGCCCGAATACGGCAAGGCACTGGGCTTTGCAGCACCGCTGCGGGTCGCCGATGTGCTGCTCTGGCAGGCATCGGGACTCGCCATCGGCTCGGCATTCTCCGGTCTCCTCAGCGAGTGGCTGCAAAGCCGCAAGAAGGTGATCGGCAGCAGCCTGGTGGTGCTCGCCCTGCTGGTGCTGCTGCTGTTGCGCGCACCCGACCGCCAGACCTACATCGGCCTGATGCTGGCGATCGGCCTGGCGCAGGGCTACTGGACCGCCTTCATCACCATGAGCGCCGAGCAGTTCGGCACCAACCTGCGCGCCACCGTCGCCACTTCAGTGCCCAACGTGGTGCGGGCGATGACCGTGCCGGTGACGCTGACGCTGCAAGCCCTGATGCCGGTCACCGGGCTGCTGCCGGCCACGCTCGGCATCGGCATCCTCATCTTCGGCCTGGGCCTCGTCGCGCTCTGGCAGCTGCGCGAAACCTGGGGTCGCGATCTCGACTATCGGGAACGCTGAGCCGCGTGTGGTACCGAACCGCGCCGAGCCGCGGGATAATGGCAGCCCCTCGCTTCCCACCCGGCCCGCCGCCATGACTGACCAGAGCCCCGCCCCCGAATCCGTACTCAGCGCCGAGCAGGTGCTGGCCGATCTCATCACCGTGCTCGATCTCGAGACGCTGGAGTTGAATCTGTTCCGCGGGGTGTCGCGCGATCTCGGCGGCCGCAGCGTGTTCGGCGGCCAGGTGATCGGCCAGGCGCTGGTGGCGGCGAGCCGCACGGTGGAGGGCCGCACGCCGCATTCGCTGCACGCCTATTTCCTGCTGCCGGGCGATATGGCCGCACCCATCGTCTATGAGGTGGACCGCATCCGCGACGGCGGCAGTTTCAGCGCGCGACGGGTGCAGGCGATCCAGCACGGGCGGCCGATCCTGTCGATGATTGCCTCCTTCCACGTGCCGGAGGGCGGGCTGGAACATCAGGTCACCATGCCCGAGGTGCCGCCGCCGGAATCGCTCAAGCCCACGACCGAACTGATTGCGGCGTGGCTGGAAAAGGCCGGCACCGTGCACCCCCGTATCCGGGCCTCGCTGATCCGCCATCCGGCGGTGGAGTTTCGACCTGTTTATCCCTGGAACCCGGTCGCCCCCGAGGTGACGCAGCCGCGTCAGGCCATCTGGTTCCGCATCGGCCAGTCGCTGCCGGACGACCCGATGCTGCACCGCTGCCTGCTCGCCTATGCCAGCGACTTCAACCTCATCGGCACGGCGCTGCGCCCGCACGGCAAGAGCTGGTATTCGCCCGACATGCAGGTGGCAAGCCTGGATCACGCGCTGTGGTTTCACCGCGACGCACGCGTCGACGACTGGCTGCTGTACTGCATGGACTCGCCCAGCGCACAGGGCTCGCGCGGCATGGCGCGCGGGATGATCTACGACCGCGGCGGGCGCCTGATCGCCAGCGTCGCGCAAGAAGGCCTGATGCGCAATGCGGTGCCGAAGTCGAAGGCCTAGAGCCTAGGCCTTGAGCATCGCTTTCAGGAACTGCCCGGTGTAGGAACCTTTCGCCTTTGCCACCTGTTCCGGGGTGCCGGCAGCAACGATCCTGCCGCCGCCGCTGCCGCCTTCCGGCCCCATGTCAATGATCCAGTCAGCGCGCTTGATGACGTCGAGATTGTGCTCGATCACCACCACGGTGTTGCCGTGGTCGCGCAGTCGCTCGATCACCTTCAGCAGCTGGGCGACGTCGTGGAAGTGCAAGCCGGTGGTGGGTTCGTCGAGGATGTAGAGCGTCTGCCCGGTGTCGCGGCGTGACAGCTCCTTGGCCAGCTTGATGCGCTGCGCCTCGCCGCCGGACAGCGTCGTCGCGTTCTGGCCGAGCGTGATGTAGGAGAGGCCGACGTCGAGCAGGGTCTTGAGCTTGTTGGCGAGCGCGGGCACCGGCTTGAAGAACTCGTGGGCCACTTCCACGGTCATCCCCAGCACTTCGTTGATGCTCTTGCCCTTGTATTTGATCTCCAGCGTCTCGCGGTTGTAGCGCCGGCCCTTGCAGGTGTCGCAGGTGACGTAGACATCGGGAAGAAAGTGCATCTCCACCTTGATCAGGCCGTCGCCCTCGCAGGTCTCGCAGCGCCCACCCTTGACGTTGAAGCTGAAGCGCCCTGCCTCGTAGCCGCGGGCACGCGACTCCGGCACCTCGCAGAACAGCTCGCGGATCGGGGTGAACAGGCCGGTGTAGGTGGCCGGATTGCTGCGCGGAGTCCGACCGATTGGCGACTGGTCGATGTCCACCAGTTTGTCCAGATGTTCCATGCCCCTGATGGCCTTGGCTGCCGACCAGCGCGAGGCGGCACCATTGAGATGGCGCGCGGCGTAGTTCATCAGGGTGTCGTTGATCAGCGTCGACTTGCCGCTGCCGCTGACGCCGGTGACGCAGGTGAACAGCCCGCAGGGGATTTCCACCGTGACGTCGCGCAGGTTGTTGCCGGTGGCGTTCTCGACCACGATCATCCTCTTGGGATCGACCGGGTGGCGGGTGGTGGGGATGGCGATTTTCTCGACGCCGCTCAGGTAGCGCCCGGTCAGCGAATCGGGATTGGCCTGCACCTGCTGCGGCGTGCCTTCGGCAACGATGCGGCCGCCGTGCACGCCGGCGCCGGGGCCGATGTCCACCACGTAGTCCGCGCTCATGATCGCGTCCTCGTCGTGCTCGACCACGATCACGGTGTTGCCGAGATCGCGCAGATGCACCAGGGTTTTCAACAGCCGCTCGTTGTCGCGCTGGTGCAGGCCGATGGAGGGCTCGTCGAGCACGTACATCACGCCGACCAGGCCGGCACCGATCTGACTGGCCAGGCGAATGCGCTGCGACTCGCCGCCGCTCAGGGTTTCGGCGCTGCGCGCCAGGGTCAGGTAATCGAGACCGACGTTGTTGAGAAAACCCAGCCGCGCGACGATCTCCTTCAGTATCTTCTCGGCGATCTCGCCCTTGTGGCCGGGCAGCCGCATCTGCGTGAACCAGGCTTCGGCATCGCGGATCGACAGCGCGGTGAGCTCGTGCAGCGGCTTATCGGCGACGAACACATTGCGCGCGGTGCGGTTGAGGCGGGCGCCGCCGCAGTCCGGGCAGGCCTTGTTGCTCAGGTAGCGTGCCAGCTCTTCTTTCACCGCCAGCGATTCGGTCTCTTTGTAGCGACGCTGCAGGTTGGGGATGATGCCCTCGAAGCGGTGCAGGCGGGTCACCGTCTTGCCGTGTACGTCGGGATAGCTGAATTGCAGTTTTTCTTCGCCGCTGCCGTGCAGTACCAGCGCCTGCACCTTGGCAGTCAGCTTGTTGAAAGGCTTGTCGGTATCGAAACCATAGTGCCTGGCGAGGCTCTTGATCAGCGCCCAGTAATAGGCGTTCTTCCGGTCCCAGCCCTTGACTGCGCCATCGGACAGCGACAGGTCGGCGGCGACCACCACCCGGTCCGGGTCGAACACCTGCAGCGTGCCCAGGCCATCGCAGGTCTGGCAGGCGCCGTGCGGTGCGTTGAAGCTGAAGATGCGCGGTTCGAGTTCCGGCACCGAGTAGCCGCAGTGCGGGCAGGCCATGCGGTTGCTGAAGGTGATCTCTGCTCTTTGAACCCCATCGCCTTCGCCATCCGTGGCGCGACCGCCGCTCTGTTGATCTAGCTCTGCCCGGCCATCCTTGGCCGGGCGTTCGGGGCCACCGCGAGCAGTGCTCGCAAGCCGTGGCCCCTCACCATGCGGTGCGACCAGCACCAGACCGTCGCTTAAGCGCAGCGCCGTCTCGAACGACTCGGTAATGCGCTGCTTCACATCCACGCGCACCTTGAAGCGATCCACCACCACTTCGATGTCGTGCTTGAGCTTGCGGTTGAGTGCGGGCACCGCGTCGATCTCGTGCACATGGCCGTTGACCCGCACCCGCACAAAGCCCTGCGCGCGCAGCTGTTCGAACCATTCCGCATGCTCACCCTTGCGGCCGCGTACCACCGGGGCCAGGATCATCCAGGCCGATTCGGCAGGCAACGCCAGCACGTGATCAACCATCTGCGAGACGCTTTGCGCTTCCAGCGTCACTGCGTGATCAGGGCAGCGCGGCGTGCCAACGCGGGCGAACAGCAGGCGCAGGTAGTCCTGGATTTCGGTCACCGTGCCCACCGTCGAGCGCGGATTGTGGCTGGTCGATTTCTGCTCGATGGAGATCGCTGGCGACAGGCCCTCGATGGAGTCCACATCGGGCTTGTCCATCATGCTCAGGAACTGCCGCGCGTAGGCGCTTAAGCTTTCCACGTAGCGCCGCTGGCCTTCCGCGTACAGGGTGTCGAACGCCAGCGAGGACTTGCCCGAGCCGGACAGCCCGGTGATGACGATCAGCTTGTCGCGCGGCAGCGTCAGCGAGACATTCTTGAGATTGTGGGTGCGCGCACCGCGGATGCGTATTGCGTCCATGGACATGGGCGTCAGTACCTGGGCAAAGCCTGAAAAAGGGATCGGCTACTATACGTTGCCTTCGTCGCCTGATTGCGCCCCGCGCTCCAGCTTCTCCCAATTCATGCGCGCCGATCCCGACGAACCGACCCCGATGAAGATCGTTTTTCCCTACATCGCGCAACCGCACCAGATTCCCCACAGTTTCCCGCTGGCCGCAGCACTGGCCGCACGGGCGGACATGGAGGTGCACATCGCCTGCACCACCGATGCGCAGGAATCACTGGTACGGCAGCTGGCGGCGCTCTACCCCGGGGCCCGGCTGCTGATCGACCGGCTCAGGATCAATCTGCTGGCAAGAGTTCTGAAAGTCCTCCTGCGGGCGGGTGTGCCGCCAAAGAAGCTGGTGCTGGCGAGCAATCGCGGTTACTTCAGGCAGTTTGCAGCGGCGGTGGTGCCAGAGCGCACCTCCCTGCTGCTGCGCAAGCTGGGCCTCGGCTCGCTGAAGCTGATCTACACCCAGCATGGCCCGCCGGGGCGCGCGATCACCTATGCGCCCGATATCGCCGCATTCGATTTCGTGCTGGTACCCGGCGAGACCCAGCGGCAGCGGTTTCTCGCCGAGGGGCTGATCCGCCCCGGCCGCTATCACAGCGGCTGCTATGCCAAGTTCGATCTGGTCGCCCGGCTCGACAGCCGGCCGCCGAAGCTGTTCACCGAGCAGCGGCCGACCGTGCTCTACAACCCGCACTTTCTGGCTGCGCTGTCGTCCTGGCCCCGCCTCGGCTTGCAGGTGCTGGATTTCTTTGCCGCAAGTCGCGACTACAACCTCGTCTTCGCGCCGCACATCCGGCTGTTCGACCACCGCAAGACCGCACTGCACCGGCAGCTCGACCGCTACCGGCATCTGCCCAACATCCGGATCGATACCGGCAGCGCCCGCAGCATCGACATGAGCTACACCCAGGCTGCCGATATTTACCTGGGCGATGTCAGCAGCCAGGTCTCGGAGTTTCTGCTGCGGCCAAGGCCCTGCATCTTCCTCAACGCCCATCAGGTCGCTTGGCGCGACTCGCCGGACTATCTGTTCTGGCACATGGGGCCGGTGCTGGAAGACATCAGCCAGCTGCCCGGCGCCCTGGCCCGGGCGCAGGCCGAGCATGGCCATTGGCTGGCGGCACAGCGCGCCTATTTCAGCGACTGCTTCAGCACCCGCTTCGACGCCGAAGGGCGCGCAGCGATCGGCGACAGCACGCCCGCCGGTGCGGCGGCCATCGCCGACTTCCTGCAGCGCGCCGCATGAACGCACTCGAAATTCGCGCCACCGTCGGTTTGGCGCTGATCTACGCGCTGCGGATGATCGGTATGTTCATGATCCTGCCGGTGTTCGCGCTCTACGCCCACGGCCTGCCAGTGCCCGCTACCGACTTCCAGATCGGCCTTGCCATCGGCATCTACGGCCTGGTACAGGCCACCCTGCAAGTGCCGCTGGGCATGGCGTCGGATCGTTTCGGCCGCAAGCCGATCATCGTCATCGGCATGCTCCTGTTCGCGCTCGGCAGCTTCGTCGCCGGCGCCAGCGACGACCTGTTCTGGATCACTTTCGGCCGCGCCGTGCAGGGCCTGGGTGCGGTGTCCTCGGCAGTCTCGGCCCTGCTCGCCGACCTGACCCGGGACAGCGTGCGCACCACTGCGATGGCGATTCTCGGCGCCGGCATGGGGCTGGCCTTCATCGCCGCACTGGTGGCCGGCCCGGTGGTGGCCGGCGTGATCGGCGTGCATGGCATCTTCAATGTCACCGGCCTGCTGGCGCTCGCCGCCATCCCCGCCGTGCTCTGGGTGGTGCCGCCCGCGCCCCGGCCGCAGGCCAGCAACGCCGGCGTGCTGACGGTGCTGCGCGATGCGCAGTTGCTGCGCCTGGATGGCGGCATCCTGCTGCTGCATGCGCTGCTGACTGGCCTGTTCGTCGCGGCCCCGTTCGCCATCGCCGATACCCTGCAACTGCCGAGTGCACAGCACTGGAAGCTGTATCTGCCGGTGCTGATGGTGTCGATCCTGCCGGTATTCCCGCTGGTCAGGCGGGCCGAGCAGCGCGACGGTATCCGCGGCCTGTTCCTGACCATGATCGTGACGCTGGCGCTCAGCATGCTGCTGCTGGCGGAGCTGCACGGCCAGCCGTTCGGCCTGGTGGTAGCCATCGGCCTGTTCTTCATCGCCTTCAACTGCCTCGAAGGCCTGCTGCCGTCGATGATCTCGCGCCGCGCGCCGCCCGACCGCCGTGGCGCCGCGCTGGGGGTGTATTCCAGTGCGCAATTTCTCGGCCCCATGCTCGGCGGCAGCCTGATCGGCGCGACCAAGGGGCACTACGGCCTGAGCGCGGCGTTCGCGGTTGCCGCCCTGCTGCCGCTCATTTGGCTAACATTCGCCATCCGCTTCGTCCCGCCTGCACCCGCGCGGACTTCACTCAACCATCCATAAGGGGATTCTCATGGCTCGTGGCGTCAACAAGGTCATTCTCATCGGCAACCTCGGCAAAGACCCCGAGGTCAAGTTCTTTCCCAATGGCGACGCCTTCTGCAACTGCACGCTCGCCACCAGCGAAAGCTGGACCGACAAGCAGTCCAACGAAAAGAAAGAGCGCACCGAGTGGCACAACGTGGTGTTCACCAAGAAGCTCGCCGAGATCGTCGGCCAGTATCTGAAGAAGGGCAGCAAGGTCTACGTCGAAGGCAGCCTGCGCACCCGCAAGTGGGAGAAAGACGGCCAGGACCGCTACACCACCGAGATCGTCGTGCAGGACATGCAGATGCTCGACGGCCGCGGCGGCGATGGCGGCAGCGCCGCTGGTGACGGCGGTGGCTACAGCCGCAGTTCCAGCTACAGCGAGCGCAGCAGTGGCGGCACAAGCCGTGCGCAAGCAGCGCCCGCCCGCAGCCAGCAGCCGGCGCCTGCACCGATGGACGACAGCGGCTTCAGCGACGACGACATTCCGTTTTAGAATTCACCACCGCTCAACTTTGTTGCAACTTTAGCGAAAGCCCCCGTTTACCGGGGGCTTTCGCCGTTCTGGGGTGCGTCTTTCTTCCCTAAGCTTTTCCTCGTTCTATTCACCTCACGAACGTGTGAAATATGAAAGCTTCAGACGCACAAGAAATCCCGCAACTTAAGGTCGGCGTCTTAGTGACGACGCAAGGAGAGCGACGCCCACTCCTGGTTACTTCGTCGGGAATACCGGACTGGTGGACAACCCTTTACGTCACGGTGCGTGTTCGGAACGTCAGCCGCGCGCCTAACACCCAGCGAAACGCGTTGGACGCACTCCAGCTACTAATGCAATGGGGCTCAATAAACCTGAAAGAACAATCACTTGTAGAAAAAATGGCAGTCGGTGGACTTGCTGAGCATGAGGTCGAATCTCTTCGGGTATTTCTATTAGAAAGACGATCAAAAAAGAAAAATAAAAGATTAGAGAGGATAAAGCATTCAAAAAACTCATCACTGCCTGAGAAATCGGAGGTTGCAATAGTGTCACAAGAGACTCTTTACAACCGCCTCACCACAGTCGCGAATTTTCTGCATTTTCTTTACTTTAATACCACGAAAGCAAGCAAAAGTGAAAGTGACTTGGAAATAAGCGACTCCATTAAAAGGATGCTGAATCAGATTTTGAATCTCAGGCCTCAGCTCGGAGCGACTTCTCTAGTATCTGGTCGAATGGGAATGGATAACGAAGAGGTTGTAGCCATCCTCGATATTGTGAGCGACGCAAACCCCAGCAACCCATTTGAAGTGAGTGTAAGGCGACGCAACAAAATAATCGTCGAGCTTCTTTTAAAAACAGGAATTCGCGCCGGAGAGCTACTCAACTTAAAAGTTTCTGATTTTAGTTTTAGAGAAAATACGATAACCATTGCCCGCCGACATAACGAACTTGAAGACCCTAGAAAAAAGCAACCAGTAGTAAAAACACTTGATCGGGTTTTACCGATCCACGACGAGTTGATGACTGAGATATTCGACTACCTCAATATCGATCGCGCGAGCACCGGAAACGCGCATAAGCACTCTTATCTATTCGTCGTTCATAAAACTGGCCCTCATCATGGGATGCCGCTCAACTACACCGGCCTATACAAAATATTTCAGAAAATTCTAAGAAATACTGAGCTATCAAACTCTTTGTCGCCGCATGTATTTCGACATACCAAAAATGATCTCCTCTCTCAGGAGTTTGATCAGAAAGGCACATCTACAGCCCAAGAAGAGAAGTTGAGGTCCTATCTAATGGGTTGGTCTGAAGGTTCCGGGACAGCAGTTAGGTATACGAAAAGGCACACCCAAAAAGAAGCGAACAAAGCTTCGTTAAGCATGCAATCAAATCTTCGGGCACGTCTTAAATCCTGAATAATTATCACTTATACGAAACACTTCATTAGGCCTACCTATGCGCGAACTGCCTGAATCTGCCTCATCTACAGAAAAGTATCTTTTTGACCCGCGTCAAGACAAATGGGTTCTGAGTAGAAATAAAACAGTAATATTTTCACCTCTAAAGGAAATTATTGGCCCGGAACTGTTTCAATCGTTCAAGCACTTGCTTTATTTAGCTGCACTCTCCTATTCGCCATCGCATGTGTTAAACCTATACCGACACTTCACCCATTTCGCCAAACATTGTTATTCCACCGGATCAAAATTAGATGAAATATCTGCCCCGAGCGTTATTAACTATTTCTCCTTTCTTAGTCCGAAGGATAGGTGGAGGACCACATATGTGAAATTGGCAGTGATTGGTTTTGATGACCACCGTTTAACTGGAGCGAGCGCGGAAGCACTTAGCTGCGTCAAGAAGCTGAAAATCCCAAAGAATGTCCAAGGCGAAGCTGTAAGAAACCACGATAAATACTTGGGGGCCTTATCCGAGCTAGAGATTTTGTCTCTTGATGAACATGCGCTTGCAGCGTATGAGCGCAGACTTATAAATCTTGAGGAATATTCCTTATTGTTGGTTTTTCGATCAATCGGTAGCCGTCCTTCTCAGGTAACTGATTTGAAGCGCATAGATTTTTATAGGGCAATTGATAAAACAAAAAGCGCGGTTAGATATTTAATTAACGTACCGAGGAGAAAGCAGCGACTTGGACAAAATCGCTTTAGAGGGCAGTTTCACGAATACGCACTTACCCCCGAAATTGGGGAAGTTCTCGAGGCATATCTGATTGAAACAGAGAATCGGGTCCTATCACTTATTCCCCAGATAACACCGGATCAGATGGCGAAACTTCCAATCTTTTTGAACTGGTCTTTGCTGACCAAAGCAATAAATGGGGGTTCGGTCTTGGACTTGATAGGCGACACGGATATTTTTCATAGGACATCTAGTGACGCAGGCGCAGCGATTCGCCAAATAGGAGCCGTTATGGCTGCTCCCTCGGAGAGAATCGGAGTTCTCAGCTTTAGCCCCATCCGTTTTCGTCGCACGATAGGAACGCGGGCAGCTCGTGAGGGCTATGGAGTCAACGTCATAGCGACGTTGCTAGACCACAGCGACCATCAGTCTGCAGAGATCTATACCGAGGATGTACCCGAAGCCGCTGTCGCCATCGATAAGGCAATGAGCATGCAGATGGCACCTCTTGCTCAGGCGTTTTCAGGGGTCTTGGTCTCTAGTGAAGCTTTGGCGAAGCGCGGGGACGATATTCGCAGTCGCATACGCACCGACACGGGCACGAGCGTGGGAACTTGCGGCGAGTACGGCTTTTGTTCGTTAGCTGCCCCTCTGGGTTGTTACACATGCCGTCAGTTCCAACCATGGCTCGACGCCCCTCATGAAGAATTGCTCGATGGACTGCTGGATGAGCGGGAAAGGGTGCAGAAGCGGACTGGAGATCTAACAATCGCTGCCGTCAACGACAGGACAATTTTTGCTGTTGCGCAGGTCATCAAACTTTGTGACTTAACTCGCAGCCAGTCGGCCCCACGACTTGCAGATGCAGGAGTGGCGAAATGCTCCTAAACGTCGATATCGCTCGAGCTAACATCGCGCAATACATCCATACAGCAAAAAATGATCTAACGGTTTTCGGAAAGGACCTCGACTGGGAAAACAATAACTGGAAAAAGGCTCGTATTAACTTCAGCAACTCGGAGTGCACCTCGCGGGTTCTCACTCACGAAACGACCATGGCGGAGCCGTTCTTGAGCTTCGCGAAGGCCTACCTGAGAACCTCGCAAGGTCTCAAACCGGCTAAAGCGATGCGAGAGATTTCTGCACTCAAGTGCGTCGAATTCGTGCTGAGAAAGCGCTATGAAAAGCCTCGCCCAGAGGATATTTCCAACACAGTTCTCGATGATGCCGCGCAGCATGGAATTGAAAGATATACGCCGACTGTTGCGTATGCGGTTGGCCGGGAGTTGGCAAGGCTTGGAGTCGAAATCGAGTCACTGAAGCTCTCTGCTTACCGGATCGATTGGACAAATCCCGTTACACGCGTAACTCACTTAAGTGCCCGCACCGGACCAGAGGCGAAAGCACATCGCGATTCGAGGATGCCGTGTACGGAGGCCCTGGATGCACTAGCCGAGATTTTCGCAGCCAACCCGGTACATCCACGAGATATTTTGACTTCGTCAACAATGGCCCTTCTTTCTGGGGCTCCTTTCCGCATTTCGCAGGCGCTAGCGTTGTACGTCGATTGCGAAACCACTGAGCGCCGAAACAACGGCGAGCCGGCGTACGGACTTCTCGCGCCGAGCAGCAAGCTTGCAGACATTCACACGAAGTGGGTGCCAACGGTCATGTGGCCGATTGTCCAAGAGAGTCTGCGCCGCATACGGGGAATGACAGACGAGGGTATGGTCGTAGACTCGATTTTGTCGAATGTCGGTACGTCCAGACCAGCGCTTGATTTCATCCTGCGTCATCCCACCACGCTGCGCATACGTGTTAAGCATGTGCCGGATCTGATGTGTGGTGATCTTTAAAGGAACTGCTCGTCCCTCTTCATAGCCGAATCGACGAAAGATGTTCCTCATCTCGCGTGAGGACACCGATTCGAGATCAACATGAATATTCTGAACCCGTACGCGCTCGACCAGAACTGGGGAGGGAGTTGACTTGAGATACAGGCTACGGGCTTGCAGGCAAAACAGTGCCTCTGAGAACTTCATCCGAACAACCTACGACGCTCTGTATCAAGCCTTGGGCCGCGATCCAAACATCAAGATTGGCCGAGTCCAATACATCGACATGAATACCACCTATGCGGGAGTCAATGACGCCCTCTGGAGAAAGCGGACGTCCTTCGAGCATGAGCGTGAGGTCAGAGCACTCACTCTCGATTTTCACAGCAAGGAGCCGGGCAAGTTGATGCCTTGCGACATGTCGGTACTAATTCAGGAAGTCTTCGTGTCGCCCAAGGCGCCCAGCTGGTTTATCGCTCTAGTCAATGACATCAACAGCAAGTACGGCCTGGAGCGACAAGTCAGCACTTCATCGCTTGTTGAGGAGCCATTTTTTTGAAATGTCGGCATAACAAGTTGTTCCAGCGGGGCGTTGAATGACTGCTTTCTGCGCTGAGTTTTCGTATTTGAACGTCAGCAGTTGGCACCGAGTCGCCGGTGGCTGCGGACTCACTCCATTACAAGCAGACGCTGAGCAGACAGTCGGCATCTGTCCGGCTTTCACTACGCGACGCTCCTCTACGACGCTGTCGCAGAATGACGCATCAGACTCGCCGCTTGTGCCAGAGATCAATATGAGGATGATCTCTTCCAGACAATTCAGATGCCGCGCACATAGCCCAGAAACCTATATGAAACATGGCGTCCGGGGATTATTCAGAGACGGTAATTCACAGCCGCGCTGCACCCATCGGCACAGCTGAGCCGGGGTTTCGTCAGGCAGCACGGCGCAGCAACTGGCGCTGCAGGGCGGCGATGGCGAAGGTCAGCCGTTGCTGCTGCGGCGGTGCGAGGTCCTCGAACAGGATGCCGATCTCGATGCCGGCGCTGCTGCGCCGCCGCCAGCGCACCTCGGCGCGACAGCTGACATGCGAGTCGTGCAGGTCGATGACGCATTCCATGTTCGCACCCACCAGCACGTCGGAGCCGGGGCTCAGGCGGGCGCAGAGCCCGAGTGCGGAGATGTCGATCAGCTGCCCGCGAAAACGCTGGCTGTGATCGAAGAAATGGGTGCCGATGATGCCGGGCAGGCGGGTCACCCGCAGCCGGAAAGTGCTGCGCCGCTGCAGGTAGAGGGCCTCGGCGGGCAGTGCCACGATCCACCTGAAGCGGTCGGCGTCGACGAAGTCGCTGACGAACTCGAAGCGCGCGCCGTCTAGGCGCGCACCGATGCGCAGCGAGGTGCCGGGTTGCGGTGCGCGGGCGGCCGGTGGCGCATCCAGTTGCAGGCGCTGGTGGCTGCGGTCTATGCCGACCAGCATGCTGCAGGCCGGTTTCAGCACGCCGGGCATCGACAGGTTCAGCAGCACCCGGCTGTCGAGGCTGCGCTGCAAAAGGCCGGCGATGCGCTGTGCATCTTTCAGCAGCAGCGCCTCCTCCGCTGCCGGGTAGTCGGGCCGCTGCAGGGTGGCTTCGTCAAGCACGGCCGCTGATACGGCTGGGAAAGCTGGCGCCTACGCTGCCGCTGCGGCCATAGCTGGATGCCGGTGCCGCTTGTAGCGCCTTCAGGCCGTTTCGGACCTGGCTGGCGCGGGCGTCGAGCAGGGCGCCGTTGGCACGGTTCTGGTCGCGGCATTCGCGGGCCAGTGCCGAGAGTTGATGCCATTGCTCGGAGAGGCCGGTTTCGGTCAGCACCAGCTCCGGGCTGGGCGGCGGCTGCGAGGCGGTTTTCGACGGTGG
Source organism: Stagnimonas sp. (assembly GCA_046598075.1). GTDB lineage: Bacteria > Pseudomonadota > Gammaproteobacteria > Nevskiales > Nevskiaceae > Stagnimonas. Next base: position 27,768 of record JBKJJE010000186.1, read on the forward strand.
CCGCGCCTGCTCGAACTGGATGCCGAGTTGCTCCAGCTGCCGGGCCGCATACAGCTTGGCGGAGCAGACTTCGCTGAGCTGGTCGAGGTTGTTGTCGCTGAGTGCGAGGTGTTCTTCAAGCAGCAATCCCCGTAGCTGCTGGGCGCACTGGATCTGCGCGCCGACGATGTGTGCCAGTGCAGGAGTGGAGGCAGTCTGGGGGGGCGTTGGGGTCATGGATGGGCTAGCTCGTATTCGAGTCGGATGAAGTGCGTCGCGGTGCTGCGGGCGTCAACCTGATAGCGGCCTTCGGCAACCGCCAGCCGGATCGGCTCGAGGTAGGCCTGGTCGGGTCCGCTGCTGACAGACTGGTTTGCTGCCTGCTGCAGGCTGATGGCCTCGCCGGTGAGCTTGACGGTGTCGGTTCTGGCGACGGCGACAATCGCGCCGGGACCGTCCTGGCCAGTACGCGCCGGGCGCACCTCCAGGCGGGGGCTGGTGGCAGGGCGAAGCTCGATGCTTTGGGTCATGACGACACCTCCGAAGGACAGACGCTGCGCGCCACAGGGGGCGCTACTGTCCTATCGGCAGAAAAACCAGCAACTTGAGCCGGATGCCGCCTCACAAGCCCACCTCCACCGTGCCGCCGTCGCGTACCAGGCCCTGCACCACGCGGTGCGAGGCGGTGTTTTCAACCGTGATGCGCTCGCCGCTGGAACCATCCTGCAGCGCCTTGCCCTGGCTGCGCACTTGCAGGCCGCCGCTCTGGCTGAGCAGGGTCACCAGGCCACCGCGACGGACTAGCTTGATGCTGACCAGCGCCTCCGGAGTCAGCACGCTGCCGGCCGCAAAAGGGCGGCGCAGGGTCTGGCCCTGGGCCTGTTCCAGCTGTTCGAGATAGCCGTAACCCAGGGTCGAGACATCGAGCTTGCGCAGGCTGAGGTCCGCTGCCGCCAGCACCTGTCCCGGCGGTACCGCGCGGCTGAGCACCACCACTGTTCTGAGCTCGCTGACCTGCACCGGCACATGGACGGTCCACAGCGGATTGCTGCCGACGGCAGCCAGGCAGCTCACCGCCACGCTCCAGCCGCCGCGCGCAGGAGTGCTGTTGCTGGCGGCCGACAAGGGTGCTTCGCAGCGCGGCAGCCGCAGGCGGGAATCCAGCGGGCGGGCCTCGGCGGTCACCCCGGCCGCACTTTGCGCCTGCACCCAGTCGACGGCGGTGGCGCGGATGTGCTCCGCAGTCTCCCAGCCGGATGCCGCCCACGCCGAGCCCGCCGGCACGCCGAGGGCGGCGAGCAACAGGGTGAGGCAGCGGGCGAGGGTCATGGTCATTTCCGGCGCAGGCAGGGTCTGCACAGGGGGCATACAAATCGCGTTCCAGCTCCGCGCCGCGTCGGGGGTCAAGTTCTGCCGCAGCCGGACGTTAAGCAGTGCAGGCCACACCCCAGAGGCGCGTCATGGCAACCGGACTGCTGGAAAGCATCGATCGCAGCACACAGCTCGCAGGCCACAACCGGCTGGCGCTGCTGCTGTTCCATCTCGACGGGCAGGCGCTGTTCGGCATCAACGTCTTCAAGGTGCAGGAGGTCATCACCCGGCCGAAGCTGTCCTGGATGCCCGGCACCCATGCCCTGGTGCCTGGGGTGGCTGACATCCGCGGCCGGATGATTCCGGTCATCGATCTGGCCCAGGCGATCGGCCAGGCCGGCGTTGGCGAGGCAGCCCATGTGATCGTCACCGAATACAACCGTTCGATGCAGGGCTTTCTGGTGCGCGCGGTGGACCGGATCATCCATGTCAACGTCGAGCAGGTGCTGCCGCCGCCCGGCGGCGAGACGGCCGGCAGCTACCTGACCGCGATCACCCGTCATCAGGACGAGCTGGTGGAGATCATCGATGTCGAGAAAGTGCTGGCCGACGTGGTGGGCGAGCAGGCGGCGCTGTCCGATCATCTGGTGCAGCGTGCCGGCGAGCTGCGGATCAGCCAGCAGATTCTGGTCGCCGACGATTCGCGGGTGGCGCGCAGCCAGATCGAGCGGGTGCTGACCCAGCTCGGAATCAGCTGCATTCTGGTCAACAATGGCCGCGAGGCGCTGGCCAGGCTGCGTCAGCTGGCGGCCCAGGGCGGGGCGCTTGAAGACCGGCTGCTGATGGTGATCTCCGACGTTGAAATGCCGGACATGGACGGCTACACGCTGACCACCGAGATCCGCCGCGATCCCCAGCTCAAGAACCTGTTCGTGATGCTGCACACCTCGCTGTCGGGAGTGTTCAACAACGCCATGGTGGACAAGGTGGGCGCTGACCGCTTCATCGCCAAGTTCAGCCACGACGATCTGGCCGAAGGCGTACTGGAGCGGCTAGCGGCGGTTTCCAGTTGCGGCTCCAGAGGGCAGACGGAAAGGTGACGCCCGGGCTGGAACAGGGTTTGTATGGATGCCTCGCAACTGTTCTTCCGAGGCAGACCTCATGGCCGGACCCGATCCCATTTTTGGCATTCACGCGCAGGCGATGGGCCTGCAGCGTCAGCGCATGGAAGTGCTGGCCGCGAACATCGCCAACGCCGACACCCCCCACTATCAGGCCCGTGATGTCGACTTTGCCCAGCAGCTGAAAGCGACACTGCGGGCCGCAGGCCCGGCGCTGCCGACACCGGCGGCGACCCAGCCTGGGCATATCCCGGTCGGTGGGGCGGATGGCGGCCAGTCTGCTGAAAGGCTGGTCTATCGCATCGCCCTGCAACCGAGTGTCGACGGCAACACCGTCGATACCCAGGTCGAACAGGCGCAGTTTGCCGACGCCGCCTTGCACTACCAGGCCAGCCTCGGCTTTGCCGATGCCCGCCTGCGCAGCCTGATGACGGCGCTGACCGGGCAATAGCCATGTCTTCCTTCCGCATTTTCGACATCGCCGGCTCGGCACTCAGCGCGCAGTCGCTGCGGCTCAACACAGTCGCCAGCAACCTCGCCAACGCCGACGGCATCAGCGCCACGGCGGAGGGTACCTACCGGGCCAGGATGCCGGTGTTCCGCGCTGCAGCGTCCTCGCCCGATAGTCCGGGCGGTGCCGGCGTGCAGGTGCTGGGGGTGGTGGAGAGTCAGGCCGCTCCCGAGAAACGCTATGAACCCGGCCATCCGCTGGCTGATGGCGAGGGCTATGTCTATGCGCCAAACGTCAACGTGGTGGAAGAAATGACCAACATGATTTCTGCCTCGCGCGCCTATCAAAGCAGCGTCGAGGTGATGAACACCGCCAAAGAGCTGGCGATCCGCACGCTCAGCCTTGGCAAGTAGCCGCCGCCTCAAAGGAGCCACCCATGTCCATTGCCGCTACCAATCCCGCTACGGCCAGCCTCTCCGGTCTGGGCCTTGCGCTGCGCGCCGCGGAAAAAAAGCCGGAGTCGCTCGGACAGCAGGATTTTCTCAAGCTGATGACCACCCAGCTCACCAATCAGGACCCGACCAAGCCGCTGGAGAGCAACGAGTTTCTCGGCCAGCTGGCGCAGTTCTCGACAGTGTCGGGCATCCAGGAGCTGCAGCAGTCGTTCACTGCCCTGTCCAGCTCGCTTACCGCAGGCCAGTCGCTACAGGCAGCAGGGTTGGTTGGCCATGGAGTGCTGGTGCCTTCCGAAATCGGCACGCTGGATGGTGAGCTGGGTCTGAGCGGTGCGGCCGAACTCGCTGGCGGTGGCCAGTTGGTGGTGGAGATCAGCGACGCCAACGGCCAGGTGCAGCGGCGGCTCGACTACGGCAGCCAGCCCGCAGGCCTCAGCTATTTCCACTGGGACGGCAAGGACGGCAGCGGTGCGATGCTGCCTTCCGGCAATTACACCCTTCGCGCCACGGTCAGCAGCGGTGGCGCCAGCCAGGCTGCCGACACCTTTGCCGCCGCTGCCGTGCAGAGCGTTTCCATCGGTGCCAATGGCCTGGCCCTGCAACTCGGCGGGCTGGGCGAAGTGCCCTTCAGCAGCGTCCGTCAGATTCTCTAGCGCCGGCAGCATCCGCCGGCGATCACCCCACAGGCAGCACTCGTCTTTTTCACCGGAGCACACCCCATGTCCTTCAACACCGCACTCACCGGCCTCAATGCGGCGTCAGCCAACCTGAGCGTCACCGCCAACAATATCGCCAACGCCAACACCACCGGCTTCAAGGAATCGCGCAGCGAGTTTGCCGATTTCTTTCCCTCGGATGCCTACGGCCTGTCACGAAATGCCGTCGGTGCCGGCGTGCGCGTGGCGCGCGTGGCGCAGCAGTTCACCCAGGGCTCGATCAATGTCACCAACAACTCGCTGGACCTGGCGGTGAGCGGTAGCGGCTATTTCACTTTGCTCAAGGATGGCATCACCTCCTACTCCCGCGCCGGCGCGTTCGGGGCGGACAGCAATGGCTACATCACCAATGCCACCGGTGCGCGGCTGCAGGCTTACCCGCCGGTGGCCGGCAGCCAGGCCTTCGATACCGCCACGCTGACGGACATCCGGCTGTCGACCTCCGACAACCCACCGAGAGCCAGTACCCGCATCGACGTCAACATCAATCTGCCTGCGACCGCCACCACGCCGACCACCACGCCGTTCTCCGCTGCTGATCCCAGCAGCTTCAACAACACCACGTCGGTGACGCTCTACGACTCGCTGGGCAGCGCCCATCCGGCCAACCTGTTTTTCGTCAAGTCGCCGACCGCCAACAACTGGGAGGTCTACACCCAGGTCGACGGCAATGCCGTCGGCGCGCCGACCGCTGTCAGCTTTGCCAGCGACGGCACGCTGGGCACGCCTGCGGGCGGCAATATCAGCCTCTCGGCCTACACGCCCGGCAATGGCTCGGCGCCGTTGAACCTGACGGTGGCACTCGGCAGCAGCACCCAGTACGGCGACAGCTTTTCGGTCAACAGCCTGCTTGAGGATGGCTATGCCAGCGGCCGGCTCACCGGCATCGAGGTAACCCGCGAGGGCATCGTGCAGGCGCGCTTCACCAACGGCCAGTCCACCGGCTTGGGGCAGCTGGCGATGGCCAACTTTGCCAATCCGCAGGGCCTGCAGCAGCTGGGCGACACCAGCTGGGGCGAGACTTTTGCGTCCGGTGCCGTACTCCGCGGCGTCGGTGGCTCTGGCGGTCTCGGCGACATCCAGGCCGGAGCACTGGAAGGCAGCAATGTCGACATCACCGCGCAGCTGGTGAACATGATCACCGCCCAGCGCGCCTTCCAGGCCAACGCACAGGTGATCTCCACCACCGACCAGGTCACCCAGACCATCATCAACATCCGCTAGGTACTGACCACCGGAGACCCTCATGGATCGCGCCCTCTACATCGGCATGACCGGGGCCATCCAGACCCTGCGGCAGCAGGCGGCGAACAGCCACAACCTGGCCAATGCCAGCACCATCGGCTTCCGCGCCGAACTGGCGGCGAGTCAGGCGCTGGCGGTCGCCGGGCCAGGCTACGCCAGCCGCGTCAATGCGCAGCTGCAGGATGGCGGCTGGGATGCCAGCGCCGGCACCATCCAGCAGACCGGCGGCGCGCTGGATATCGCCTTGCGCCAGGATCACTGGCTGGCCGTGCAGGGGCCCGACGGGCAGGAGGCCTATACCCGCGCCGGTGACTTGCAGCTGGACACTAGCGGCCAGCTGCGTACCGCCTCGGGGCTTGCGGTGCTGGGTGACTCCGGGCCGGTTTCGGTACCGCCGAGCACCTCGGTGAGCATCGGCAGCGATGGCTCGATTTCCGCCGTGCCGCAGGGCCAGGCCGCCAGCGCGCAGGTGCTGCTGGGACGCCTGAAAGTGGTCACCGCAAGCCACGCACAATTGTCTCGGGGGGCTGATGGCCTCATGCATCCAACCCCCGGTGCGCCTGCTGCTGAAGCCGCTGCTGGCGACGTGCTGGTGAGTGGCGCGCTGGAGAGCTCCAACGTCAATCTGGCCGGCGCCATGGTCAACATGATCCAGCTGGCGCGGCAGTTCGAGTTGCAGGTGAAGCTGATGAAGTCGGCCGAAGACAACGCCGCCGCGGCCAGCAGCCTGGTGCGCATGAGCTAGCCGCTGGTTTTTCTCGGCGACGGAAAAACATCATTCGCGGGGCTGGCTTGCAGGCGACGCATTTCCGTCGCCCCCGCATCCCCGACAAGGCTGGAACGCAAGTTGTAGAGACCCCTGCACGCAGGCTGCCATCGCGGCCTGCCCACAGGAGGCTTTATGAACTCTGCACTCTGGGTTGCCAAGACCGGACTCGATGCGCAACAGACCCGCATGGCGGTGGTCGCCAACAACCTCGCCAACGTCAACACCACGGCATTCAAGAAAGGCCGTGCGGCTTTTCAGGATCTGCTCTACCAGAACCTCCACCAGCCCGGCGCGCAGACCTCGCAGCAGACGCAGTCGCCGACCGGCCTGATGCTGGGCACTGGCGTGCGGGTGCTGGCGACCGACAAGCAGTTCGCCCAGGGCAATCTGCAGCAGACCAACAACTCCCTCGATCTCGCCATCAATGGCCGCGGATTTTTTCAGGTGCTGCAGCCGGACGGCAGCACCGCCTACAGCCGCGACGGCAGTTTCCAGGTCAATAGCCAGGGCGAACTGGTGACCTCCTCGGGCCAGGCCGTGCAGCCGGGCATCAGCATTCCGCAGAACGCGCTGTCGGTGACCATCGGCAGCGATGGCACGGTGTCGGTACTGACACCCGGCCAGGCCGCACCGCAGCAGGTCGGTTCGCTCACCCTGGCGGATTTTCTCAACCCCGCGGGCCTGCAGGCCAAGGGCGACAACCTGTATCTGGAAACCGCCGCCAGCGGCGCGCCACAGACCGGCACGCCGGGCCTGAATGGAACCGGCAGCCTGCAGCAGGGCGCGCTCGAAGCCAGCAACGTCAACGTGGTGGAAGAGATGGTGAACATGATCGAGACCCAGCGCGCCTACGAGATGAACTCCAAGGCGATCGCGACGTCCGACCAGATGCTGCAATACCTGTCGCAGACACTCTGATGCGCACGCTGCCGCTGCTGCTGATGGCGGTCGTGCTGACCGCCTGCGGCAGCCTGTCGCCGCGCTTAAGCCTGGACGAGCCTGCACCGCCGCTGCCGCCGATGCCGCTGCCGGCAGGGCAGCCCACCACCGGCGCGATCTACAACGAAGGCACCTCGCTGGCGCTGTTCGAGGACGCCAAGGCGCGCCACGTCGGCGATCTCATCACCATCCTGCTGGTCGAGAACACCGCCGCGCAGAAGAAGGCCGCCACCAGCAGCAGCAAGACCAGCAGCGCCGACATATCGGATGTCACCCTGCTCGGGCAATCGCTGGGGCTGGCGACCGGCGCCGCCGGCAAACGCAGCTTCGGCGGTGCCGGCGACTCGACCCAGAGCAACAAGCTGGAGGGCAGCGTCACCGCGACGGTGATTGCACGCCTGCCGAATGGTGTTCTGCAGATTCGCGGCGAAAAGCAGATCGAGCTCAACCAGGGCTCCGAGGTGGTGCGCATCGAAGGTCTGGTACGGCCCATCGACATCGCCAGCAACAACACCGTGGCGTCCGATCGCATCGGCAATGCCCGGCTCACCTACAAGGGACGCGGCGCGCTGGCCGATGCCAATTCGGCAGGCTGGCTGACCCGCTTCTTCAGCTCGCCATGGTTTCCGTTCTGAAGGGGCCTGCCGCCATGAAAACCGTTGCCGGGAAACTGTCGCCGATGCCGCTGGGCGGTTGCCTGATCGCGTTGCTGCTGGTGTTGGTCACCGGCACTGCGCGTGCCGAACGGGTCAAGGATCTGGCCGACGTCGCCGGCGTTCGCGGCAATGCGCTGGTCGGTTACGGACTGGTGGTCGGTCTCGACGGCAGCGGCGATCAGACCAGCCAGGCGCCGTTCACCGCGCAGAGTCTGAAAGCCATGCTGACCCAGCTCGGCATCGCGATTCCCGCCAACGTCAATCCGCAGCTGAAGAACGTCGCCGCGGTGGCCATCCAGGCGCAACTGCCGGCGTTCGCCAAGCCCGGCCAGGCCATCGATGTCACCGTACTCTCGCTCGGCAACGCCGGCAGCTTGCGCGGCGGCAGCCTGCTGATGGCACCGCTGAAGGGCATCGACGGACAGGTGTATGCCATCGCCCAGGGCAATGTCGTGGTGGGTGGCCTGGGCATTTCCGGCAAGGACGGCTCGCGCGTCGCGATCAACGTGCCGAGTGCCGGCCGGGTACCGGGCGGCGCCACCGTCGAGCGCGCGGTGCCGAGCAGCATCACCAGCAACGGCAACGTCAGCCTCAATCTGCGCACACCGGATTTCACCACCGCCAGCCGTCTCGCGGCTGGCATCAATCGGTCTCTGGGGGGCGAGCTGGCCATCGCGGTCGATGCGGTGACGGTCTCGGTGCAGGCACCGCTGGAGGCTTCCCGACAGGTCGCGTTTCTATCCCTGCTGGAAAATCTCGAAGTCGAGCCAGGCGATGCGCCGGCCCGGGTGATCATCAACTCGCGCACCGGCACGGTGGTCATCAGCAGCCAGGTGCGGGTGTTGCCGGCGGCGGTGTCGCATGGCTCGCTGTCGGTCACCATCCGCGAGCGGCCACAGGTGAGCCAGCCCGCACCGTTTTCGGACGGCCAGACCGCGGTGGTGGCGCGCAGTGATATCGAAGTCAGCCAGCAGGGCGGCACAGCCTTCGTGTTCGGCCCCGGTACCGATCTCGACGACATCGTCCGCGCTGTGAACGCGGTGGGTGCCGCGCCGGGCGATCTGGTGTCGATACTCGAGGCGCTCAAGCAGGCCGGTGCGCTGCGCGCCGAGCTGGTGGTGATCTGATGCGCGAGGCCCCTGCCACTGCAGCGGCCACCGACTTCGGCCAGTTCGCCAGGCTGCGCGCCGGTGCCCGGGCGGATGACCCCAAAGTGCTGCGCGAGGCGGCCCGGCAGTTCGAGAGCCTGTTCGCGCAGCAGCTGCTCAAGGCCTCCCGCAGCAGTGCCGGTGGCAACGATCTGCTCGGCGGCGCTGAGGGCGATGTCTATCGCGACCTCTACGACCAGCAGATGGCGCTGCATCTGGCCAGCGGCCGCGGCCTGGGTATCGCCGAGATGATCGTGCGGCAGTTGCAAGCCGCCGATGCGCCGGCTGTCGCACCAGCAGCTCTCAGGCCGGCCGAGGTCGCCTTGGCGCCTGTGCGCAGGCCAGATGCCGGCACGGCCAGCCCGGTCAGCGGCGCAGATCAGGCCCAGGCGTTTGGCGACAGCCTGCGTCCCCATGCCGAGCAGGCGGCCCGCGCGCTGGGAGTTCCAGCCGAGGTGCTGATCGCGCAGGCGGCGCTGGAAACCGGCTGGGGCCGGCACCCGATCACCACCGCCGACGGCCGCCAGAGCCACAACTATTTCGGCATCAAGGCCGACAGCCGCTGGCAGGGCGCGCGGGTGGAAAAGACCACCCATGAAGTGCGCAACGGCGTGTCGCATACCGAGACCGCCCAGTTCCGCTGCTACGGATCGGCCGCTGAAGGTTTTGCCGACTACCTGCAGTTCGTGCGCGGCAATCCGCGCTATGCCGAGGCGCTGCGCCACGGCGGCAGCGGCAGCCGCTACCTGGAGGGCCTGCAGAAAGCCGGCTACGCCACCGACCCGGCCTATGCCGAAAAGATCAACCGCATTGCCGGTAGCCGCCATCTGCGCGCGGCGCTGGCGGTCTGAGGATTCGCCATGGCAGACATTCTCAACATCGGCAGCTCGGCGCTGCTCGCCAGCCGCACCGCGCTGGATGTCGCCGGCCACAACATCGCCAACGCCAATACTCCCGGCTACAGCCGTCAGCGAGTGGAGCTGGCCGCCAGACTGGCCGGCGTCAGTGCCATCGGCTTTGCCGGCAGCGGCGTGCAGATCAACTCCGTGCAGCGGCTGGATGATCGCTTCCTGTTCGCGCGGGAAATCAGTGGCACCGCCTCGCTGAGCCGGATCGAGACTTTTCACGCCATTGCCGCCAGTACCGACACGCTGCTGTCGGACCGCAGCACCGGTCTGAGCGGCACGCTCACCGGCTTTTTCGACAGCCTAGCCAGCCTGGCCGCCAACCCGGCCTCCAGCGCCACGCGGCAGGCGGTGCTGTCGGCGGCGGATACGCTGGCGGGCCGCTTCCGGGATCTGCAGCAAGGCCTCAACGCCAGCGAGCAGGCGATCAACGACCAGCTGAGCCAGACGGTGTCGGAGGTCAACGGCTATGGCGAGGCCATCGCCCAGCTCAACCGCCGTATCGCCGAGACGCTCGGCAGCTCGCGCGGGCAGCCGCCCAACGATCTGCTCGACCAGCGCGAGCAGTTGCTGCGCCAGCTGGCTGAAAAAGTCAGCGTCACTAGCGTGCCGCAGGACGATGGCTCGCTGAATGTGTTCGTCGCCAACGGCCAGTCGCTGGTGGTGGGCAGCCAGGCCAGCAGCCTGGCTACCGCCCGCAACGAGTTCAATCCGCAGCGGCTGGAGATCACCTCCGCGGCGTCCGCCGGCGGTGCCGTGATCAGCCGCCAGCTGGGTGGCGGCAAGCTGGGCGGCCTGCTCGATGCGCGCCGCGAGCTGCTCGACCCGGCGCGCGAAAAACTGGGCCGGCTGGCCATCGCCATCAGCGAGGCGGTCAATGCCCAGCAGGCGCAGGGAGTGGATCAGGCCGGCAACTTTGGTGCCCCGCTGTTCGCGTCGCTGGCTGGGGCCGCCAGCGCCTCGGTCAACAACGCCGGCAGTGCGGCGGTCAGTGTCGGATTCGCCGACAGCCGGCAGCTAAAGGGGCGGCAATATCTGCTCGGCTTCGATGGCAGCAGCTGGTCGCTGAAGGATTCGCAGAGCGGGGCGGCTATCGCGTTCACCGGCACCGGCACGGCTGCCGACCCTCTCTTGGCGGAGGGCCTGAGCCTGACCTTGAGCGGCACGGCCGCCGCAGGTGATCGCTTCTCGATACAACCCGGCCTGGGTGCCGCCGGGCAGCTGCGGGTCGCGCTCGACGAGGCTAGCGGACTGGCTGCGGCCGCGCCCATCCGGGCCGCCGCCGTATTGGGCAACCAGGGCAGCGGCAGCGTCAGCAGCGGCGAAGTGCTGGACGTCGCCAACCCCGGTCTGCGCACGCCGGTCCGCATCGAGTTCACCAGTGCCAGCAGCTACCGCATCAACGGCAGCGGCAGCTATGCCTACAGCGCCGGCAGCGCCATCAGCGTCAACGGCTGGTCGGTGAACATCAGCGGGGTGCCGGCAACCGGCGACGGCTTCGACATCACGCCTACTGCCGCCAACAGCGGCGATGCCCGCAACGCCCAGCGATTGACCGGCCTGGTCAATCAGGCGCTGCTCGACGGTGGCTTTAACAGCATCACCGGCGCCCACGCGCAGCTGGTCGCGCAGGTCGGCGCACAGACCCAGCAGGCGGCCGTCCGGCTCGATTCGCAGACGGCAATCAGCCAGCAGACCGGGCAGGCGCGCGAGGCGCTGTCGGGCGTGAGTCTCGATGAAGAGGCGGCCGATCTGCTGCGCTACCAGCAGGCGTACCAGGCCGCCGCACAGGTCATTGCCACTGCCAGCACGGTATTCGACACCCTGCTGGGCGCGATCCGGAGATAACCATGCGCGTCGCCACCGCCAGCTTCTACCAGCAGAGCATTGCTGCCATGCAGCGCCAGCAATCGCAGTTGCTGGGCACCCAGAACCAGCTGGCCACCGGCCAGCGAGCGGTGACCGCAGCGGAGGATCCGCTCGGCGTCGCGCATGGCCTGTCGCTGGACCAGACGCTTGCCTCCGCGCAGCGTTACAGCAGCAATACCCAGCTCGCCAGCGAACGCCTGGGGCTGGAAGAAAACGCGCTCGCCAGCGTCAACGACACCCTCAACCAGGTTCGCGAACGGGTACTGCAGGCCGGCAACTCGACACTCAGCGATGCCGACCGCAAAACCATCGCCGCCGAGCTGCGGCAGTCGCTGGCCCAACTGGTCAGCACTGCCAATGCGCTCGATGGCGAGGGCCGCTATCTGTTCGCGGGTGCTGCCGATGCCGCCGCGCCGTTCTCCCTCACCCAGGGCGGCACCGTCTACAACGGTGACGACGTCGCGCACAGCCTGGAGATCAGCCCGGATCGCCTGCTGGCCACCAGCGATGCCGGCAGCGAGGTGTTCATGCGCATCGCCTCCGGCAATGGCCGCTTCAGTGTTTCGGCATCAGCCGGCAATGCCGGTACCGCGGCCATTGCCAACGCCGCACTCGCCGACCCGGCGGCCTACGACGGCGGCAGCTACCGCATCGACTTCGCGGGCGGCAATTTCGCGGTCAGCGATGGCAGCGGCAACCGCATCGCCAGCGGTGCCTATAGCGCCGGGCAGAGCATCCGTTTTCGCGGGCTGGACCTGCGGCTGGAAGGCAGCCCTGTGGATGGCGACAGCCTCGGCGTCGCAGCCAGCCGGCAGCAGGATGTATTCGAGACCGTGCGCCGGATGGCAACGCTGCTGGAAACCCCGCTGCAGGGTTCCGCCAGTGCGCGTGCCAAGGCCCAGACGGCCCTTTATGAGGGCTTAAGCACCTTGACCACCGCGCAGGATCACATCCTCGATGTACGCGCGCAGCTGGGCTCGCGCCTGCAGGCGGCGGCGGTGGCCCATGAGCAGCAGGGCGCACGGGCGGTGAGCATCGAAACCGCGCTGTCCGGCCTGCGCGACATCGACTACGCCGAGGCTACCGGCCGGCTCAGCCAGCAGCTGCTGGGCCTGCAGGCGGCACAGCAGTCGTTTCTGAAAATTCAGGGTTTGAGCTTGTTCAACTACCTGCGGTGACCGTTGTTCCGGCGCGCTGCTCCGCTCGTCTGCAGCTGCCGGAAAAAGGTCAGATTTCACCGCTTTCGACCGTTAAGTCCTGCAGCAGAGGTAGCGGTCTTCACAAGCAGCACAGAGGCGAGCGAACCGAAGCATCCTCGACTGGCATGAGCCTGGCGAGACCCACTTTTCAAGGAGAGTCATCATGTCCTCAGTCATCAATACCAACGTGGCGTCTCTGAACGCGCAGCGCAATCTGTCCGCGTCGCAGGGTAGCCTCAACACCTCATTGCAGCGCCTGTCATCGGGCCTGCGCATCAACAGCGCCAAGGACGATGCCGCCGGCCTGGCCATCGCCGACCGCTTCACCTCGCAGATCCGCGGCCTGGATGTCGCCTCGCGCAATGCCAACGACGGCATCTCGCTGGCACAGACCGCAGAAGGCGCGCTGGGTGAAGTCAACAGCAACCTGCAGCGTGTCCGCGAACTGGCCGTGCAGGCCGCCAACGCCACCAATAGCAGCAGCGACCGTGCTGCCCTGGGTGCCGAAGCGACGGCGCTGCTGTCGGAAGTCAATCGGGTTGCCGATCAGACCAAGTTCAACGGCGTGTCGCTGCTCGACGGCAGCTTTGCCTCCGCAGTGTTCCAGGTCGGTGCCAACGCCGGCGAGACCATCACGGTGTCATCGCTGGTCGATGCCAACACCGCGGCACTCGGCTCGGTCACTTCCGCCAGCGGCCAGTCCAGCGCCATCACCACCATCAGCTCCCTCACTGCACCGGCCGCTGGCACCCTGGTGATCAACGGCACCGACGTCAGCAACGACATCGGCGCGGCAGGCACCACCCAGGAGCGGGTCGGCAAGGTGGTCGACGCCATCAACAAGTATTCGACCACCACCGGCGTCAACGCGGCTTTCGACAGCGCCAGCAACCGCATCGTGCTCAGTTCCGAGGCGACCATCGCGGTGACCGGCTCTGATGACGGCACGGCAACCGGCTTCGATGTCTCTGCCGGCGACGGCAGCGGCACGGCGTCGACCACCACCGGCCTGACCGGTCTCGATCTCAGCAGCTACGCAGGCGCATCGCTGGCCATCAAGCAGATCGACAGCGCGCTCGGCCAGGTCAACACCGCCCGCGCAACGCTGGGTGCGATCCAGAACCGCTTCAGCTCGGTGGTTGCCAACATCGCCAGCACCAGCGAGAACCTCTCGGCCTCGCGCAGCCGCATCCAGGATGCCGACTTTGCCAAGGAAACTGCCAACCTCACGCGCGGCCAGATCCTGCAGCAGGCCGGCACGGCGATCCTGGCGCAGGCCAACTCGGCACCGCAGAGCGTCCTGAGTCTGCTGCGGTAAATCGCGACAAGGTGGCAGGGCGGGTATCCAGGCAAGCCTGAGATCCCGCCCTGCTGCTGATTCACCGGGAGGTGCTGTCCATGTCCTCTACCACGGTTACACCCGTCATCACGGTCCCGGCATGCCCTGCCGCGGACCGTATTGGCGTTGCTGCGGCGGCAGAGTCGCCGGCGCGGCTCAAACCACAAGCCGCGGTTGCAAAGCCCGAAGTCGCTCAGCGCGAAGAGCCACAGACGGCCCTGCAGCAACTGGCCGCCGAATACACCAGCAGCAGCACCGATCTGCGGTTTTCGGTGGATGCAGTCACTGGCCAGACCATCGTTGCAGTGGTCAGCCGGGAAGACGGCACGCTGCTGCGACAGATGCCCAGCGAAGTGGCGCTGCGGGTCGCCCAGGCGCTGGCCGCGCCGCTGCGCGGCAAGCTGATCGATGGCGCCGCCTGAGCACTTGCCGCCAACCAATCCAACAGAGAAACCGCCATGGCCAGTGTCACTTCCGCAGGACTCGGTTCGGGGCTCGACGTCGCTTCCATCGTCAGTCAGCTGGTTGCCGCCGAGCGAGCGCCAGCCGACCAGCGGCTTGCCTCGGCAAAGAGCCAGGCCAAGATGCAGATCTCGGCACTGGCCGCATTCCGTTCCAGCATCGCCAACCTGAAGACCGCCGCTGAAGGTCTGAAGACCGGCGCCAACGCCGGCATCGGTGCCCTCACTGCAACGGCTGCCAGCACCGAGCTGTTCACCGCCAGTGCCGGCAACGAGGCGGTGGCTGGCACCTACAGCGTCGAGGTGATCAGCCTCGCCGCGGCCAGCAAGCGGGCGAGCCAGGTGTTTGCCGGCGAGAACGCGGTGGTCGGCAGCGGCGATGTCGAAATCCGCGTTGGCAACGCGGCCTTCACCGTCAGCCTGGCGGATGGCGCCAATACCCTCGCGGACTTGCGCAGCCGCATCAACGCCGCGAGCGGCAACACCGGTGTCGGTGCCGCCATCGTCAGCGATGCCAGCGGCGCCCGGCTGTTGCTGACCAGCCGCGATACCGGCCTTGCGCATGCCTTGACCGTGACCAGCAGCCTGATCACCACCACCGAAGTGCAGGCCGCCGCCGATGCCAGCATCAAGCTCGACGGCTTCAGCTACAGCAATGCCAGCAACCAGTTCAGCGGTGCGGTCGATGGCATCAGTTTCAGCCTGGCCAAGGCGGCACCGGGTACCACCACGACACTGACGGTGTCGCTCAACCAGTCGAGCGCGGTTGCCGCCGTGCAGAAGTTCGTTGCCGCCTACAACAGCGCCAACAGTTTCATCGTCTCGCAGAGCCGTTACGACAGCACCAGCAAGCAGGGCGGCACCTTGCTGGGTGATTCCACGATACTGGGCGCCAGCCAGCGCCTGCGCGGCATCGCCGGCGGCACGGTCGCTGACGCCGGGGCGTTCGCGACACTCTCGCAGCTGGGGATCAAGGCCGGCACCGATGGCACCCTGACGCTCGATTCCGCCAAGCTCACCAGCGCGCTCGGCAGCGATTTCGCTGCGGTACAGAAGCTGCTCGGCGGCGACAACGGCATTGCCACCCAGCTGGTGCGCTACACCGGGGGACTGCTGGACAGTGGCGGCCAGCTGCAGGGAAAGACCGAAGGCCTGAACGCGCGGCTCGCCAGCATCGGCAAGGATCAGGCGGTGGTTGATCGCCGCATCGATGCCTACCGGGTGCGCATCTCCGCGCAGTTCACCTCGCTGGATTCACTGGTCAGCCGCCTGAAGACGACCAGCGACTACCTGACCCAGCAGCTGTCGAGGCTGTGATTTTTTTCATCGAGGGGTGCAGCTTGCGGATTTTCTGCCGTTATCTGTCGGGAACCCGCCAATCCCCAAGGAGAACCCAATGGCCGCCCAATACCTGAACGCCGCCATGACCAGCTACCGTCAGGTGGTCAACGCCGGGGCGCTTGAAACCGATCCGCAGAAGCTGATCGAGATGCTGCTCGCCGGCGTGATCGACCGGCTCGCCAATGCGCGCAACAGCATGTTGCGCAGCGAGCGGGCACAGAAGCTGCATTACCTGAGTTCAGCCATCTCGATCATCGAACACCTGCGGCTGGTGGTGGATGTGCAGGCGGGCGGCGAGATCGCCAGCAATCTGGTGCGGCTCTACGAGTACATGCTGCGCCGTCTGGCCGCCGCCAATGCCAGTGACGATGTCGCCGTAGTCGATGAAGTCACCGGCCTGCTGCGTGCCATCAAGAGTGCCTGGGACTGCCTGCCGGCGACGGCAACCCGGCACTGACAACCGGAGTACAGGTGATGAATACAGAGCGAGCCGGGCAGATGCCCTCGGATCAGCAAGCGGCCGCAGCCAGCGGCCCGCTGGAGGAGGCGCTCAGCTTCAAGGCGCTGCTGGTGGTGCAGTGGACGCCGCTGGCCGAGCTGCCGGACAGCAGCACGCTCGATCTCTACCACGACGAAAATCTGCGCCTGCTCGGCATCGTGTCGCTGCTCAACGAACAGCGCAGCAGCTTCGTCGGCAGCGAGGATGCCAACACCCTCGAAGGCGAAGTGGCACGCCTGCACCAGAAGATGAACCTGGTGGCCGACCTGATGGCGACATTGATCAGCCAGCTGCTGCCCGGCGCGGCACCGGTCGCCGCCCAGCTGTCGTCGCTGGGCCTCTGCTGGCGCGCTGCCGCCGAGGGGGATCTCGGCCTGTTGAGCCTGCGCCTGCACAACAGCGTGCCGCAGCCTTTTGTCTGGCCTGCGCGCCGCATCGCATCCCATGACGGCTGGCAGCAGGCGCAGTTCGAGCCGCTCGGCGAAGCCTGCCAGGCGGCGCTGGAGCGGCATGTGTTCCTGCACCATCGCCGTGCCATCGCGGTCAAGCGCCGGCCGCTTCCGAAGCTCTGATCACGGCAGCAGAAAGCTGCCGGCCCGGATTATTCCGCCGACAAATTGCTAGTGATCGCTAGCAATCACGACGACTGTTTTCCGTAATGAGCGAAGCCTCAGCAGAGACGCGATGAACGCTGTCGTTTGGCAGTCGAGCGGGTCACCAAACCAATTGTGAAAACCCTCTTCGCTGTCTCATTCTGTCTGCACAGGAAGCGAGGCAAATAAGTGATCGCTCCCGTCTCGAAGATTGCCACCGCCACGCAGACAACAGGGCCACACAATGAAACCCGCAGTCAGGATCCATCAATCCGGCACGATCGCATTGACCCCCCAGTTGCTGCAGTCGATCCGCCTGTTGCAGCTCTCCGCGCAGGAGCTGGAACAGGAGGTCGAACAGGCGCTGGAGGACAACGTGCTGCTCGAGCGCGATGACGATGCCGCCGGCCAGCCGGAGCCGGCCGGTGCCGTCGATTTCGAAAGCTCCGCCGATGTCGATGCCGCCATCGCCGACTGCTCGCAGGAAGTGCCGGTGACGGGCTGCGATGCCGCTGCCATGGAGCGGGTGGAGGTCGATTTCGACTGGAGCAGTGCCGACAGCTGGAGCGGTGGCGAGCCGGGCAGCGAAGGCGAGAGCCTGGAGGCAAGGCAACCGGCAGCAGTGGTCGAAGACGCCCGCATCGCGGCACTCGCGCAGCTGGACATCATCATCAGCGACCCACAGCAGTATCGACTGGCGGTGACGCTGATCGAGCACGTCGACGACAACGGCTATCTGGAATGCTCGCTGCAAGCCATCTTCGAGGGCCTGCCGCCGGACTGGCAGGTGCGCTTCGCCGATCTCGAAGCCGCGCTGCTGACCGTGCAGAGCGTCGAGCCGACCGGCTTCGCTGCCCGTGATCTGCGCGAGTGCCTGCTGCTGCAACTGCAGGCCCTGCCGGCCGGCATTTCCGGTCGCAACCTGGCCGAGCAGCTGGTTTCCGACCATCTGCCGCGGGTCGGTGCCCGCGAGTTCGCGGCGCTGCGCCGCGAGCTGGGCGCCAGCCAGGAGAAATTCATCCACGCGATGGAGCTGATCCGCACTCTCGATCCCAAGCCCGGTGCATCGCGGCTGGAGCCCGCGCAGCCGGTGGTGCCGGACATCCTGGTCACCGGCTGCGACGGCAGCTGGAAAGTCGAACTCAATCCCGCCCAGCTGCCGAGGCTGCGCCTCAACAGCCATTACAGCCAGCTGCTGTCGGCGGGCGCACCCCATCGCGGCATGAGTGACCAGCTGCAGCAGGCGCGCTGGCTGGTGCGCGGGCTGCAGATGCGGCACGAGACGCTGCTGAAGACCACCCAGTTCATCTTCGAACGGCAGCGCGGTTTCTTGCGCAGCGGCGAGGAGGGCATGCTGCCGCTGACCTTGCGCGAGGTGGCCGAGGCCATCGCCATGCACGAGTCGACAATCTGCCGGGTCACCTCCAACAAGTTCGCGCAAACCCCCTGGGGGGTCTATGCGCTGAAGGATTTCTTTCCCAGCACCATCAGCCGCACCGATGCCAATGTGCCGGAGACTTCCGGCATCGCGGTGCGCGCGATGATCCGCCGCATCGTCGACAGCGAGCCGGCAGACGCGCCGCTCTGCGACGGCGCCATCACCGCGATCCTGCGGCGCAACGGCGTGGTGGTGGTGCGGCGTACCGTCGCCAAGTACCGGGAGGCGATGAAAATCGCGCCGGTGAAGACTCATCGCCGCGAACAGCAGGGCAGCAGCCGTTATTCCGCAGCCGCCATGGCGAGCGCCTCATGAGATTTTCGAGGCGGTTGCCGGGTAGCACTTACCTTCACCAGATCCGAGGGGGAGTCACTCATGGCTGAGTCTCGCGTGTTGTTGATCGAGCAGGATGAGGAAGTCGCGGTCCGCCTGCAGGCGGTGTTGCGCTTCATCGATTACCAGGTGCTGCATGTCCGCTCCGCTGCCGAACTCGATCTCACCGAACGCCGCCCGCAGGAATGGCTGGCGGTGATCGTCGGTCGCGCACCCGACACCGCCGCACTCGCCACCTTTGTCGGGTGGCTCAAACGCGACCGTTGCCATCCGCCGCTGCTGGTACCGCCGGCATTGCGCGAGCTGTTGTGCGAGCAGTTCCGGCTCGACGCCAGCGCCTGCCTGGCGCTGGAGCAGCCACCGCGCTACGCCGAGCTCAACGAGCTGCTGCGCCGCGCCGGGCTGGTGCGGATGGGCCAGGAAACCTCGTTCAGCCGCCACTCCGGGCCGACCGGAAACTCGCAGCCGATCCGCAGCCTGCGGCGGATGATCGAGCGGGTGGCTGCCCATGAGACCACGGTGCTGATCACTGGCGAATCCGGCACCGGCAAGGAGGTTGCCGCCCGCGCGCTGCACGACCAGTCGCAGCGCCGCGACAAGCCTTTTGTCGCCATCAACTGCGGCGCGATTCCGGCGGAACTGCTGGAGAGCGAGCTGTTCGGGCACGAGAAGGGGGCCTTCACCGGTGCCATCACCGCCCGCAAGGGCCGCTTCGAGATCGCCGACGGCGGCACCCTGTTTCTCGACGAAATCGGCGACATGAGCCTGCCGATGCAGGTGAAGATCCTGCGCGTGTTGCAGGAGCGCAGCTACGAGCGCGTCGGCTCCAGCCGCAGCCTGCACTGCGATGTCCGCATCATCGCCGCCACCCATCGCAATCTCGAGGAGTCGATCAGCAAGGGCAGTTTCCGCGAGGACCTGTTCTACCGGCTCAACGTGTTCCCGATCGAGATGCCGCCCCTGCGCGAGCGGCTGGATGATCTGCCGCTGCTGGTCGCCAGCCTGAGCGCCAGCCTGCAGGCCAGCGGCAGAAGCTCGGCACAGCTTGCCCCGGAAACCCTGCACGCGCTGCGCGGCTATCGCTGGCCGGGCAATGTGCGCGAGCTGTCGAACATCATCGAGCGGCTGGCGGTGCTGCATGCCGGCGAGGTGGTGATGCCGACGGACCTGCCACAACGCTATCGCCAGCATCTACTGGCGACGGCCGCCGAGCACGACCCCGCAGAGACCCAGCCGACGGCGAGCGTGCTGGCGCTGTTCGCGGCGAGTGCCGATGGCGCCGCCGCAGCAGCGACAGCAATGCCATCACCGGCCGTGGCCAGCAAGCAGGAGGCGCCGGTGCTGCTCGATGCCGCGGTGCTGCCCAAGGAGGGCGTCAACCTGAAGGACCGCATCGAGACCATCGAGCTGGCGCTGATCCGCCAGGCGCTGGAGAAAGCCGACGGCGTGGTCGCCCACGCCGCGCGCCTGCTGGGCACCCACCGCACTACGCTGGTGGAAAAGCTCCGCAAGTACGGCCTGCAACGCGAGGATGCGCGCGATGATCGCGGCGATGCCCTGGGTGGTGCGCGGGAGCAGGTGGGTTTTGCCTGAGCGTCGCTGAGCGCATTGCCGGCCCGCCAGAGTGCGGGCTTTTTGCTGGCTGGCGTCTGGTTCTGGAGCGTCAGAAACCGGGCATCCGCCGCCGCCGGTCCGCGCTGCGACACGCCGACGGAAACCGGACACTGCTGATCGCGTCTGGCCTGCGCCAACGGCGATCAGCGCCGCCACCGCAGGAACAGGTCTTGCCTAGGCACCGGTATCCACATCCCGATCCCGATGCAGGTGCTGCGACCCATGAACACCATCGACGTCAACAACGTGCTCGCGCAAATCCGCTCGCTGCGCGCACAGACCGGTGCCGCCATCGACCCGCAGCCGGTGGCTGCCGATCAGGGCTTTGCCGGCATGCTGAAAAACTCCCTCGACGGCGTCAATCGCGCGCAGGGGGTGGCGGTGCAGCAGCAGCAGGCTTTTGAACTGGGCGATCCCAAGACCGACCTCGCCAGCGTGATGCTGGCCAGCAGCAAGGCGCAGGTTTCGTTCCGGGCGCTGGTGGAGGTCCGCAACCGCCTGGTTTCGGCCTACCAGGACGTCATGAACATGCCGTTGTGAGCACCGACTAGACGCCATGGCCCTGCCCAATCCCGTAGCGCATCACCAGACCCTGCCGCCGGCATGGGGCAATCTGCACACGCTCAGGCAACTGCCGATCGTGCGCCAGCTGTTGCTGCTGCTGGGACTGGCTGCGGCCATCGCCGCCGGCATCGCGCTGTTCTCCTGGGCGCAGCAGCCCGGCTTCACGCCGCTGTACGGCAATCTCGGTGAGAAGGACTCGGCGGAAGTCGCCGATGCGCTGCGCACCGCCGGCATCGAGTACCGGCTCGATCCGGGCAACGGCGCGGTGACCGTGCCGCAAAGCAAGCTGCACGAGGCACGCTTGCGGCTGGCCTCGGCAGGACTGCCCAAGGGAGCGGCGCTGGGGATGGAAATGATCCAGCAGGAGCAGGGTTTCGGCACCAGCCAGTTCATCGAGGTCGCGCGTTACCAGCTGGCACTGGAAACCGAGCTGGCGCGCACCGTCTCCAGCCTGATGGCGGTCAAGGGCGCGAGAGTGCACCTGGCCTTGCCCAAGCCCTCGGCGTTTGCGCGCAATCGTGAACAGGCCAGCGCCTCGGTGCTGCTGGAACTGCACCAGGGCCGCACGCTGGAAGCCGGTCAGGTCGCTTCTATCGTCCACATCGTCGCCTCCAGCGTGCCCAACCTGCCGTCGACGGCGGTGACGGTCAGCGACCAGTACGGCCATCTGCTGACCGCCGACGACAGCAATAGCGAGATCGCCCAGTCGGGCGAACAGCTGGCCCAGCGCCAGCGCATCGAGGCCGACTACGTGCGGCGCATCGAGCAGCTGCTGGCGCCGATGATGGGGCCGGGGCGGATCAGTGCACAGGTCACCGCCGACGTCGATTTCTCGGTAACCGAAGAAGCGCGCGAAGCCTACAAGCCCAATCCGGCCGCCATCCGCAGTGAGCAGACTGCCGAAGAAAACCTGCCTGCTGCCGCGGCTGCCCAGGGTGTGCCGGGGGCCACCAGCAACCAGCCGCCGGGTGCAGCGCAGGCCGTGCCATTGCAGACCGCAGCCAGCCTGCCGGCGGCAGCCGGCGAACCGCAGGCCGCGCTCGCCCAGAGCCGCAACAGCACCCGCAACTACGAACTCGACAAGACCGTCAGCCATACCCGCAAGGGTACCGGACAGGTGCGACGGCTGTCGGTCGCGGTGCTGGTCGACCATCTGCCGCGGACCGACGACAAGGGGCTGGTGAGCCGCGTCGCGCTGACGCCCGAACAGCTGGCCTCGGTGCAGGCGCTGGTACGCGAGGCTGTCGGTTTCGATGTCCAGCGCGGTGACAGCATCAGCGTCCAGAACGCCGCGTTCCTGCAGGCCGAGCCGGTGGCAGTCGCGCCGCTGGCGGTCTGGCAGCAGCCGGCGGCGCGTGATCTTGCCCGTCAGGGGCTGGGTGCGGCGGTATTGCTGGTGCTGGTGCTGGCGGTGTTGCGGCCGCTGATGCGCAGCCTGGTCAGCCCGGCTGCCGGCAGCGCCCTGGTCGATTCCGAGCTGCCAGCGCTGCAGGCACAGACTGCCCAGCAGGCCAGTGCAGCCCTTGCCGAGCAGGATGCCGAGCTGGCGGTGGTGGTGCCCAAGGTCTACGAACAAAAACTGGTACTGGCGCGCAATGCAGTGGCCCAGGACCCCAAACGTGTTGCCCAGGTCGTCAAGACCTGGATCGGAGCCTGACCATGACCGCTGCCACCGCCGCGGCGGACGCCAGCAACGGCGCCGAGCGCGCGGCGATCCTGCTGATGTCGCTGGGCGAGGCCGAGGCCTCCGAGGTGCTCAAGCACATGGGTGCCAAGGACGTGCAGAAGCTGGGGCAGGCGATGGCCGTGCTCAGCAATGTCTCGCGCGAGCGCGCCACCGAGGTGATCGAGCGTTTCGTCGAGGAGCTCGACAGCCAGACCTCGCTCGGCGTCGGTGCCGACGAGTACGTCCGGCGGGTGCTGGTGGGTGCCCTGGGCCAGGACAAGGCCAGTGGCCTGATCGACCGCATCCTGCTCGGCCGCAACAGCAAGGGCCTGGAGGCGCTGAAGTGGATGGAAACCCGCGCCGTCGCCGATCTGGTGCGCAACGAGCACCCGCAGATCGTCGCCATCGTGCTGGCGTATCTGGATCCCGACCAGGCTGCCGAAGTGCTGGCCCTGCTGCCCGACCGCATGCGCAGCGATGTGCTGATGCGGATCGCCCGGCTGGATGGCATCCAGCCGGCGGCGCTGCGCGAGCTGGACGAAATCATGGAGCGCCAGTTCTCCGGCAGCAACAACCTGAAATCCTCGAGTGTGGGCGGCGTCAAGGTTGCCGCCAGCATTCTCAATCTGATGGACTCGACCAGCGAGAGCCAGATCATCGGCCGCATCAACGAGGCCGACGATGCGCTTGGTCAGCGCATCCAGGACCTGATGTTCGTGTTCGACAACCTCGGCGATCTCGAGGACCGCGCCGTGCAGACCCTGCTCCGCGAGGTGGCCACCGACCAGCTGGGCCTGGCGCTGAAGGGTGCCGATCCGCGCATCCGCGACAAGTTCCTGACCAACATGTCCAAACGCGCTTCCGAAATGATGGTGGAGGACATGGAAGCCAAGGGTCCGGTGCGGCTCGCCGACGTCGAGGTGGCGCAGAAGGAGATTCTCGCCATCGCCCGCCGGCTGAGCGAATCCGGCGAGATCAGCCTGGGCGGCAAGGGAGAGGAGTTTGTCTAGCTACATCACCGCCAACTCCGCCGGCAGCGCGCTGCGCTGGGACCTGCCGGTATTCGAGTCCGAGCGAGTGCCGCCTCCGCCGCCGCACAGTGCGCGACATCTCGATGCGCTCGAACAGCAGGCCTACGAAGACGGCCATGCGCGCGGCTTTCTCGAAGGCCGCGCCCAGGGCAGGGCCGCCGAGAGTGCCCGCCTCAGTGAGCAGACCGAACGGCTGAAGGCGATCTGCGATCACCTGGCACGTCCGCTGCACGAGCTGGATGCCGGTGTCGAGCGCCTGCTGCTGGCACTGGCCGTCGAGGTCGGCACCCAGCTGGCGATCGAGGCACTGACAGTGGAACCCGAAAGAGTCGCCGGCATCGTGCGCCAGGCCGTCGCTGCCCTGACGCCGGCCCGACCGGGTCTGAGCATCCACCTGCATCCCGCTGACCTTGCTTTGCTCAAGGACACTCTGGAGCTGCCCACCGAAGCCGGTGACTGGCACCTGGCAGCCGATTCCGCGCTGCGTCGCGGCGACTGCCTGGTGGTCACCGACCGGGCATGCGTCGATGCCCGGCTCGACACCCGCGCTGCCAGTCTGGCGCAGGCCCTGCTCGGCGAGCGCCACTAGTGCCCGGCGAACTCGCCACTGCCCGCGACCAGAGGCTGTCCGCGCTGCTGACCAAGGCCCGCGCGCAGCTGCCGGTCACCCGCTCCGTGGTGGTCGAGGGCCTGCTGAAGCAGGTCGTCGGCCTACGGCTGGAAGCCAGCGGTTGTCAGGCACAGATCGGCAGTCGCTGCCAGGTGGTGAACGCCGATGGCGGCACGGTGGAGGCCGAGGTGGTGGGGTTTTCCGGCGAGCGAACCTATCTGATGCCGACCGGCGAAATGCACGGTCTGCTGCCCAATGCCCGCGTCATCCCCATGCCCAGGTTGCCGCAGATACCGGTGGGCGAGGGTCTGCTGGGCCGGGTGCTGGACGGCTCGGGCGAGCCCCTCGACGGGCGTGGACGCCTGCACTGCGAGCGTCGCAGCCAGAGCATGCACGCCATCAACCCGCTGCTGCGCGCACCGATCACCCAGCCGATGGATGTCGGGGTGCGCGCGATCAATGCCCTGCTGACCGTCGGCCGCGGCCAGCGGCTAGGCCTGTTCGCGGGTACCGGCGTTGGCAAGTCCACCCTGCTGGGCATGATGACGCGCTATACCCAGGCCGATGTCATCGTCGTCGGACTGGTCGGCGAACGCGGCCGCGAGGTGCGCGACTTCATCGACCATGAGTTGGGGCCTGCGGCGCTCGCGCGTGCGGTAGTGGTGGCCACGCCATCCGATCGCTCGCCGCTGCTGCGGGTGCGCGGCGCCTGGCTGGCGACCGCGATTGCCGAGAGTTTTCGCGATCAGGGCAAGCATGTGCTGCTGCTGATGGATTCGCTGACCCGCTTCGTGCAGGCGCAGCGCGAGATCGGGCTGGCAGTGGGCGAGCCGCCGGCGACCCGCGGCTATCCGGCTTCGGCCTTCGCCCAGCTGCCGCGACTGATCGAGCGGGCCGGCAACGGCCTCGACGGGCAGGGCTCGATCACCGCCTTCTACACCGTGCTGGCCGAAGGCGATGACCAGAACGATCCGGTTGCCGACGCCGCGCGCGGCATTCTCGATGGCCACATCGTGCTCTCCCGCAGCATCGCCGAGTCCGGCATCTATCCGGCCATCGATGTCGAGGCATCGATCTCGCGGGTTGCCCATGACGTCACCGATGCCGCGCAGCAGCAGCAGGTGCGGCGCTTCAAGCAGCTGTATTCCGCGTATCAGCGCAATCGCGACCTGATCAACATCGGTGCCTATCAGCGCGGGGCAGACCCGCGGGTGGATGCGGCGCTGGCGCTGTGGCCGCGCATCGAGGCTTTTCTGCGTCAGGACGTCAATGATCGCTCTGCCCATGCCGCCAGCATGGCGGCGCTGAGCCAACTATTTCCGGAGGGATGAACCATGCCGATGGCACTCGATCGACTGCAGATGCTGCAAAAGCTTGCCGCCCGGCACGAGCAGGACGCGCTGAAGGCGCTGGCCGAGGCGCAGCGCCTGCTGGCCAGTCGCGAGATGGTGCATCGGGAACTGCAGGGCTATCTGCACAGCTACGAGCAGCAGCCCAGCCAGATCGCCAGCGCGGTGCTGCTGCTGAACCAGCAGGCGTTCACCCAGCGGCTGCGGCAGGCGGTGAATGCGCAGTGCATGCAGGTCGGCGAGGCTGCTGCCGCGCTGACGCTGGCCCGCGCGCACTGGCTGGAACAGAAGCGGCAGTTGCGCATCGCCGAGCAGCTCTGCGCGCAGGCCCGCGAGCGTTGCCGCCAGCAGGGCGAGCGCCGCGCCCAGCACGAGACCGATGAACTGGCCACCCAGCGCTGGCTGGCGGTCAGTCAGGGATGAACCGCGAGCACGAAGCGCCGCCACCGGACTGGAGCCGGCCGTGACCGTGCTGACCGCGGCCGCTACGCCGGCGCCGGCTGTGCTGCCGAGAACGGTCGGCGTCGGGGCTGAAACCCCGCTGCTGTCGGCGACGACAGCATTCCGCATGCCACCGACTGCCGAGCTGCCGGCCCCGGAGGCTGCCGCACAAACCCCAGCGGCGCTGCTGCCGACCAGGCCCAGAAGCAGCCTGCCCAGTTCGGCCGAGCTGCCGCAGCCGCTGGATCTCGGCGGCCAGCTGCTGGCGCTGTTGCAGCTGCTGATCCCCGCCAGTGCCCCGCAACCCTCGTCAACCCCACTGGCAGAAGACGCCGACGCCCTGCCTGACGGGTCGGCGACAGCATCGGCCGCGGCGGGCGAGGCTGCCGCCGCGGCCGGCCAGCCGCCGTGGCTGGCGCTGCCCGTCGCGTTGCTGCCGACGCCGTTGGCGGCGGCTGCGAGCGCGCTGCCGCAGGCGCCGGCCAGCGGCTCGCCGCAGGGCGGCAGCACGCTTTCGCAGCTGCCGCAGCTGCCGCCGCTACCGCCCGCTGCCGCCGCCACCGACCAGAGTGCGCCGCCGCCGCCAGCGACCCCGGCAGCAGCGTCACCCACATTTCCGGCTGCCGTGATCGACGCGGCGGAGGAGCCGGCGGCCGTAGACACCACTGCCGCGCCAGCGCCAGCCCCACCCACCGTGGTCGCGACCAGCCAGGTCGCCAGTACCGACCCGGTGACCGCGGTCGGCATCCTGCCGCCGCTGCCAGCCACCGCACCGCTGCCTGCCGCCACCGCTACCGCGCCGCCACCGCCGACATTCCAGCTGGCAGCAGCGGATCTGCCGCTGCGCCTGGGTGATCAGCTGCAATGGCTGCTGGCCGGTGACACCCAGGAAGTGCGGCTGCAACTGCATCCCCGCGAGTTCGGCCACATCAGCGTGCAGATCCGGGTCGAAGGGCAGGGCGTGCAGGTGGCCTTCGTCGCCGAGCATCCGGCTGCGCGTGCCGCTCTCGAACAGGCGCTACCGCAGCTGCGCGAGCGGTTTCTCGCCGATGGCCTGCAGCTGCTGGATGCGGAGGTCGGCGGCGGCCAGGGGCAGGCCCATGCGCCGCCGCAGGTACCTGATGCCGGCCACCGCAGCGAGCCGGCGCAGGACGAGGGCGAGCCGCCACTGCCGCCGGGCGTGCGCCAGCGGGTGGGACTGATAGACCAGTACGCCTGAGGCAGCGGGCGACGCATTTCCGTCGCCGTGTCAGCCGGTTGCAGATCCAGAGGCGGCGACAGAATCCCGACAGTGCCCTCAATGCCCGTGAACAGGGGCTGGAACAGGCCTTGCTGCGAGGCAGGACAACCGGCACATCCAAAGCCTGCGAGCACCCATGTCCAGCCCTGCCAACAAGACAGCCGAACCCGCCACCGCAGCGCCTGCCAGTCCCGGCAGATCGAAGGTACTGCTGATCTCGGCAGTGGTGCTGGCCGCCGCCGCATCGGCCGGCGGCACCTACTTCGTCTCGCAGCGGCAGTTCGCCGCGCAGGCTCCGGTCGATGGCGAGGCTGAGGCCGAACAGAGCGCAGACAGCCACGACAGCAAGCCCGACGCCCATGGCGGCGGTCACGCCGACGCTGCCGTCAGCGGCAAGAGCAAGGGCGCTGCGGCCTATCAGCCGCTGGCCCCCTCGTTCGTGGTCAACCTGGCCGACACCGATGCCAGCCGCTACCTGATGGTGGATATGGAAGTGATGGCCCGCAAGGGTTCGCCGGAGGCAGCCATCACCGAAAACCTGCCCAGCATCCGCAACGCCCTGCTGATGCTGCTCAGCCAGCAGAGCTCGAGCAGCCTGCACAGCCGCGAAGGCAAGGAGGCGCTGCGCCAGGCGGCGCTGACGGAGATCCAGGCAGTACTCACCCGCGAAACCGGCAAGCCGGTGATCGAGGCGGTTTTCTTCACCAGCTTCGTGGTGCAGTGAGATGAGCGCAAACGGTGGACATGACCTGCTCTCGCAGGACGAGATCGACGCCCTGCTGCATGGCGTCAACAGCGGCGATGTCGAGACCGAGGCGCCGCCAGAGGCGCCCGGCGTGGCGAAAGCCTTCGACTTCGCAACCCAGGACCGCATCGTCCGCGGCCGCCTGCCGACGCTGGAGATGATCAACGAACGCTTTGCGCGGCTGTTCCGGATCAGCCTTTTCAATCTGCTGCGGCGCACGCCGGAGCTGTCGGTGGTGGGCATCGAGATGGCGAAGTTCGCCGACTACACGCATTCGCTGTTCGTGCCCACCAGCCTGAACCTGGTGCGGGTCAAGCCGCTGCGCGGCACGGCGCTGTTCATCCTGGAGCCGAAGCTGGTGTTCGCAGCCGTCGAGAACTTCTTCGGCGGCGACGGCAAGATCCACACCAAGATCGAGGGCCGCGAGTTCACGCCCACCGAGATGCGGGTCATCCAGATGATGCTGCGGCAGGCGTTCGTCGACCTGCAGGAGGCCTGGTCGCCGGTACTGGGCATGGAGTTCGAGTACATCAACTCCGAGGTCAATCCGCATTTCGCCAACATCGTCTCGCCCAGCGAGCTGGTGGTGATCAGCAAGTTCCGCATCGAGCTGGAAGGCGGCGGCGGCGATCTGCACATCACCATGCCGTACTCGATGATCGAGCCGATCCGCGACCAGCTCGACACCGGCCTGCAATCCGATCGCATGGACAAGGACGAACGCTGGAGCCAGGCGCTGCGCGAGCAGCTGCAGGACGCCGAACTCGAGATCGGCAGCCAGCTCGCCAACATGCGCCTGCCGGTGCGTGAACTGATGCAGCTCAAGGCCGGCGACGTGCTGCCGATCACGCTGCCCAAGTACGTCGATCTGTGCGTCGAGGACATGCCCATCTTCCGCGGCAGCTTCGGCACCGCCAACGGCAAGAACGCCGTCCGCATCAGTGAAGTGATCCGCCGGGGACCGAAGTCCCTGCCCAGCGTCTGAACCTATCCGCCACCCGTTCCGAGAATCCCATGAGCAACAGCACCATGACTGCCGACACCCCCCAGGGCAAGGACTTTGCCCGCGCCAGTTTCCAGAACCTCGAAGACGGCCAGGCCAGCGGCTCCCGCGCGCTCGGCAACGAGTTCAATCTCGATGTGATTCTCGACGTCGCCGTCTCGCTGTCGATGGAAGTCGGCCGGGCGCGCATCCCAATCCGCAACCTGCTGCAGCTCAATCAGGGTTCGGTGGTCGAGCTCGAGCGCGCGGCGGGAGAACCGCTGGATGTCTATGCCAACGGCACCCTGATCGCCCATGGCGAAGTGGTGGTGGTCAACGAGAAATTCGGCATCCGGCTCACCGATGTGGTGAGCCCTGCCGAACGCATCCGCAAGCTCAAGTAGGCCGGAGGTCGATCCGGTGTATTCCAGGGCGCACAGCAGCGTGATCGACTTCGATGCCGGTCACTCAGGGTCGCTGGCAGGCGGTGGCGGACTGACCGGGGACGCCAGCCTCGCCGCGGCGCAGACAGCGCCGACCAGCCTTGCTGCCACCACCCAGAAAGCACCGGCACACGGCCCGCAAGCAGCACCACCGGAACTCTCCCAGAGCATGGCGGCCACCACCGGTAGCCTGCTGCTGGTGGTGGCACTGATTGTCGGCCTGGGCTGGCTGCTGCGGCGGATGCAGGGCATGCGCCTGCAGGGCGGCGCGCTGATCCGGGTGCTGGCCAGCCAGGCGCTCGGCCACAAGGAGCGGGTGGTGATGGTGCAGGTCGGCGATACCCAGCTGCTGGTCGGCGTCACCGGCCAGCAGATCAATCTGCTGCATCGCTTCGAAGCACCCATCTCCGCAGCGGCAGCCACCACCGAACCCGATCTCAGCCCCTTTGCCAGGCGGCTGCGTCAATTCATGCAACGCGAGAACAACTAATGCGATTCCTGTCACTGGCAGCACTCTGGCTGCTGGCGGGTAGCGCCGCCGCCGCCGAGCTGGGCGGCCTACCGGCACTCACTACGGCACCCGCAGCCGGCGGTGGCCAGACCTACAGCCTGAGCCTGCAGGTGCTGCTGCTGATGACGGCACTCACCCTGCTGCCGGCGGCCCTGCTGTCGATGACTGCCTTCACCCGCATCGTGGTGGTGCTCGGCCTGCTGCGTCAGGCGCTGGGCACCGGCGGCACGCCCTCGAACCAGATCCTGATCGGCCTGGCACTGGCACTGAGCTTCTTCGTCATGCAGCCGGTCTACGACCGCGTGTATGCCGAGGCGGCCAAGCCCTATCTCGACGGCACCATGGCCT
This sequence comes from Stagnimonas sp., assembly GCA_046598075.1. Classification (GTDB taxonomy): domain Bacteria; phylum Pseudomonadota; class Gammaproteobacteria; order Nevskiales; family Nevskiaceae; genus Stagnimonas. The sequence continues at coordinate 58,079 of JBKJJE010000186.1, forward strand.
TCGAGCCGGCGCTGGCGGCGGCGGCAAAACCGATGCGCGGCTTCATGCTGGCGCAGACCCGCGAGGCCGACCTGATGGCGTTCGCGCGCATCGCCGGCCATGGCGAATACGGCGGCCCGGACGATATTCCGTTCACCGTGCTGGCCAGCGCCTTCGTTACCAGCGAGCTGACCACGGCGTTCCAGATCGGCTTCCTGCTGTTCATCCCTTTCGTGGTGATCGATCTGGTGGTCGCCAGCGTGCTGATGAGCCTGGGCATGATGATGCTGAGCCCGGTGATCATCTCGCTGCCGTTCAAGCTGATGCTGTTCGTGCTGGTCGATGGCTGGGCGCTGGTCACCGGCACCCTGGTCGCCAGTTTCCAGCCGGCGCTATGAATCCCGAGACGGTGTTGAGCGTCGGCAGCCAGGCCTTGCAGCTGGCGCTGCTGCTGGCCGCACCGCTGCTGCTGACGGCACTGGTGGTGGGCGTGCTGGTGGGCGTGTTTCAGGCGGCGACCCAGATCAACGAGATGACGCTGTCGTTCATCCCCAAGCTGCTCGCCACGGCGGCAGTGATGGTGGTCACCGGCCCCTGGATGCTGCGCCTGCTGACCGAATACACCCGGCGCCTGTTCGAGAGCATTCCGACCCTTATTCATTAGCCCGATGACTTTCACTGACGCGCAACTGCTGGGCTGGATGGAGATGCTGTTCTGGCCGCTCACCCGCGTCGCTGGCCTGCTGGCGATAGCACCGGTGCTGGGTGCACGCACGGTGCCGCGGCCGATCCGGGTGGTGCTGGCGCTGCTGATCACGCTGGTGTTGCTGCCGGTGTTGCTGCCGGTGTTGCCGCCGATGCCGGTGATTGCGCTGTTCAGCCCGGCCTGGTGGCTGGAGACCCTGCACGAGCTCGTACTCGGGGTGGTGATGGGCTTCGTGGTGATGGTGGTGTTCGAGGCGGTGGTGCTCGGCGGCGAGCTGATCGCCTACGGCATGGGGCTGAGTTTCGCGCAGCTGGTGGACCCGCTGCGGGGTGCCGGTACGCCCGTGGTGGGGCAGATGCTGCTGGTGCTGGCGACGCTGATGTTTCTCTCGCTGCAGGGCCATCTGCGGCTGATCGAAGCCCTGGCGATGAGTTTCCAGCGGCTGCCGGTCGGCGACTCGGCGCTGAACGTGGAGGCGCTGCATAGCCTGGTGCTGTGGGGCGGGCAGATCTTTTCGGCGGGAATGCAGATCGCGCTGCCGGTGATGATGGCGCTGCTGCTGGCCAATCTGGCGTTCGGGGTGATGAGCCGCAGCGCCCCGGCGCTGAGCGCGATGTCGGTGGGCTTTCCGATTTCGCTCGCCGCCGGCCTGCTGCTGTTGCGCTACAGCCTGCCGGGTCTGCAAAGCGTCTTTTCGCAGACGCTGGATGCCGCCTATGCCTTCCTGACCACCCTGATGCCGCTCGCAAATGAGTGAATCCGGCAGCCAGGACAAGACCGAGAAGGCCACTGCCAAGCGACTGCGCGAGTCGCGCGAGAAAGGCCAGGTGCCGCGCTCGCGCGAGCTTTCCACCGCCGTGGTGATGGGCGCCGGTGCCGCGCTGCTGCTGGGCTACGGCTCGACGCTGGCGCGCCGCAGCGCCGAGGGCATGCGGCAGGCGCTGAGCTTTTCGCCGGCGCTGCTGGATGATCCCTCGCGGCTGCCGGCGCTGCTCGGCCAGGCGCTGCTGCAGGGCCTGCTGAGCTTCATGCCGCTGTTCGCCGCGACGGTCGTCGCGGCGCTGCTGGCGCCGCTCCTGATCGGCGGCTGGAACTTCAGCCAGCAGGCCCTGCAGCCAGACTTCCAGCGCATCAATCCGCTCAGTGGACTGGCGCGCATGTTCTCCGCCAATAGTCTGGTGGAGCTGATCAAGAGCATCGCCAAGTTCGGGCTGGTGGGCGCTGTCGCGGCAGTGTTCGTGCACGGCGTGCGCGGGCAGCTGCTGGCACTCAGCGTGGAGCCTCTGGCCAGCGGCCTGGGCCACGGCCTGAGCCTGCTGCTGCAGGGCTTTGCCTGGATGGTGGCGGCCTTGCTGGCAGTGGCCGCTATCGATGCGCCGTATCAGCTGTTCTCCCATTTCAAGCGGCTCAGGATGTCCAAGCAGGAAGTGCGCGACGAGTACAAGCAGACCGAGGGTCGCCCGGAGATCAAGAGCCGCATCCGCCGCATCCAGCAGGAAATGTCGCAGCGGCGGATGGTCGACAAGGTGCCGACCGCGGACGTGGTGATCACCAACCCCACCCACTATGCGGTGGCGCTCAGCTACAGCGCCGGCACCATGCGCGCGCCGCGGGTGGTGGCCAAGGGCCAGGGCGAGATGGCGCGCCGCATTCGCGAGCTGGCGGAGGAGCACCGGATCACGCTGGTGTCGGCGCCGCCGCTGGCGCGCGCCCTGTATCGCGGCTGCGCGCTGGAGCAGGAAATTCCCGCGGCGCTGTACGCAGCGACAGCCCAGGTGCTGGGCTATGTCTACCAGCTGCGCAGCTGGAACGCGGGTCCGCCGCCGGTGATGCCGACGGTCGATGCCGTACCGGGTGGCGAGCCCGACCCGGAACCTCCGCACTGAGGTCGTGTAGGCGGGAACGGGACTTGCAGATGCCCGATGAGCGCATTGCGCAGGGACAACCCCATCCGCACCGGTATCGCCATGCAAGCCGAATCAGCCGAGCATCCGCATCCAGCCAGCCTGCCCGCCATCCGCAGGGCTGTCCCCCTGCTGGCGACCCTGGCGCTGCTGGCTGCTGCCGGCCTTGTCGGTCTGGCCTGGATCGAAGCGCCGCTGCTGCCCGAGCTGCCGCTGCTGCCGGCGCTGCTGCTGGGCGGCAATGCAACGCTGCTGCTGGTCGCACTGCTGCAGCTGGTCGGCGGGCGGTTCAGATCCTCGGCACTGGCATTACTGTTGGTGGGCTGCCTGCCAGTGCTGGGCCTGCTGCTGGCGCAACTGCCGATGCCGCTGCCGCCCGCCATGGCCTCGCTGCGCTGGCTGTGGCTGACCGCTACGGCAGCGGCATGGATGGCGCCGGTCGGCGCGCTGGCGCTGCTGTTTGGCCGCGGCGTGCCGCGCCTCTGGGGCAGCCTGGCGCTGCTGCTGCTGGCGACGGCGAGCAGTCTGGCGACCATCGATTGCTGGTGGCCACGGCGGGAGCTGATCCCGGACTTGAGCCTGGTGACCGGAGTTTTCCTGGCCGGCTGGGCGCTGCACCTGCTGACTGCCCTGCTCTGGTTGCCGGCTGCTGCACCGCGTCGGCAGCCGAAGCCGGCCGCCGGATTTTCGGCGCCGCACATCAGCGAGGGCGAGGCCAGCGAGCTGCGCTTCGCGCATGCCTTCAACCGCGCCGCAGTGGGTATCGCGATGACCGATGCCGGCGGCGGCTGGCTATGGGCCAATGCCCGGCTGTGCGAGATCTCCGGCTATCCGCTGGAGCAGCTGCGCACACTCGACGTATTGGCGCTCACCCATCCGGAAGACCGCGAGGCCGAGGCCGAGCGCCGCCGCCGCCTGCTGGCCGGCGAGATCGATGACTACGCGATGGAGCAACGGCAGGTCGCCAGATCCGGCGCGGTGATCTGGGTCAACCTGTTCGTGCGGCGGCTGGATGCCGGGCCGATGGCGCCGCTGCGGGTGATCCTGGTGGTGGAAGACATCAGCGAACGCCATCACAACGAAGCCCGCCTGCTGGCGCTGACCAGCAACCTCGAGCGGCAGGTCAGCGAGCGCACCTCGCAGCTGCACCTGAGCATGCGCAACTGGAAGCAGCGCAACATCGAGCTGACGCTGCTGGCGCGCATGGGCGCGGCACTGCAGGCGGCGGAAACCCTGACTGCGGCCAGCCATCTGATCGCGCGCTATCTGCCAGAGATCTTCGGCGAATACGGCGGCGCGCTGTACCTGCGCATGGCCGCCACCGAACCGCTGTCGCTGCAATGCCAGTGGGGTGGCTACAGCGCCGCCCAGCAGCAGCTCGCCGAGGACGATTGCTGGGCCCTGCAGCTGCGCTGCGAACACCGCATCGAGGACCCAGCCGATCCTCTGCCCTGCGCCCATCTCATCGCCCACCGCGACCATCATTCCGGCGACCGTCCCAGCCTGCTCGAACACCACAGCTGCATGCCGATCATCGCCGAGGGCGTGCTGCTCGGCATGATCTACCTGCAGTGGCCCGGCGTCGCCGGCGGCGAGATTGCAGCCCCCGACAAGCTGCTGCTGGCGACCACCGCCGAGCAGGTCGGCCTGGCGATCCGCAACCTCGACCTGCGCGACCTGCTGCAGCGCCAGGCGATTCGCGATCCGCTCACCGGGCTCTACAACCGGCGCTTTCTCGACGACTACCTGCAGCGCCGCATGGCCGAGTCGCAGCGCAGCGGCCGCGGGCTGTCGGTGCTGGTATTCGACCTTGACCATTTCAAGCATTTCAACGACCGCTTGGGCCACGATTGCGGCGATCACGTGCTGTGCGCCTTCGCCGCCATGCTGCAAAAGCGGGTGCGCGCCGACGAGGCAGCATTCCGCGTCGGTGGCGAGGAGTTCGTGGTGGTGCTCAACAGCGACCGCCTGGACGACGTCCGCGGTTGTGGCGAGCGGGTGCGCTCCGGCACCGAAACCCTGCAACTCGGCTTTCGTGGCCAGCCGCTGCCGACGCTCACCGTGTCCGGTGGCGCCGCCAGTTATCCGGCGCAGGGCGACAGCATCTCAGCGCTGATCCGCGCCGCCGATCAGGCGCTGTACCGCGCCAAGCACTCGGGCCGCAACTGCATCGTCATCAGCGAGTCACCAGACGACAGCACCAGCCACCCGCCCACAACCGCTGCCAGCGGGCCAGAAGCCAACGCCCGGCGCGTCGAGCAACTCACCGACGCACTGGCAGCCCAGTTGGAGCGGGAAGACTCGTGAGCCAGGTATTGCCTAAAGGCGAGCCCCTTCGACACCGGCAAATGGCCGGCCTCTGCCACTGCCGCACCAAGCCTGGGCACGAAACACACCGGGCGCAGGGTCTTGACAAGTTTTTCCAATGTCTGCTGGAGTGCATGGCAGCTCGCGCAGATTGAAGTCAACTTCACGGCAGCAGTTTCACCGGGGTGGGGGGCAGCAAAGGTGAATCATGGAAGACACACAGTTGGCGGCAGTCGCGTAGGTCTCATTAACCTTGGGCCGGGCATTGCTGCGCTGATCGCCCTGCTCGGCATCCTGGTCTTGGCCGGAGCCAGGGCGAGAGCGTTACCGCCAGCCGCTTCGGCGGTGCTGGCCTGGGGCTGGCCATCTGCAAGGGCCTCACGGCGATGATGGGCGGCTCGATCGAAATGCTGAGTACGCCCGGCATGGACACGGCGATGAGCTTCAACCTCAGCCTGCCGATTGCTGATCCGGCACAACTATCTGGCAAGGCGGTGGCGTCGGCAGCGCGGCCGACTGGCGCTGACCCTGGCCAGCGCGCCGCAACCAGCCTTGAGCAGGCCGCGCGCGAAGGCAGGCTGGTGCTGGTGGTCGACGATCACCCCACCAACCGACTGGTGCTGATCCGCCTGATACAAGTGCTCGGCTACGCCGTCGAGACTGCCAACAATGGCAGCGAGGCGCTGCAGCTTTGGTTGCAGGGTCGATTCGGCCTGATTCTCACCGACTGCAACATGCCCGAGATGAGCGGCTACCAGCTCACCCGTGCGGTGCGCCAGCATGAAGATGAGCAGTGCCTGCGCCATACCCCGATCATCGGCTGCACCGCCAATGCCCTGCGCGGTGAGGCGGAAACCTGTCTGGCCGCCGGCATGGACAGCTATCTGGCCAAGCCCGTGCAGCTGGCTGAGCTGCGCGAGAAGCTGGAGCAGTGGCTGCCGCCAGCAGCGGCGATACGCGCCGAGCCACCGCAGTTGCACTCGCCCGAGCCGGCTGCCAGCGCAGGCTGCCCAATCGATTACGCGGTGCTGGCCGAAAGTCTGGGCGGCGATGTCACTGCCGGGCCTGCGCTGCTCAGCGAGTTCCAGCGTGTCAATGAACGCGACATGCAAGCGCTCGAACAAGTGCTGGCGAACCGCGACAGCGGCCAGCTTGGCCAGTGCGCCCACCGCATCAAGGGGGCCTGCAAGATCATTGGCGCCTTGGCGCTGGCCGAAGCCTGCGTCGGTGTCGAGCAGGCCAGTCGCGCTGACGACTGGGCCGCCATCGACGCCAGCATGCTGCGCCTCTGCCTTGAACTGCATCGACTCAGCCAGCACCTGCAGCAAACCAGCTGCGCAGCCCACCAGAAGTCGCCGACAGCTCCTCTGGCATCGGAGTAACCATGTCACTCAATGCCCTTAACTTTCTGATCGCCGAGGACCACGACTTTCAGCGCCAGAGCACCGCCCGGCTGCTCAGCCATCTGGGGGCGAAAACCGTGCACGAGGCCGCCGACGGACATCATGCCTTGGCAGTGATGGCCAACCCCGAGTGCTCCGTGGACGTGGTCATCTGTGATCTCGACATGCCCAGCATGGATGGCATGGAGCTGATTCGTCGCCTGAGTCAGCTGGAGGCCAAGGTCTCGGTGATTCTGTCCAGTGCGCTGGAGCTCAGCCTGGTGGCTTCGGTGGAAAAAATGGCCAAGGCCTATGGCATTGAGCTGCTCGGCGTGATTGAAAAACCCATCACCGCCGGCAAGCTCGAACCGCTACTGAAGCGCCGTGAGCAAATAAATGGGCAGCGCAATCGTCCTGTCGCCAAGCGCGAGGCATACACACTGGAGCAGATACTGGCAGGGCTGGCCAACGACGAGTTCGAGCCATTTTTTCAGCCCAAGCTTGATCTCGCCAGCGGCAAGGTCTGCGGCGCCGAGGCACTGGCGCGCTGGCGGCACCCTGGCGACGGCATCGTGCCACCGTCGGAGTTCATCGGGGTTTTGGAAGACAGCGGCAATATTGCCGAGCTGATGTGGGTCATGCTGAAGAAGTCAGCGGCACAGTGCAGCGCCTGGCGCGCCCAGGGGCATAAGAGCAGCGTCTCGGTGAATCTCTCGCCCAATGCCCTGGTCGATGAGCGCCTGGCGGAGCGGATCACCGCCGTAGTCACCGAACAGGGTCTACAGCCGCGCGACATGGTGCTGGAGCTGACCGAGGCCGCCGCCACCACCGATGTCGGGCAGGCGCTGGAGAACCTGGCGCGCCTGCGCATGCGCGGCTTCGGCCTGTCGATTGACGACTACGGCACCGGCTATTCCTCGATGCAGCAACTGTCCCGCATCGCCTTTACCGAGCTGAAGATCGATCAGTCCTTCGTCACCAATGCCAGCCTTCAGGAGTCGGCCCGGGCGATCCTTGAGTCCTGCCTGGTGATGGCGCGAAAGCTCAATATCTCGGCCGTCGCCGAAGGGGTGGAAACCCAGGAGGACTGGGACCTGCTGCGTGCGCTCGGCTGCGATCAGGCGCAGGGCTTCTTCATCGCCAAGGGGATGGAGGCTGACGTCTACCATCAATGGCTCAACACTTTTCCTGATCACTGACTGCGCGCGACGACAGCAAGCCCAGCCACGGGGTGGCGCGTTCGAACCGGCTTCAGGGCAGCTTGACCACTGTGCCGCTCCAGGCCACGCCGCCCATCAAGGCACCGGCGCCGCAGTCGTATTCACTTTCGTTTTTCAGCTCCTGATTGCGGTAGACACTGCTGATGTTGATCACCGCATTGCCGCCCAGCTGCCTGGCACGCTCTTGCATCTAGATGACAGCGCCGAGAAACACCCACTCGCAGCCCTCTCTCTCGGTCTTGTTGAAGAAGTTGGTCTTCTTGTTGGCGGTACAGGTGCCCAGCGTCTACTTCGCCGCCGGATGCTTGGCATCGCCAAAGAACAGCTTGATGTTGGGGTCGAGCTTTTCCTGCGCGGCCGGAATGGCGAGTGCATCGGCAAGCGGCATTTTCAGCCGGTCGTCAGGGGGCTGGGCCTGGCTGGCGAGCAGGGCGCGCATCCTCAGCAGCATGGTGCGGGTTTTGATGAGGTGTAGCGGGTAGGTCATTGGTCGAGGGGGAAACAGCGACAGACTGACCGCATCAGGCGCCTAGAACAGATGTTGCATCAAGCCCGTCAACGGAGGGGCATCGGGCCTTTCTGCAACGGAGCCCTGAATGCCTGCGCTTGCCGCCCCCCGACGCGCCCAGCAGTTCGCCGGCCTGATGCGCAGCGGCCTCGGCGCGCCAGTGCTGCTGCTGATGATTCTCGGCATGGTGGTGATTCCGCTGGCGCCGGTGGTGCTGGACCTGCTGTTCACCTTCAACATCGCGCTCTCGATCATCATCCTGCTGGCGGTGATCTACGTGCTGCGGCCGCTGGAGTTCAGCGCGTTTCCGACCGTGCTGCTGCTGGTCACCCTGATGCGGCTGGCGCTCAACGTCGCCTCCACCCGGGTGGTGCTGCTGCACGGGCATCAGGGCGCGGCATCGGCAGGCAAGGTGATCGAGGCGTTCGGCCACTTCGTGGTGGGCAGCAATTACGCCATCGGCTTCATCATCTTCATCATCCTGACGCTGATCAATTTCATGGTGGTCACCAAGGGTGCCGAGCGGGTCGCCGAGGTCACCGCCCGCTTCACCCTGGATGCCCTGCCCGGCAAGCAGATGGCGATCGATGCCGACCTCAATGCCGGCCTGCTGACCCGCGACGAAGCCCGGCTGCGCCGCGAGGAGGTGCGCGAGGAGGCCGATTTCTACGGCTCGATGGATGGCGCCTCCAAGTTCATCCGCGGCGATGCCATCGCCGGCATCATGATCCTGTTCATCAACATCTTCGGCGGCCTGTTCATCGGCGTGCTGCAGCACGATCTGGCTTTTGGCGAGGCGCTGAAGAACTACACCCTGCTGACCATCGGCGACGGCCTGGTGGCACAGATCCCGTCGCTGCTGCTGGCGACCTCGGTGGCGATATTGGTCACCCGCATGTCGAAATCGGGCGACATGGGCCGCCAGCTGGTGCATCAGGTGTTTGCCGAGCCCCGGGTGCTGGCCGTCACCGGCGTGATCATGGCGCTGATCGGGGTGATCCCGGGCATGCCAAATCTGGTGTTTCTGACGCTCGCCGCCATCTGCGGTGGCATGGCCTATCTCAACAAGGTGCGCAGCGAGCGACTGACGCTGGCCCGCGCCAATCCGCTCCCGGACGCCGCCGCGGCACCGCAGGAGCTGAGCTGGGAGGACGTGCAGCAGCGCGACGCCCTGGGCCTGGAAGTGGGTTACCGCCTGATTCCGCTGGTGGACGCCAGGCAGGGCGGCGAGCTGATGGCGCGCATCAAGGGAGTGCGCAAGAAACTCACCCAGGAGCTGGGTTTTCTGGTGCAGCCGGTGCATCTCTGCGACAACCTGGAGCTCAGCCCCACGGCCTACCGGCTGACGCTGCACGGCGTGCCGCTGGCGAGCGGGCAGGTCTACCCCGACAGAGAATTGGCGCTCAACCCCGGTCGGGTTTTTGGCACTGTCGAAGGCATCCCCACCAAGGACCCGACGTTCGGCCTCGACGCCACCTGGATCGAGCCGGGCGCCCGCGACCACGCGCAGACCATGGGCTACACGGTGGTCGATGCGGCCACCGTGATCGCCACCCATCTGTCGCAGATCATCAAGGAGCATGCCCACGAACTGCTCGGCTTCGACGAAGCGCAGCAGCTGCTCAACGCGCTCGCCAAGTCGGCGCCGAAGCTGGTGGAAGGGCTGGTGCCCAAGCTGCTGCCGCTGTCGGTATTCGTGCGGGTGCTGCAGATCCTGCTCACCGAGCGGGTGACGCTGGGCAATCTGCGCGGCATCGCCGAGGCGATCGCCGAAACCGCGCCCCGCAGCCAGGACCCCGGCCTGCTGGCCGCCGCAGTGCGGGTCGCGCTCGCCCGCCAGATCGTCCAGGACATCAACGGCCTGGAGCCGGATTTTCCGGTGCTCACCCTGGGGCCGGCGCTGGAACGCGTGTTGCAGGACAGCCTGCAAACCGGTGGAGCCGTATTGGAGCCAGCCTTGGCGGACAGGATGCAGAAATCGTTGGTGGATCAGGTGCAGCGGCAGGCCAGTCTCGGCCAACCCGCGGTGCTGCTGGTATCGGCGGCATTGCGGCCGCTGCTGGCGCGCTTCACCCGCCACTCGCTGCCCGATCTGCACGTGCTGTCGTTCAACGAGGTGCCGGATTCGAAACAGATTCGTCTGGTCGGTGCAGTGAGCTGAAAAACGGCGGCAGGTGCAAGCAAGGTTCAGGAGCGAAACGGCAATGAAGATCAAACGGTTCACTGCAAAAAACATGCGGGATGCGATTCGCCAGGTGCACCAGGAGCAGGGGCCGGATGCGGTCATCCTCTCCAACCGGCGCGTCCCCGGCGGCATCGAGATCGTCGCTGCCGTCGACTACGACGAGGCGCTGATGCGGCAGACTCTCGACCGTGCGCCAGCAGAGCAGTCGCCGCCAGCGACCGCCAGCCATGCGGCGGCGCAGAGCATCCTGCAACCGCCGCCGGCAGCGCCGGCGCCACGCAGCGCGGAGGCCCTGCAGACGCTGCTGAGCACTTTTGGCAGCGAGGCCGGTGTGGCTTCTGCAGCGCCCGAAAAAACACCGGCCGCCGCCGCTCCGGCGATGGCCGCTGCCGAGCCCGGGCCGGCGACTGCGGCGGCGGCGGTGACCTCGGTCGAATACCAGAAGCTGCAAAGCGAGCTGGGCAGCATGCGGCGGATGATCGAGCAGCAGCTGGCAGGCCTGGCCTGGACCGAACTCCGTCAGAACCGGCCAGTGCGCTACAGCGTGCTGAAAGTGCTGGCGGATCTCGGCGTGGCGCCTGAGCTGTCGCGCGAGATCTGCGACGCGCTGCCCGAGGGCAGCAGCGCCGATCGCGCCCGTTTCCTGCCTCTGGGCCTGCTCGCCAGCCGCATCCCGATTGCCCGCAGCGACGTGGTGATGGAAGGCGGCATGATCGCCCTCGTCGGCCCCACCGGCGTCGGCAAAACCACCACCATCGCCAAGCTCGCGGCGCGTTACGCCGAGCGTCATGGCGTGCGCGACATCGCGCTGGTGGCCATGGACCAGTACCGCATCGGCGCCCAGGAGCAGCTCTACACCTACGGCCGCCTGCTCGGGGTGCCGGTGTTCACCGTCAGCAGCCAGCAGGCGCTGCCTGAAATGCTGGCCAAGCTCTCGGACCACAAGCTGGTGCTGGTCGACACCGCCGGCATGAGCCAGCGCGACAGCGCCCTCAGCGCCCAGCTGGCGCTGCTCAACAACGCCCATCCGAGACTCAGGAACTATCTGGTGCTGGCTGCCAACAGCCAGGCCAGCGATCAGGACGACGTCGCCCGCCGCTTTGCCGCCGCCAGGCCGGTCGGTTGCATCCTCACCAAGCTCGATGAAACCACCCGCATAGGCGGCGCGATCTCGGTCGCCATCCAGCACAAGCTGCCGCTGGCCTACCTCACCGACGGCCAGCGGGTACCGGAGGACATGAAAGTCGCGGCTGCCGACAAGC
>JBKJJE010000028.1:0-2632 GCA_046598075.1 Stagnimonas sp.
CTCTACACCGAGGTGCATCAGCCGGTGTTCGAGGCCGGCCGGGAGGTCTCCAGCACCATTCGCTACTACAGCCCGGACGGCCGGCAGATCGGCAGCAAGACGCTCGACTATCGCGCCGATGCCTATGTGCCGAAGTTCCGCTTCGACCTGCCCGGCGAGGGCTATGCCGAGGGCATCACCGCCAACGGCGAGTCGATCACCCTGCTGAAGATTTCCAGCAAGGGCAAGGAGAAGCGCAAGACCATTCGGCGCGACGGCTTCACCGCCGCCGACTCCGGCTTCAATCACGTCGTGCAGGACAATCTCGGCAAGCTGGTGCAGGGCGAGACGGTGAACTTCCGCTTCGCCGTCGCCGGCCAGCTGGACAGCTATCGCTTCAAGATCAGAAAGGTCGGCGACGGCAGTTTCGAGGGTAAACCGGCGATCAAGTTGCTGGTGCAGGCCGACTCGCTGCTGCGCTTCGTCGCTCCCGATCTCAACCTGTTGTACGACGTGCCGGGCAAGCGCCTGCTGGAATACAAGGGCGTGTCCAACATCCACGACCCGGCGACCGGCAAGGCCTACAACGCCCGCATCGTCTACTTCGCCAAGCCGCCGGAAGACGCGCCCAAGAATCTGCCGCCCCTGTCCTGAAGGATGCATCCCATGCGCCATCTGCTTGTCATCGCCCTGCTGCTGGGCTCATTCGGTGCTGTCCACGCCAGTGGCGGCACGCTCGACGATGCGCTGGCCGAGGCCAGAACCAAGCAGCTGCCGGTACTGCTCGATTTCCACGCGCCCTGGTGCTACTCCTGCTACTTCATGAGGAAGAACGTGCTCACCGGCGGCGAGTGGAAGCAGGTCGAGCGCGGCACGGTGGTGGTGGAGGTGGATGCCGACTCGCCCGAGGGCGCGGCGATCAAGGAGCAGTTCGCGGTCAAGGCGCTGCCGAGTTATGTGGTGCTCAATGCCGAAGGCGCGGAGCTGGGCCGCATCAGCGCCGAGCGCACGCGCGCGCAGTTCTACGCCGAGCTGGCCGCGATCACCGCCCGCAACACTTCGCTCGACGCCCTGCGGCTGGAGGCGGCCGGCGGCGGCAAGCGCAGCGTCTCGGCGACCCGCATGGTGCTCGGCGCCCACCTCGCCCGCAACGAGGGGCAGCAGGGGCTGGACTGGTTTGCCACCCTGCCACCCGCCGTGCAGGCCGATGCCATCCGGCGCGGCGACCAGCTGCCGCGTACGCTGGCCCGCCTGCAGTTGAAGGCCGCGGCCAAGGTCAAGCAGCCCGAGGCCTGCCTGGCTGCGGCCGAAAAGGCGCTGACCGGCGCACTCGATTGCGAGAGCCCCTATGACCTCGACGCCGCACTGGCATGCACCGCCAACGAGGCGAGTGACCACCGCCGCGGTTTTCTCGCCGCGCAGGCGCCGCGTTTCGAGACCCTGCTGAGCCGCACTGTGCTGGCGAGGAAACAGGGCTGTGCAGACGCCCGCAGCGCGGTATTCGCGCTCGCCGATCTCTACCAGATGCAGGGCGATGCCGCGGCCAAGGCCGCGGTGTATCAAAAGGGCATCGGCTACTTCACGCCGAAGATCGCAGGCAACATCAGGGCTGACCGCAATGCCGCCGACAACCTGCGGGTGTTCTATGAAGCTGCCGCTGAAAACGCGAAGCTCGATGCGCTGCTCGAAAAGCTGACTGCCGCCTATCCCGAGGACTACGTCTACGCCAACCGCTATGCCCGCGTGCTGGCCGCGCGGGGTGAGCACGCGCAGGCGCTGCCCTGGTTCGCCCGGGCGGCGGAAAAAGCCTACGGCATCAACCGCCTGAAGAATGCGCAGGCACGCGTGCAATCGCTGCTGGCGCTAAAGCAGAGTGACGAGGCGCGGCAGGCGGCTGCCGAAGCCCTGAAGGCCAACGGTCCCTGGTTTCCGGACGAAGCCGCCAAGCTGAAAGCCCTACTGCCAGCCGCATGACCACGGTTCCCGAGACCACGGCGCGGCTCAGCGTCACCTGCCCAGACAAGCCTGGCATCGTCTCGGCAGTCACCACTTTCCTCTATCACCACGGCGTCAACATCACCGAGCTGGATCAGCATTCCAGCGATGCCTTCGGCGGCAAATTCTTTCTGCGTCTGGAGTTCCAGACGCCGACGCTGGACGTCACCGGCGAGGCGCTGGTGCGGGCCTTTGGCGAAGTCGTCGCCAGGCCCTATGCGATGGACTGGCGGATCAGCTTCGGCGCCGTCAAGCCGCGCATGGCGATTCTGGTCAGTAGGCACGACCACGCGCTGATGGAGCTGCTCTGGCGCTGGCAGCGCAGCGAGCTACGGGTGGACATCCCCATGGTGATTTCCAATCACCCCGACCTGCGCGAGGCGGTGGAACGCTTCGGCGTGCGCTTCGAGCACGTCGCCATCGACGCGGCCACCCATGCCGAGGCCGAAGCCCGCATGCAGACGCTGCTGCAGGGGCAGGCCGACTTCATCGTGCTGGCGCGCTACATGCGCATCCTGTCGCCGGCCTTCGTGGCCGGCTGGCCGCAGCGCATCATCAATATCCACCATAGCTTCCTGCCCGCTTTCGCAGGCGCCGACCCCTACCAGCAGGCCGACGATCGCGGCGTCAAACTGATCGGTGCCACTGCCCACTACGT
>JBKJJE010000042.1:0-3401 GCA_046598075.1 Stagnimonas sp.
GGGCGAGCTGACCATTCGTATCGACCAGGACGGCCGCGCCAGGGTCGGTGCGATCACCGCCAAGGGAGGCCTCGATCTCAACGTCGCCACCGGCATGCGGATTTTCGGGGCGACGCCATGAGCTGGCGCGAGCAGCTGCGCGACGGCAGCTTTCGGGGCGTGCCGTTCAAGATCGAGTCGCACGACAAGGACTTCGGGCGGCGCGTGGTCGTTCACGAATACCCCGGCGTGGATCTGCCGGAAACCGAAGACCTCGGTGCCCGGCCGGACCAGTTCAGCCTCAGAGCCTATGTGCTGGGCGAGGATTACTTCGTTGCACGCGATGCGCTGGCCACCGCGCTCGAGCGGCCCGGCGTCGGTACGCTGGTGCATCCGTATTTCGGCGAGCTGCAGGTGGTCATCGTGCAGGCCCGGCTGGTCGAGTCCTCGCAGCAGGGCGGCATGGCGCGGTTCGACCTGGTGTGCCTGCGCGCTGCACCGGTGTCGCTGCCGGTGGCCACCATCGATACCGCCAAGGCCGCGCATGCAGCGGCCACGCTGGCGCGCGATGCCACCGATGCGCAGCTGCAGACTGACTTCAAGGCCCCATCGCCCACCCGCTTTCTCGACACCGTCAATGCGGTGGGCGATGTGCTCGATAACCTCGAGCAGCTGATCGGCCAGGTGGCGACCGCCGAGCAGCAGATCAAAGACGTCATCGCGGCGCCCGATAAGCTCGCGTTCCGTCTGCGCGTCGACATCCAGCGGCTGAAGTCGCTAGCCGACATCAAGCGGCTGTTCGGCCTGCAATACGGTGGCCGGCCCGGAGCCGACCCGGTGGCAGTGCAGAACGCCAGCGTCGTCATCCAGGCCGCGCAGGTGCATGCGGTGCTGGCCGGCGTCGACGTGATTGCCGCGACCCGCTTCGTGAGCGTCAACGAGGCACTGGCCACCCGCGACCAGGTGCTGGGCCAGTTCGATGCGGTGATGGGCCGCGCGGGGGATTCGCTGTATGCCGCACTGATCGTTGCCCGCACGGCGCTGGCCACCGACGTGGCCACCCGCTCGGCCAACCTCGCCCGCATCAGCCGCTACACCCCGCGCGAGACCCTGCCTGCGGTGGTGATCGCTCAGGCGTTATACGGAACTGCCAAGTGCCTGGCGCGAGCCGATGACCTGTGCGCCCGCAATGGAGTACTACACCCCGGCTTTGTGCCGGGTGGGAGTCCACTCGAGGTGCTCTCCGAATGAGCGCCACCGACATGACGCTGGAGATCGGCGGCTCGCTCTACCGCGGCTGGAAGCAAATCCAGATCGCCACCGGCATCGAGCAGCTCGCGGGGCAGTTCACACTGAACTGCGCGGATCGCTGGGCGATTCAGGGCGAGGCGCTGCCGATGCTTGAAGGCCAGCCTTGCACCGTGAGCATTGCGGGGGTGCCGGTGATCACTGGCACGCTCGACGAGACCGAGACGAGCTTCGACCCTGGCAGCCACGACCTGACACTGGCAGGCCGCGATGCCACCGGCGACCTGGTGGACTGCGCAGCCGAGGTGGATGGCCGCGGCTGGCAGGGCCGCACGCTGGAGCAGGTGGCCATCGAGCTGTGCAAGCCCTTCGGCATTGCCGTCACGGTGGATTCCGAACCCGGCAACGGCAGAAACCGCCGTGACAAGGGCGGCAAGGTGTCAGCGCGCAGCGCCTTTCGAGCGGTCCACATCAATCCCGGTGAGACGATCTTCGAGACCCTCTCGCGCGCGGCCCAGCTGCGTGGCTATCTGCTGGTGTCGGATGGCATCGGCGGCCTGCGCATCACCCGCGCCGGGGCAGCAGGCAGGGCTCGCACCGTGCTGACGCAGGGCGTGAACGTGACTGGCGGCCGCGCGCGGCGCAGCCAGGCGGAGCGATTTCACACCTACAAGGTGTACGGCCAGGCCAATGAGTCCGACACGTCGGGTGCGACGTCGCAGCAGCTGCTCGGCCGCGCTACCGATCCGGCCATCCGCAAGGCGCGGGTGACAGCCATCCACACCAGCGACGACAACGACCAGGTGTCGGCGACGATGCTGGCGCAGTGGCATGCCGCCAATCGCCTCGCGCGCGGCCTCAGCGCCGATCTGCAGGTGCGAGGCTGGCTGGACGGTGATCGTCCCTGGGCGCACAACGCGACGGTGGAGGTGGACGTGCCCTGGCTGCGGCTGAAGGGCGAACTGCTGATTGCGGGCGTGAGTTTCAGTCTCGACGACCGCGGTGGCGAAGTGGCCGTGCTGTCGCTGACGCCAGTGAATGCCTTCGTACCCGAACCGCTCAATGATTCGACGGGTGCGGCATTCGATGCGGTGCCGACGCCATGAACGGCCAAGCTTTGATGTCGGCCGTGGAAGCCGCACTGCGCCCCCTGCGCGGGCGCATCCAGGCCATTGCCGCCCGCGCCACGATCAGCCGCGTCGACGACAGCGGCGCGGGCCAGAAAGTGCAGATCACGGTGCTGGCAGGCGAGCGGCTCAGCAACGTGCTGCGGCTGCAGAGCTTCGGGTTCACCGGCAACCCACCGGCTGGCTGCACGGGGCTGGCCATCAGCATCGGCGGCTCGCGCACGCACGTCGTGCTGCTGGGCGGCGAAGATGCCACCCGCAAGGCCGAGCAGGAGCCGGGTGAGTCCTCGCAATACAACCAGTGGGGCGACTTTCTCTGGCTGAAGACCGACGGCACGGCGCACTTAAAAGCCCGTTTGAAGGCGCTTGTAGAGGCCCCTGAAGCCGAGTTCACCGGCAACGTGACGGTCAACGGCACCCTGCATGTGGTGGGCGCGATCACCGGTGATTCCACTGCCGCGATCACCGGGGCACTGTCTTCCGCCACCTCGGTCTCCGACCCCAGCCGCTCGATGCAGCAGCTGGCCACCGCGCACAACACCCATGCGCACCCGGCCGGCACGCCGAACACCGGCACGCCGACGGTAACGACGCCATGACCGACATCGCCATCCTCACCCGCGATGACGGCAGCTGCGACGGCGCGGTGTTCGCGGGCGACCTGGTGCGCGACGACTCGCTGCGCGCGGCGGTGCTGGTGTCGCTGCTCACCGATGCCGAGGTGCTCGAGGCACCCGGCGGCGACCCGCGCGGCTGGTGGGGCGATGCCCTCAACGCCGACCGCAATGACCGCATCGGCTCGCAACTGTGGACCCTGCGCCGCGCCAAGCGCACACCCGAAGTGCTGGGCCAGGCCAAGCGCTTTGCCGAGGCCGCGCTGGCCTGGCTGGTGACGGACAACCTGGCGCAGTCGGTGACCGTGGCCGCTGCCTGGCGCGGTGCCGATGGCCTCGATCTCGACATCGCCCTGCAGCAGCCCGGCGGCACCCAGCGCATTCGCCTGCTGGGCCTGTGGACGGCCTCGTTCAGCAGCCCCTTCGCCGAGGC
>JBKJJE010000053.1:0-64129 GCA_046598075.1 Stagnimonas sp.
TCGGCGCCGGCAGCCAGCTTGTCGAGATCCAGGCCCTGCTTGCGATAGAAGCCGGCGAACACGGTGAACTTAGGCCCGCCGACGATCGGCGAGCCGAGAGTGACCACCTGTGCCACGGCTTCGGGCGCTGCGCGGGCGACATCGCGCGCCAGCACCCCACCCAGGCTCCAGCCCACCAGCTTCACCGGAACGCCTTGTTCCGAGTGCAGCGCCCGCACGCGGGCGATGAGATCGGGCAGCAGCTTGCCGGTCTTGCCGTGGTTGCGGCCCAGACCCCAGCCGTGGACGCCGTAGCCCAGTTGCTGGAGCTTGCGGCGCAGCAGCGCAGTCTCGAAATCGCTGGCCTGATAGCCCGGAATCACCAGCACCGGGCCTTTGCCGCGGGGCAGCGTGGCGGTTGAAGCGAGCAGCCCGCGCAGCAGGTCCAGGCCCATCCTTGCCTCACTCAGCAGCAGCCAGCGGGAAGGTGCGGCGAGCGGCGTGGGCGGCTGCGGTTTTGGTGATTTCATCGGGCGTCGATCCAGTAGGCAGCGAGTTGGCCATCGGCATCGGTGGCATAGGCCAACGGCAGCGCGGGGTGAAAGGTGAGCGCACTGATTGCCGCACTCATCGAGGCAAAACCCTGTGGCGCCTGGTCGCTCTTCAGATCCCAGAGCACCAGCGTCTTGTCGGGCGAACCGGAGAGCAACAGTGATTTTTTCGGATGTGCAGCGAGCACCTCCGGTGCGCGCAGGTGATGCAGCAGCTGCAGGGGCTTGCTGCCTTCCGGGCCCTTGCCGGCAAACGGCCAGACGATGATGGCGTCTTCGCCGGTGGTGGCGAGAAACTTCGAGTCCGCGCTCCAGGCCAGTGCCTGCGGTTTCCTGGCATAGCCGCCCATTTTCGAGTCCAGCCAGGCCCCGGCGCGCCAGAAATGCACGGACTTGTCGATCGAGCCTGCCGCCAGCACCCGGCCGTCGGGGCTCCAGTGCGCGTTGATCAGCGTGCTCACCCATTTCAGCGTGCGGTCGAGGCCGCCATCGTAAGCGCGCCAGAGCAGCATTTCAGCGCCCGCGCTGGCAGCGAGCAGGCCGCCGACGGCGTTGAAGGCGAGGCCGTTGATGCCTGCGCTGGCAGTCCATTGCTGAACTGCAGTGCCTTGTTCGTTCCACAGCCGCACGCTCTTGCCCGCAGCGGTGGCGAGGCGTTTGCCATCGGGTGTCCATTGCAGCTGGCTGACCCAGCCGCTGCCACCGGGCAGTGCGGCAGTCGCCGTGCCGGTGCGCAGATCCCACAGCCGCGCCTGACCGTCCTGCCCGCCGCTGGCAAGCTGCTGGCGGCCAAAGGCGAGGGCCAGCACGCCGCCGGCATGGGCGTCGAGCCTATGCAGCAGATCGCCGGCACTGGCGTCGAACACGAAGACCTTGCCGCTGGCGGTGCCGGCGGCGATCACCGCGCCATCGCGAGAAACGGCGAGCGCAGTGGGATAGTCGTCAAGCGTGGCCGTCCACGTCGCGCTGAGGGGCTTAGCCATGTGCAGGCTCCCGCGCAGCGATCGAGCGGTCATGCCAACGCGCCAGCAGCAGCGCCGTGGCCAGGGCGCCGGCGAGCGCCATGGCCATGTCGGACTGGGTATCCCAGACATCGCCCTGGGTGCCCAGAAACGATTCGGCAGCTTCGGCTGATAGCAGTGCCGCGATCCACTCGATGAGTTCGTAAAGGGCGCTGATCATCATTGCGGTGGCGACGCTGATGTAGCCAATCCAACCCGCATGACCGCGCAGCGGTGAGGCGCGCGAGACGATCTCTCGGCAGGCTAATGCGGGCACCAGTCCCTGAAAAAAATGGCCCAGCTTGTCGTAGTGGTTGCGCTGCCAGTGAAACCAGTCCTGCGCCCACTCACCCAGCGGCGTCAGGGCATAGGTGTAATGGCCGCCCACTAGCAGCAGCAGGCCATGCAGCCAGAGCAGCGTCAGCAGCAAGCTGGAGAGCGGCAGGCGGTGGCGGGTGAAATACAGCACCGGGATCAGCAGCAGCGTCGGCGCTGATTCGAGCCACCAGGTGATCTGGTCATGTGGATCGACTGCCGACCAGATCAGCACCGGGATCAGCAGTGCGATGAAGCACTCGACGCGGCGGTCGCGCCTCGCGTTCAAGCCGCCACTCGCAGGCAGGCCCGGAAGCCCTCGTTGAGTTTGGCGCGGTCGAGATTGCGGCCGATGAACACCAGGGTGTTGTCGCGCGGGGCATCGCCCCAGGCGGCATCCTCGCGCCCATCCATCACCATGTGCACGCCCTGGAACACATAGCGTCGGTCGCGGCCAGCGACGTTGAGGATGCCCTTGCTGCGGAAGATGTCGTTGCCCTGGGTCGACAGCACGGCGCTGATCCAGCCACTGAACAGGCTGGAATCGACCAGACCCTCGCAGCGGATGCCCACACTGGTCACCGCCTCGTCGTGGCTATGGCCTGCCTCGAAATACTTGGCCAGCACCGGCCGCAGCGTCTTGCCGTCGGCAGATTTCAGCGTGAGGTGGAACTCCTCCGGCGCATGCTCGCTGAGCAGCACGTAATGGCCGGCGGCGGCTATGCGCACCGGGAAATGCGCGTGTGCAGCGTGCAGATCGAGCCGCCACGGGGTCATCGAGGGTTCGAGGGTGCTGCCCGGCGCGCGGTCTTCCACCGCATTGGCAAAAACGCGGATGCCCTTGTCGGCGGCACTTTTCAGAGCGTCTTCGCCGGAGACCGGCACCGGCAGCAGGGCGAGCTTCAGATGATGTTCGTCGTGGATGTGATGGTGATGATGGTCATGCCCATGGTCATGGCCGCAGGCGCCTGCCACCAGCTCCACCGCGCTGTCCAGTTTGTAGAGGCCTGCCCATTCAAACGGATACTCGGGTTCGAGGAAGCCAGGATTGACCTCCATCGCACGGGAGAGGTCAAAGCCGCCGACATCCAGCACCGCCTTGATGGGCGCATCGGCATTGGTGGTGCGGATCAGCTTGGCCATCGCATTGATGCGGCGCACGCGCTGCTCGATAGTCTCGAGCTCATCGGCGCTGACCAGATCGCACTTGTTGAGCAGGATCACGTCGGCGAAAGCGACCTGCTTCTGCGCCTCCTCGCTGTCGTCCAGATGCAGCAGCAGATGCTTGGCATCGACGACGGTGACCAGGCCATCGAGCGCGAACTCGGCCTTCATGTCCTCGTCCATGAAAAAGGTCTGCGCCACCGGGCCGGGGTCGGCCATGCCGGTGGTTTCGACCAGGATGCGGTCGAACTTGTCGCGGCGCTTCAAGAGCTGGCCCAGGATGCGGATGAGATCGCCGCGCACCGTGCAGCAGATGCAGCCGTTGTTCATCTCGAAGATTTCCTCGTCGGCATTGATGACCAGCGCCTGGTCGATGCCGATCTCACCGAACTCGTTCTCAATCACCGCAATGCGCTGGCCGTGCTGCTCGCTCAAGATGCGGTTGAGCAGGGTGGTCTTGCCTGCGCCGAGAAAGCCGGTGAGCACGGTGACGGGAATTTTGTGGGTCATGCGGAATGTTTCCAGACGGGGCGCAGATGGTAGCTGGGCTGTTTTCGCAATGGTTCAAGGTCTGACAGGCCCGGCGTATGATGCGCGGCACCTTCTTCAGGCCCTTCGCAAACCATGTCCGCCCTCGTGTTGCCCGACCTCTCGGTACTGCCTTCGACCGCACCCTTGTTCTGGAAGGCCGCGCTTTCCAGCCGCCGCAAGCCGGGCGAATCGCCGAGCGTTCCCCACAACACGGTGACCCTGAAAAACTTCGTGCTGCAGGGCGAGCACATCGCCGCCTACAACGCGGTCTGCCAGTTGCCGGAAGGGCAAATCGCCATCAGCTACCCGCAGGTGGTGGCCGCCCCCCTGCACATGCACGTGATGACGCAGCCGGATTTCCCGCTGCCGCTGATCGGCCTGGTGCATCTGGGCAATGTCATCACCCAGCGGGCGGCCCTGAGTGCCGGCACCCCCTACGACGTCCGCGTGCAGATTGGCGAATCGCGCCGCAGCAAGCTGGGTCTGGAGGTGGATCTGCTCACCGACTATCTCGCCGATGGCGAATCGCTGTGGTCGGCGGTGACCACGGTGCTGCACCGGGCCAAGGTCAAGTCGCGCGGCAGCAAGGCCGCGCCGCCCGCCGCTCCGGCAGTCACCGCCCGGTATCTGCCTTTCGAGGCGCCCGCCGACATCGGGCGTCGCTATGCCGCGGTGGCACAGGATTACAACCCCATCCACCTGTATGCGCTGACCGCCCGGCTATTTGGCTTCGACCGCGCCATCGCCCACGGCATGTGGAGCGTGGCGCGCTGCCTGGGCTTGCTGCTGCCGCAATACCTCGCCAGCCACGGCGGCGCACCGGCCCGGTTGGTGATCCAGTTCAAGCAACCCCTGCTGTTGCCGGGGCGCGTCACCTTGAAGCAGGTGAGCGTCGGCCAGGGCGTGGATTTCGATCTGCTCGCGCGCGAGGGCGGCAAGACCCACCTCAGCGGCCGTCTGGAAGGCCTTGTTTGAATCGCGGGTCAGCTAAACTCTGGTTCTAGTTTGTAAGTCGCCAATTCCACGGAGCACTAATGCGTATCCGCAAAGCGGTTTTCCCGGTTGCCGGTCTGGGCACCCGATTTCTGCCCGCCACCAAGGCATCCGCCAAGGAGATGTTGCCGGTGGTGGACAAGCCGCTGATCCAGTACGCGGTGCAGGAGGCGATTTCAGCCGGTGCCGAAGAACTGATCTTCGTCACTGGAAGATCAAAAAATTCCATCATGGATCACTTCGACAAGGCCTATGAGCTGGAGGCCGAACTGGCTGCCCGCAACAAGACCAAGCTGCTGGAAACCGTGCAGGAAATCCTGCCGCCCGGCATCACCTGCATCTTCATCCGCCAGGCCGAAGCCCTGGGGCTTGGCCATGCGGTGCTTTGCGCCTGGCCGGCAGTGGGTGACGAAGATTTCTCGGTGATCCTTGCCGACGACCTGATCGACGGCAAGCTACGCCCCTGCCTGGCGCAGATGCAGCGTGTGTACCAGGAATACGGCACCAGCGTCATCGCCACCCAGCGGGTGCCGATGGATGAAGTCAGCAACTACGGCGTGGTCGAGACCCAGCCGGTGGCTCCCGGCCTGGGCGAGATCCGCCGCATCGTCGAAAAGCCGAAGCGCGAAGATGCGCCCAGCAACCTCGCCGTGGTCGGTCGCTACATCCTCACCCCCCGCATCTTCAAGCTGTTGGAGCGCACCCAGCGCGGTGCCAACGGCGAGATCCAGCTCACCGACGCCATCAGCGCGATGATTCAGGAACAGACCGTGCTGGCCTACGAGTTCGAGGGCACCCGCTATGACTGCGGCAGCAAGCTCGGTTATCTCAAGGCCAACGTCGAATACGGTCTCAAGCATCCCGAACTGGCCGTCGAGTTCCGCGAGTATCTGGCGGGCATGACGCACCATCTGAACGCCACCGGCCCCGAAGCCAAAAAGTAAACCCACCACGCCCCAAGCGCCGCCCTCACGCGGCGCTTGTCGATTGGGCAGGAGCAAACTCGCCATGACTGGCAGCAAATACACCACGCAGATCGCTACCTCCTCGCTGGCAGGCGGCAACGCCGTCTACGTGGAGGCCATGTACGAGCAGTTTCTGGAAGATGCCAATGCCGTCGATGACAGCTGGCGGCAGTATTTCCAGGGTCTGAATGGTGCCGCCGACGTGCCGCATGGCCCGGTGGTGGCTCGCTTCGAGCAGTTGGCTCAGCAGCCCAAGACCCTGGTGGTGCCCGGCGCTACCGCACTCGACGCCGCCGCTGCCGAGAAGCAGGCCGGCGTGCTTCGCCTCATCAACTACTACCGCGTGCGCGGCCACCAGGCCGCCAAGCTCGATCCCCTGGGTCTGGCCCACATGCCGGTGTTGCAGGACCTTGATCCGGCTTTTCATGGCCTCAAGCCGCAGGACATGGACACGGTGTTCAACACCGGCTCGCTGGCGGTGGCCGACCGCCTGCCGCTGCGCGAGATCATCAAGCTGCTCAAGGCCGTCTACACCGACACCATCGGTGTCGAATACATGTACATCACCGACACCGAGCAGAAACGCTGGGTGCAGAAACGACTGGAAAGCACAGCCTTCGCGCCCAAGCTGACCGCCGAGCGCCGCCAGGAAGTGCTGCTGCAGATGACTGCCGCCGAAGGCCTCGAGCGTTACCTGCACAACAAGTACGTCGGCCAGAAACGCTTCTCGCTGGAAGGTGGCGAAGCGACCATCCCCGCTCTTGACGAGGCCCTGCGCGCCGCAGCGGAGGCCGGCGCGGAGGAACTGGTGATCGGCATGGCCCACCGCGGCCGCCTCAACGTGCTGATCAACATCCTCGGCAAGTCGCCGAAGGATCTGTTCGCCGAATTCGAGGGCAAGTATTCGGCTGAGTCCCTGAGCCGCGCCGGCGACGTCAAGTACCACCAGGGCTTTTCCACCGACGTCGAAGTGCTCGGCAAGCGCCTGCATCTGGTGCTGGCCTTCAATCCCTCGCACCTGGAAATCGCCAACCCGGTGGTCGAAGGCAGTGTCAAGGCGCGCCAGACCCGTCGCCACGACGACGTCGGCCAGAAGATCGTGCCCATCCTCATCCACGGCGATGCCGCGTTTGCCGGCCAGGGCGTGGTGATGGAGACCATGCAGCTCAGCCACAGCAAGGGCTATTCGACCGGCGGCACGCTGCACATCATCATCAACAACCAGATCGGCTTCACCATGCAGAACCCGATCGAGGTCACGCCAGGGCACGACTCGCGCACCAGCCGCTACTGCACCGACTTGGCGAAGATGGTGGAAGCGCCGGTGTTCCATGTGAATGGCGACGACCCCGATGCCGTGGTGTTCGTCACCCGCCTGGCGATGGACTTCCGAAATACCTTCCACAAGGACGTCATTGTCGACATCTGCTGTTACCGCCGGCTCGGCCACAACGAGGCCGACGAGCCTTCGGTGACCAGCCCGGTGATGTACGACGCGATCAGGAAGCTGCCCACCACGCTGACGCTCTACGGCCAGAAGCTGGTCGCCGAGAAGGCGGTGGCTGCCGACGAACCCGCGAGGCTGATTGCTGCCTACCGCGACGGTCTCGACAAGGGCGAAAACATCGCCCGCGCGACGCTGGGGCTGGTCGGCAACAAGTTCACCGTCAACTGGTCGCTGTTCGGCAAGGGCGAGTGGCACGACGCCACCGACACCAGCGTCTCGCTCGATGCGATCAGGATGCTCTCTGCCAAGCTGCTGACGCTGCCCGCAGGCTTCACGCCACACGCCCGCGTTGCCAAGATTCTGGAGGACCGCACCAAGATGGCGGCCGGCGAGCAGGCGATGGACTGGGGCTTTGCCGAGACCACCGCCTATGCGACGCTGGTCAACGAAGGGTTTGCGGTGCGCATCACCGGCCAGGATGTCCGCCGCGGCACCTTCTTTCACCGCCACGCGACGCTGCACGACGCCAAGACCGGCAACAGCATCACGCCGCTGCGCCACCTGTCGCCGGACAAGGACAAGTTCATCATCGTCGATACGCTGCTGTCGGAAGAAGGTGTGCTCGGTTTCGAGTACGGCTACTCGACGACCGACCCCGACGCACTGGTGATCTGGGAGGCACAGTTCGGCGATTTCGCCAACGGTGCACAGGTGGTGGTCGATCAGTTCATCGCCTCCGGCCAGCAGAAATGGGGCCGTCTCTGCGGCCTGGTGATGTTCCTGCCGCACGGCTACGAAGGGCAGGGGCCCGAGCACTCCTCCGCCCGCCTCGAACGCTATCTGCAACTCTGCGCCGGCAACAACATGCAGGTCTGCGTACCGTCCACTCCGGCCCAGATGTTCCACATGCTGCGTCGCCAGATGAAGCGCAGCCTGCGGCTGCCGCTGGTGGTGATGACGCCGAAATCGCTGCTGCGGCATCCGCTGTCGGTGTCGACTCTCGAGGAGCTCACCAAGGGGCGTTTCCAGACCGTGATCGGTGAAGTTGAGAAACTCGACGCGAAAAAAGTCAGCCGCATCGTGTTCTGCTCCGGCAAGGTCTACTTCGACCTGGTGCAGGCGCGCCAGAAGGCCAAGCTCGACAACGTCGCCGTGGTCCGCATCGAGCAGCTATACCCCTTCCCGCACGACGACTATCAGGCCGCCCTCTCAGCCTTCCCCAAGGCCACCGAAGTGGTGTGGGCGCAGGAGGAGCCGGAGAACCAGGGTGCCTGGTATCAGATCAAGCATCGCCTGTCGGCCTACCTGGCCGAGAAACACAAGCTCTTCTATGCCACCCGTGCCGGTGCGGCGACGACGGCGGCGGGCTACCTGAAAGTGCATAACAAGGAACAAGAGGAAGTGGTCAATGCCGCGCTGACCGGCGGCAAGCCGGTCTGACCCTTTAGTACCCAACACACACAAGAATCCCTGGAGAAGTCTGATGGCCATCGAAATCAAAGTCCCCAACCTGCCGGAATCAGTGGCTTCCGGCACCATCGCCACCTGGCATGTGAAGGTGGGCGATACCATCAAGCGCGAGCAGAATCTGGTCGACATCGAGACCGACAAGGTGGTGCTGGAAGTTCCGGCAACCGCCGACGGGGTGTTGCAGTCGATCAGCATCGAGGCCGGTGCCAGCGTCACCTCCGGTCAGGTACTGGGTGTGATCGGCGAGGGCGCTGCTGCTGCGGCCCCCAAAGTTGAAGCGGCCAAGGCCGATGCACCCGCCAAGGCAGCGGCTGCTCCTGCCGCGACAACCGCTGCCGCAGCCGATGACGTGCAGGGCCCTGCCGTGCGCAAGCTGCTGGCGGAACTGGGCCTCTCCGCCGAAGGCATTACCGCCAGCGGCCGCGGTGGCCGCCTGACGGTGGAAGATGTCAAGACGCACGCCGAGAAGCAGAAGACTGCACCGAAAGCCGAAGCCGCCAAGCCCGCCGCCGTTGCTGCCCCGGCAGCGGCGCCTGCAGGCCCACGCGAAGAGCAACGTGTGCCGATGACGCGCATCCGCGCCCGCATCGCCGAGCGCCTGAAAGAAGCGCAGAACACCGCAGCCATGCTGACCACCTTCAACGAGGTGGACCTGAGTGCTGTCGACACCCTGCGCGCCAAGTACAAGGAGCAGTTCGAGAAGTCGCACGGCGTCAAGCTCGGCTACATGAGCTTCTTCGTGCGGGCTGCTGTCGAGGCGCTGAAACGCTACCCGCTGGTCAATGCCTCGATCGACGGCGGCGACGTCGTCTATCACAACTACTACGACATCGGCATCGCGGTAAGCAGCCCGCGCGGGCTGGTGGTGCCCATCGTCAAGGACGTGGACCTGCTCAGCCTGGCCGGCATCGAGAAGGCGATCAGCGCCTTTGGCACCAAGGCCAAGGACAACAAGCTGACCATGGAGGACTTGACCGGCGGTACCTTCAGCATCACCAACGGCGGCGTGTTCGGCTCGCTGGTGTCGACGCCGATCATCAATCCGCCGCAGTCGGCGATCCTCGGCATGCATGGCATCAAGGAGCGGCTGGTGGATGTCATCGTCGATGCCGACGGCCGGGTGAAGAAGGTGGTGAAGGCGCCGATGATGTGGCTGGCGCTGACCTACGATCACCGCATCATCGACGGCAAGGAGGCGGTGCTGTTCCTGCGCACCATCAAGGAGTGCCTGGAAGACCCGGCGCGCCTGCTGCTCAACATCTAATCTGATCTTCAGAAAACCAGAGAACAACCATGAGCGAACAATTCGACGTCATCGTCATTGGCGGCGGTACCGGCGGCTACCCGGCTGCGATCCGCGCCGGCCAGCTCGGCATGAAAGTGGTCTGCATCAACGCCTGGCTCAACCGCGACGGCAAGCCGGCCTATGGCGGCACCTGCCTCAATGCTGGCTGCATTCCCAGCAAGGCGCTGCTGGAAAGCAGCGAGATGTTCCACAAGGCCAATCACGAGCTGGCGCTGCACGGCGTCAAGGTCAGCGGTGTGGCGATGGACATCGGCGCCATGCAGGCGCGCAAGAACAAGATCACCGCCTCGCTCACCGGCGGCATCGGTGCACTGTTCAAGGCCAACGGCGTGATCGGCATGGAAGGTTTCGCCAAGCTGCTCGGCAAGGGCCAGGTGGAATACACCAGCCATGCGGGCGAGAAGAAAGTGCTCGAAGCCAAGCACATCATCGTCGCCACCGGCTCCGTGCCGGTCAATCTCAAGATCGCGCCGCTCGACGGCAAGCGCATCTGCGATAGCTGGGATGCGCTCGATTTCACCGAGCCGCCGGCGCGTCTGGGCATCATCGGCGCTGGTGTGATCGGCGTCGAGCTGGGCAGCGTCTGGGCGCGGCTGGGCAGCAAGGTGACCATGCTCGAAGCCCTGCCCACCTTCCTGCCGATGGTCGACAAGACCATTGCCGCCGATGCGCAGCGCCAGTTCAGCAAGCAGGGTCTGGATATCCGCCTCGGTGCAAAAGTGCTGGGCGCCAAAAACACCGGCAAGGAAGTGGTCGTCGAATTTGAGGTGGGCGGCGAGAAGAAGACCGAGAGCTTCGACAAGCTCATCGTCGCCGTCGGCCGCAAGCCCTATACCGAAGGCTTGGGCGCCACCGAGATCGGCCTCGAACTCGATCAGCGCGGCTTCCTGAAAGTGGACAAGCACTACCGGACCAACATCCCCGGCATCTACGGCACCGGCGATGTCATCGGCGGCCTGATGCTGGCGCACAAGGCGATCGAGGAGGGCGTAGCACTGGTCGAGCAGCTGCATGGCGAGAAAACCGAGGTCAACTACGACGCCATCCCCAGCGTCATCTACACCGCACCGGAAGTGGCCTGGGTGGGGCTGACCGAGGAGCAGGCCAAGGAAAAGGGTTTCGAGGTGAAGGTGGGCGTCAGTCCCTTCGCTGCCAACGGCCGCGCCAAGGCACTCGAAGCCGCGACCGGCCAGGTGAAGGTGGTGAGCGATGCCAAGACCGACCGCATCCTGGGTGTGCACATGGTCGGCCCGTATGTTTCCGAAGTGCTGCAATCGGTCGTGGTCGCCCTGGAGTTTGGCGCCACCACCGCCGATCTGCAGCTGACCATGCACGGCCACCCGACTCTGGCCGAGGCGCTGCACGAGGCCTACCTGGCCGTCGACGGCCGCGCCATCCACGCCATCAACAAGAAAAAGGCTGCCTGATGAAAAAGCTGCTCGTCCTTGCCGCACTCGCCGCGTTCGCACAGGGTGCCGCCGCCGAGGAGTTCGATATCAACATCGGTTCCGATGCGGTGCGCGGGGCCCTGTCCGGCCCGCTGTCGCGGGTGTTTTCCGGAGTCACCGGCCAGTACGATGCCGGCCTGATCTACAAGAAGGGCGAAGATGATTCCGCCGATCCCAAGGACACCCAGCTGACACTCGTCCACCTCGGCGTGCTCGCCACCGGTGACGTCGGCGCCAAGGGTGCCGAAGCCGGTGCCGGCCTCGGCGTGCGGGCGGTGTTCGCTGATCGCGGCGATGCCAGCGGTGCGGCACTGGCGCTGGGCGGGCAGTTTGAAGTGCGGCTGCCCGGCTTCGAGCGCGTGGGCCTCTCCGGCTACGGCTTCATCGCTCCCAAGATCCTGTCGTTCAGCGACCTCAGGAGCTACAGCGAATACGCGCTGGATGTGGAGTTCGAAGTGGTCCGTGCTGCCGCCATCTACGCCGGTTACCGCCGCGTCAACGTCAAGCCCGAGCCCAGTGGCCCCAGCAATGCCGACGACGGCGCCCACATCGGCCTGCGGCTGAGTTTCTAAAGGATTACTCATGGGACGTGGCCCCAGCATTGCCGGTCGCAAGGGCGTCGAAGACGCCAAGCGCGGCGCGGTCTTCACCAAGTTGATCCGCGAGATCACGGTAGCCGCCCGCACCGGTGGCATCGAGCCTGCGGGCAATGCCCGCCTGCGTATTGCCATCGACAAGGCACATGCCGTGAGCATGCCCAAGGACACCATCGACCGCGCACTGAAGCGTGCCAGCGGGGCCGACGGGGCTGCCACCATCGAAACTCGCTACGAGGGCTACGGCCCCGGCGGCGTGGCGGTGATGGTGGATACCATGACCGACAACGCCACCCGCACCATCGCCGAAGTGCGCCATGCCTTCGTCAAGCACGGCGGCCACATCGGTACCAGCGGCTCGGTGGCTTTCCAGTTTGCGGAAGTCGGCGAGCTGATCTTCGAACTCGGCGCTGCCGTCACCGAAGACCGGATCATGGAAGTCGCCCTCGAGGCCGGTGCCGAGGACGTGGTCACCGATGACGGCTACTGCGATGTCATCACCCCGCCAGCCGCCTTCGAGGCGGTGAAAAAGGCCTTGCAGGCCGCAGGCCTGAAGCCTTTGCAGGCGGAAGTGACCATGCGCCCCGCCAACCGTGTGGCGGTCGCTGGTGAAGTGGCGGAGCACTTGCAGAAGATGCTCGACGCGCTGGAAGCCCTGGACGACGCGCAGGCGGTCTTTCACAACGCCGATCTGGGTTGATTGCAGGGCGAAGCCACCCCGCGAACGTCTGCTGACATACAAATGATCGCTGCGACCATTTGTATGTCAGCAGACCCTAGGCCCGCATCGCAGCATCCAGTGCCTCGCGTAGCGCCGGCACGATCTCCGCGTCGAACCAGGGTCGCCGCTTCAGCCACAGGGTATTGCGCGGGCTAGGGTGCGGCAGCGGGAAAAATCCCCTGGCCAGATGCTCGCGCCAGCGGCGCACGGTCTGCTCCAGGGTTTCGCGGCGGGCATCGAGATAGTGCAGATGCGCGTAGCGGCCGATCAGCAGGGTGAGCTTCAGGTTCGGCAACAGAGGCCGCACCCGCGCATGCCATAGCGGCGCGCACTCCGGGCGCGGCGGCATGTCGCCGCCTCTGCCCCGGCCGGGATAGCAGAACCCCATCGCCATCACGCCGTAGTGTTCCTGCGCATAGAAGGCGGTGCTGTCGAGCGCCATCCACTGCCGCAGCCGCACGCCGCTGGGGTCGTCCCAGGGGATGCCGCTGGCGTGCACACGGGTACCCGGCGCCTGGCCGGTAAGCAGCACGCGCAGGCGGCAGTCGACCCGGATGACTGGTCGCGGGCCCAGCGGCAGGTGCGCGGCGCAGTGCGTGCAGGCGCGGATTTCGGTCAGCAGCTGCGCGAGCGCGGTCGTGTCATCGGACATATGTGCAGTGTGTCGCAAGTGGAAATTAACTTCCCTGGTGCGCATGGCATCATGCGCGCCGTTTTGTTCGGCGGATGGCAATGGCAATCATCGAAGCGCGCGGGCTGGTCAAGAGCTATCCAAAAGCCAAAGTGCAGGCGGTGGACGGTGTCAGTTTCAAGGTGCAGGCAGGCACCTGTTTCGGCCTGCTGGGGCCGAACGGTGCCGGCAAGTCCACGACTGTCGAAATGCTCGAAGGGGTGGCCAAGCCCACCGCCGGCGAGGTGCTGTTCAAGGGCGAGACCATCCACGTCGGTGCCTCCGCCGAGCAGTACCGCGACAAGGTAGGTATCCAGTTCCAGAGCACGGCCTTGCAGGAGTTTCTGACGGTGCGGGAGAACCTGCGCTTCTTCGCCGCGCTGTACCCGAAAACCCGCAGCGAGGACGAGCTGATCCGCGTCTGTCGATTGGAAGAGTTTCTCGACCGGGACACCAAGAAGCTCAGCGGCGGCCAGCGCCAGCGGGTGCTGCTGGCGATTGCGCTGGTCAACGATCCCGAAATCGTGTTCCTGGACGAGCCCACCACCGGCCTCGACCCGCAGGCGCGGCGCAATTTCTGGGAGCTGGTGCGCGGCATCAAGGCCGAGGGCAAGACCGTGCTGTTGACTACTCACTACATGGAGGAGGCCTACGAGCTCTGCGACCAGATCGCCATCATGGATCACGGCAAGATCATCGCGCAGGGTTCACCGCAGACCTTGCTGGCGCACCACTTCAGCGATTCGGTGGTGGAGTTGCCGACGGCCCTCGCCGCACCTTTGCTGGGGCAGATGGTTTTCCTGAACCGCGGCGAGTTGTCCGAACTCACCACGCCCGACATCGCCGCCACCATCGACGCGCTGCGGCTGGCGGGTGTGCCGCTGGCACAGCTGCGGATTCGCCCGCCGACGCTGGAAGATTTGTTCTTGAAACTCACTGGGCATGGACTTCGAGCATGAGCGACCTGGCGAGGCGTGAGGCTCATGGCTTTTGCGAGCACTGCTCGCACATGAGCCGAGCGGCGAAGCGGGATCGCCAGCAACGCGAATGCTCGCAGTCAGGGACAGCACATGGCTGCAAATTCATTGATCCATCGCGGAGCTGACTAGCATGAACCTCAAACGCATGGGCGCGATGACCTGGGCACGCAGCCTGGAGTTCCTGCGCGACCGCTCGGCCCTGGGTTGGAACTTCGCCTTCCCGCTGCTGGCGGTCATCAGCTTTGCCTGGATTTTCTCGGGCCCCTCGCAACCCATCTTCAAGGTGGCAGTGCTGCTGCCTCAGGGCCAGACGCTGGAAACCGCTGGTCAGCCGACAGTTGCTGCACCCGGCGTGCAGTTCTATATCGAGGTCGATGAGGTCACGGCCCGCAAGAAAGTCGCCCGCCATCGCATCGACCTCGCCATCGACTTCAGGCAGACGCCGGCACGCTATTTCGTCAATCCCTCTTCGCAGAAAGGGGCGGCGGTGGAGGCGCTGCTCAAAGGCGCCGGCAATCTCGCCAACGGCACCGCACCGCCAGCGATGCGGATTGCAGAAAGCGGCGAAGGCATCCGCTATGTCGATTGGGCCGCACCCGGCGTGCTGGGCGTGAACCTGATGTTCTCCTGCCTGTTCGGCACCGGCTACGTGATCGTGCGCTACCGCAAAAGCGGCTATCTGAAGCGCCTGAATGCCACGCCGTTGACGGCGGGCGAGTTCATCGTGGCACAGCTGCTGTCGCGGCTGGTCATCACCCTCACGGTCACGGCGGTGGTGTTCATCGGCTCCAACCTGTTCCTGCATTACCGCATGGAAGGCAGTTACTGGCTGCTGGCGCTGGTCACGGCAGTGGGCGCGTATTCAATGATCGCGATGGGTCTGGTGGTCTCCGCCCGCGTCACCTCGGAGGAGCTCGCCGGTGGCCTGCTGAACCTGCTGTCCTGGCCGATGATGGTGCTCTCCGGCGTGTTCTTCTCGCTGGATGGCGTGCCCAGGGCGGTGCTCTGGGCCGCCCAGTTGTTCCCGCTCACCCATCTGCTCAACGCCGCGCGCGCCGTCATGCTCGATGGTGCGGGGCTGGAGAGCGCGGCGGTGCTGACGCCGCTGCTGGTGCTCATCACCTGCTCGCTGGTGTTCACGGCAATCGGTGCGCTGGTATTCCGCTGGACGCAAGATTAGCCCTGCACGGGGCGGCGCCGGTCGACTGCGATGGCTCAAGCCGCTCTCCGAGACGGTTTTTTTTCGTGCCGTGCGGAGTGCGGCGAATGGCGGATAATCTCCCAGTCATGAAAATCTTCGCCCTTTTGCTATGCCTGTGCGGCCTCGTCTCATACCCCGCGTATGCGGACATCTGGCTGTGCGTGGGTGCGAATGACAAGCAGAGCATCCAGGATCGGCCCTGCGGCAAGGGCCTGCGGCAGAAATCCCATGTCCAGGATGCACCCCGCCGCGCTGCCGCACGCAGCAGCAATACCGCCGCCCGGCCGGTCGCCAAGGCGCCCATTGAAGTCGGCCTGCAACGCAACAAGACGGTGATCTGCAACCTGCTCAATACCGAAAAAAGCGATGCGCTGGCGCAGATCAGCGGCAGCAGCGCGCCAGCACCTGGCGAAGACCCCCAGGGCAATCTGGTGAAGATCGAAAAACAGCGCAGCCGCGTCGGATGTGATGCGAGCTAGTCGGGGGTTTGGCCTGCTGTTGCTGTCGCTGCTGCTCACCGGCTGTGCGACCGTCTCGTATTACTCGCATGTGCTGCGTGGCGGGCTGGCCGTGCTGCAGGCACGAGAGCCAATTGCCGACATCCTCGCCGACCCGGCACGGGATGCGACGCTGAAAACCCGTCTGCTGGGCGTGCAGGCGGCGCGCCGTTTTGCTTCTGCCTCGCTGGCACTGCCCGACAACGCCAGCTACACCGAATACAGCGAGCTGCATCGGCCCTATGTGGTGTGGAACGTGTTCGCAGCCCCCGAGCTTTCGCTGAAGCCGGTCAACCACTGTTTTCCGGTGGCGGGCTGCGTCGCCTATCAGGGCTATTACGACCAGGCGCTGGCGAAGGCCGAGGCGCGCCGGCTTGAAGGCCAGGGCAACGAGACTTTCGTCGGCGGTGTCAGCGCCTACTCCACGCTCGGCTGGTTCGACGACCCGGTGCTGTCCAGCATGTTGCTGTGGGACGACGAGCGGCTCGCCGCCACGCTGTTCCACGAGCTGGCGCACCAGATCGTCTATGTGCCGGGCGACACCGCCTTCAACGAATCGTACGGCAAGTTCGTGGAGCTGGAGGGCCTCAGGGCCTGGCGGCTGGCACGTGGCCTGCCGGAGCAGCTGCCGCCCGACCTGGTCTTCGAGGCGGTATTCATCGAGCGCATGTTGAAGACCCGCAGCCAGCTGGAGGCCCTGTATGCCAGCGCGGCGGAGGACAGTACCAAGCGCGCGCGCAAGGCGGCCGTGTTCGGGCAGCTGCATGCCGACATGCAAAAACTGATCGATGCAGCACAGGCAGGCCCCGGCTATTCCCGGTTCTTCGCGACGCCGATGAACAACGCCAAGCTGCTGCCGTTTGCGCTGTATCACCAGTGGCGGCCGGCGTTTGCGGTGCTGTTCAGGCAGCAAGGCTCTGACTGGCCGCGCTTTCATGCCGCTGTCAGGGCGCTGGCTAAACTCGATGCCCGCCGCCGCCTGCAGCAGCTGCAAGCCCTGCAAGCCCGGGCGGCAGCGCCGCCGTCGCCTTCGGCGACACTACCTTCTGCAGCACTGACGCCGGCCCTGCAGGCCCCAGCGCCACCTCCGACTCACTGACAAGCCATGAACCCGATCATTCTGGAACCCGAACGTCTGCCGCTGCGGGTGTTTGCCGAAAAGGCCTACCTCGACTACTCGATGTACGTGGTGCTCGACCGCGCACTGCCGCATGTCGAGGACGGCCTCAAGCCCGTGCAGCGCCGCATCATCTATGCGATGAGCGAGCTGGGTTTGCAGTCCACCGCAAAGCACAAGAAGAGCGCGCGCACTGTCGGTGACGTGCTCGGCAAATACCATCCGCATGGCGACTCGGCCTGCTACGAGGCGATGGTGACCATGGCGCAGCCCTTCAACTACCGCACGCCGCTGGTGGACGGGCAGGGTAACTGGGGCTCGGCGGATGATCCGAAGTCCTTCGCGGCGATGCGCTATACCGAGTCGCGGCTCACACCCTATGCGCAGGCTTTGCTGGCCGAACTCGAACAGGGCACCGTCGAGTGGGCGCCGAATTTCGACGGTACGCTCGAGGAGCCCAAGCTGCTGCCCGCGCGGCTTCCCAACATCCTGGTCAATGGCACCACCGGTATCGCGGTGGGCATGGCGACCGACATCCCGCCCCACAACATCGGTGAGCTGGTAAAGGCCTGCATCCATCTGCTCAAGCACCCCAACGCACAGATCGAGACTCTGCTCGACTTCATCCCCGGCCCGGATTTCCCCACCGGCTGCGAGATCATCAGCGAGAGCGCGGAGCTGTTGAAGCTGTACCAGACCGGCAACGGCGTGGTGCGCACCCGTGCCCGCTGGGAGCGGGAGGATGGCGGTGCCAATGGCCTGCAGATCGTCATCACCCACCTGCCGCACCAGGTCAGCGGCAACAAGATCCAGGAGCAGATCGCCGAGCAGATGCGGGCGAAGAAGCTGCCCTTGGTAGAAGACCTCAGAGACGAGTCCGACCACGAAAATCCCTGCCGCCTGGTGATCATCCCGCGCAGCAACCGCATCGATGTCGAGCAGTTGATGGCGCATCTGTTCGCCACCACCGATCTGGAAAAATCGGTGCGGGTGAACCTCAACATGATCGGGCTGGATGGCCGCCCGCGGGTGAAAAATCTGCGCGAGATCCTCACCGAGTGGCTGCAGTTCCGCTTTGCCACCGTCACCCGCCGGCTCAACCACCGCCTGCAAAAGGTCAATGATCGTCTGCATCTGTTGGAAGGCCTGCTGATCGCCTTCCTCAATCTCGATGAAGTCATCCGCATCATCCGTTTCGAGGACGAGCCGCGCGCCACCTTGATGCGCACCTTCGCGCTCTCGGAGATCCAGACCGACTACATCCTCGATACCCGCCTGCGGCAGTTGCAGCGGCTGGAGGAGATGCGCATCAAGGGCGAGCAGGACGAGCTGGCAGCCGAAAAGGCAAGGCTCGAGGAGCTGCTGGATTCGGACGAGGCGCTGCGCAAGCTCATCATCGAAGAGCTGCGTGAAGACGGCAAGAAATACGGCGATGCGCGTCGAAGCCCGATCGTGGCTCGCGCACCGGCGGTGGCGATGAGTGCGGAAGAAATCCTGCCCGCCGAAGCCATCACCGTAGTGCTCTCCAAGGCCGGCTGGATTCGCGCCGGCAAGGGCCACGAACTGGACCCTGGCTCACTCAACTACAAGTCCGGCGATGAATACTTTGCTCACACGCTGGGCAAGACCAACCAGCTGCTGATCCTCCTCGACGACAAGGGCCGGGCTTACACGCTCAGCCCGCGCGATCTCCCCAGCGCGCGTTCGCAAGGCGAACCGGTGACCACCAAGATCGACATCCAGGATGGCGGCAAGATCGTGGCGATGCTGATGGGCACTGCCGACGAAAAATTGCTGCTCGCTGGCAGTGATGGCTACGGCTTCATCACCCGGCTGGGCGACATGGAAGGACGCAACAAGGCGGGCAAGGCGGTGCTTAACCTGGAAGGCACTCCGCTGTCACCGCAGCGGGTGGTGGATGTGGTGGGCGAGCGCATCGCGATTGCCACCGCCGAAGGCCGGCTGCTGGTATTCCCCGCAGCGGAATTGCCGGAACTGGCCAAAGGCAAGGGCAACAAGCTGGTGACCCTGAAGGGCGAGGACCGGATACTGGCCGCCTGCGTGCTGCCGGCCGGGCGTGCGCTGGAGCTGGTCTGCGGCAAGCGCAGCCTGACCCTGAAGGCCGCTGATCTCGCGGCTTTCCTCGGCAGCCGCGCCAGCCGCGGCGCACCGCTGCCGCGCGGCTTCCAGCGGGTGGAGAGCATGGCCGCCTGAGCCTGTCAAAGCCTGAACTTGTAAGGCGGTGCGCGGGTCTTGAGTCTGCGCACCAAAGCCACATATTTCCCGCATAACCCCTCAACAGCCAACCTGACTGTCAGCCATGAAACGCATTGCCCTTTTCCTGCTTACCAACTTCGCCGTGATGATGGTGCTGTTCGCAGTCACCTCGCTGCTGGGCGTCGATAGGTTTCTGACCCAGAACGGCCTCAATCTCACGCAGTTGCTCGCGTTCTCCGCCATCATGGGTTTTGGCGGCAGCATTATTTCGCTCTTGATGAGCAAATGGATGGCCAAGCGCAGCACCGGCGCGGTGGTCATCACCCAGCCGAAGAACTCGGCCGAGATGTGGCTGCTGCAGACGGTGGAACGGCAGGCGCGTGCGGCCGGCATCAAGATGCCGGAAGTGGCGATCTACGACGCCCCGGAACCCAACGCCTTCGCCACCGGTGCCAACAAGAACGCGGCACTGGTGGCGGTCTCCACCGGCCTGCTCAAGGCGATGTCGCAGGACGAGGTGGAGGCCGTGCTCGGCCACGAGATCGGCCACGTCGCCAATGGCGACATGGTGACGCTGACCCTGATCCAGGGCGTGGTGAATACCTTCGTGATCTTTCTCTCGCGGGTCATCGCCTACGCGGTGGACAACTTCCTGCGCCGTGGCAGCGACAACAACTCCGGCCCCAGCTTTGCCTACTACGGGGTATCGATGGTGATGCAGATTGTGCTCGGCATCGGTGCCTCGATGATCGTTGCCGCCTTCTCTCGCTGGCGCGAGTACCGCGCCGATCAGGCGGGCGCCCAGTTCGCCGGCAAGCGCAAGATGATTGCCGCGTTGCAAAAGCTCCAGTCTTTCCACGACGCCCCTTCGCAGCTGCCAAAGGGAATGACGGCGTTCGGCATCCGCGAGGGAATCAGCGGCCTGTTCTCCAGCCACCCGCCGATGGAAAAGCGCATCGCGGCCCTTCAGGGTCTCCAGTAAGCATTTTCGCGCCCGGCCATAAGCGGTACGCGGTTCGCTGCATTCGGCTATTTTCACAGGCAGGGGGAGCAGGGCCGCGCTGAAGGCGGCCTGGCGCGCAGTCTCACAGCGTGATCCGACTTCCATATCAAGGGAGTCCTGATGGCCGAGACGTTTGCGCAGCTCTCGATGCGGCGTGGCAACAACCTGGATTTCGCCAGGTTCTTGCTTGCCGCCTGCGTGGCATTCACGCACTCCTTCAACCTGCTCTACGGCGACAATACCGACCCTCTGGCTGTCGCCACCAACGGCGCCATCGGGCTTGGCGGAGAGGCAGTCAATGGCTTCTTCATCATCAGCGGCTTTCTCATCACCCGCAGCTGGTTGCAGCAGGGCAATCTGGCCGCCTTCCTCAGGAACCGCCTGCTGCGCATCTACCCCGCGTTCATCGTCGCGGTACTGTTCTGCATACTGGTGGTTGCCCCGCTGGGCAGTGCGGATGCCGAGGCCTATTTCTCGGGCCTGCAGTACTGGCGTGTAGTCGACGACATGCTGCTGCTCAAGTTCAGGGCGGTGCCCGGCGCATTTGCCGACAACGCCTTTCCGGGCAACGTCAACGGCTCGCTGTGGACGATCTCGTACGAATTTGTCTGCTACCTGATGGTGGCAGCCCTGGGTATCTGGGGGGGGCTGAGCAGAAAACCCCTGTTGCTGCTGATTTTCCTCGTCGCCTTGGCGCTCTCCATCGCCAGCCACCTGGAGTGGCAGACAGCGCCCGACGTGCGGACACTGATGGAAAATCTGCAGAGCTGGCCGCGCTTCCTCGCCTCGTTTGGCGCCGGCATGCTGTTTTATCTCTACCGGGATCGGATCCCGTACCACCGGCGTGGCTTTCTGCTGGCCCTGCTGGGGTTTCTGTTCTGCACCCTGGTGCTGCGCTCCGTCGCTCTGGCGACGCCTGTCTTCGGCAGCTACTGCCTGCTCTACCTGGCATTCCACCCCAGGCTGCCGCTGAAAAACTTCGCCCGGCACGGCGATTTCTCGTACGGGGTTTATCTCTACGCGTTTCCGGTGCAGCAGCTGCTGGCGCTCTACGCGGGCCAGAGCCTCAATGGCCTGAGCATGTTCGCGGCTTCCCTGCTGCTGTCGCTGTTGCTGGCCTGGCTCAGCTGGAATCTGGTCGAAAAGCCCTGTCTCGGGTTCAAGGCCGGAAAACGCCAGCAGGACTTGGCCGAGACGAGTCCCCTGAGAGAAAGCTAGCGCGAGAGAAAGCTAGCGCGGCGCGTGTATCGACCTGGCCTTGATGATGAACTCGCTGGCCAGCAGCATCGCCTCCGGCTCCTGCACATGGTAGCCCTGGATGTAGTTCACCCCCATCTGCCATAGCCGTGCCATGACGTTGGCGTCCTCGACATGGCTGACGATGGTCTTGATCTTCTTCTGCTTGGCGACTTCCATCAGCTGCGCCATGCGCCGCTGCAAGTCCTTGTCGTTGAACTGCTGGGTATAGGACGGATGAAACTTGAGGTAGCTGATCTTCGGCAGGTGCTCAATCAGCTGCACGCTGTTGGCGCTGGTGCCGAAGTGGTCGATGGCGATGCCGGCCCCAAGATTGCTCAGCGCCTGGGTGATGTCCCTGGCCTTGCGCACGTGGTTTTGCAGGATCGATTCCTGGATCTCGAAAACGAACTCCTCGTTCTTGAGCGGGTAGGTCTTGAGCAGCTCGGTGACCCAGGCGACATAGCCTTCGCCGTCCTTGAGGCTGTCCTCCGACACCTTGATGAACAGCGACGGGGCCTCCTTGCCGCCGCCGCGCTTGGCGATGATGCCCAGGCAGCGGGTGAGCACCCAGCGATCGACGTTTTTCATCAGGCCATATTTTTCGGCGGCGGGCAGAAACTCGCTGGCGTGCAGTTCCTTGCCGTTCTCGTCCATCATTCGCACCAGCACGTCGAAGTGCTGGCGGGCATCGCCCTCGAGACTGGCGATCGACTGATAGACGAGTTTCAGGCGGTTTTCCTCGATGGATTTCTTCACCATCGCCGCCCTGCGGGCCTCCTCGCGGTCGTTCTGGCTGGATTTCGCCGCCGAGCCGATCACCACCGTCTGGTTGCCGCCGCGCTCCGACAGACGCCTTGCCTCGCGAACCACGTCGGTCACCACCTGATCGGGCCGTTCGCCGCCAGCCAGCGGGTGGACGACGACGGAAAAGGTCAGCTGTGCTTCGTGTTCCTTGGTGGCAAAAATCATCGTCGAGAGTTCAAGCCGCAGTGCTTCGCCGAGGGCCTCGATATCGGCGATGCGAGGGCGGGTGATGACCGCACCGATCTCGCTGGCGGAAAAGCTGTATATCGAGTCCGCCGGGCCGAGTTTCTCCTTCAGCGCGGCAGTCAGCTGGTCGATGACGGTCTCGGCAGTGGTCAGGCCGATGCGTTCTTCCAGCGCCGGGAAGTGATCCACCACCACCATCATCGCGCCGTGCGGACCTTGCACCGCCTGGTCTGGTGAAGTGATCGCCCTCAGGAAACCGAGCCGACCCTTGAGCATGGTGCGTCCGCCACCGCCGCTGGAGCCAGTGGCGGGCAGGGTGAATGCGCCCAGCGTGGTTTCCAGCATGGGGTCTGACAGCTGCAGCGTGGCGGTAGCAGGCGCTGCCGCCACGCTGCGCACCACCATTTCAATCACTTTCTCGCCGTCCTCGGTGCCGAGAATGAGTTGGGCGCTGACCGTCACCGGCTGCTCGTCCTTGCCTATGAAATCGAACTCCATGGCCTCGCCGTTGTGCTTACCCTTGAGCACCAGGCGCAGGCGTTCCTTGACGCGCACGCGCTGCGGCTTGACCACCCAGTCGATCAGTGGCGCTGCGGCCAGCTCGGTGTCGTCGGCGTGCCCCAGCAGGCGCACGAAAGCCGGGTTGGCCTCCAGGATGATGCCTTCGCGCACCCGCAGGATCGCGTCAGCGGCGCCTTCCAGCAGCTTGCTGTGACGCTCCTGGAAATCCAGCATCCGCTCGCGCAGCAGCCGCAGGGTGCGCAGATGGTAGTGGCCGATGAACTCGCGCAGCACGACCAGTTCCAGGTGGCGCAGCTGACTCTGGTTTTCGCAGCAGACCAGGTCCTCGGCACCAACGGCGAGCACTGCAACCGCATTTTCGGCCGTGATGCTGCTGCCGATCACCAGCACCGGCAGATCCGGGCGCTGCTCGTTGGCGCGGCGGATCAGCTCTGCGACCTCGACCACGCGGTGGGTGTCGTCGCACAACAGGATGTCGGGCGGCGCGCGCTGCAGGATGTCTTCCATCTCCGCCACGTCGTCGGTCCAGCCGCAGCGCAGCGGGTGCCCGGCGTTGCGCAGAAAGCTCTCGATGCGCTTGGCGGTTTCTTCCAGCGAGCCCACCACCAGCAGCACGCCGCCGGCATCGCTCGCGAGCGTCTGGCTGATGGGGCTGGTCCAGACTCTGGGCTCGGTGCGTTGCGGTAGGTTCACCAATGGATCCAGGTTTTGGAAGGCGCACCCGCTACTTCGCGAACCAGACGGGGGACGAGATAACCGGACAGCTGCCCGGACAATTGCCGGAGCAGCGCCTTCGCCACCGCCTGATCCACTTCGTAATGGGCCGCACCCTGCACGCGGTCTAGTAGGTGCAGATAGTAGGGGAGTACGCCGCACTCGAACAGTCGTTCAGAGAGCGTTTTCAGCGCATCCAGCGAGTCGTTGACGCCGCGCAGCAGCACCGACTGATTGAGCAGCGGCACGCCAGCGTGTTGCAGGCGCGCCATGGCGGCGGCCACTTCCGAATCCAGCTCGCGGGCATGGTTGACATGGACCACCATCACCGGCCGCAGGCGGGTGGCGGTCAACCACTGCAGCAGGGCGTCGTCGACACGCTGCGGCAGCACGATGGGCTGGCGGCTGTGGATGCGCAGGCGCTTGAGATGCGGGATGGCGTCCAGCCCCCCGGCCAGCTCGGCCAGCTTGTCGTCGGCCAGCGACAGCGGGTCACCGCCGGAGAGGATCACTTCCTCGATGCTCTGGTCGGCCGCCAGCGCGTCCAGCAGTGCGCGCCAGTGGTTGCGCGAGGCGTGGGTCTCGCCGTACGGGAAATGCCGGCGGAAGCAGTAGCGGCAGTTCACCGCGCAGGCGCCGGTGGCGATCACCAGCGCCCGGCCGTGGTACTTGTGGATCAGGCCAGCCGGCTTCAACTGCCGGAGATCGCCGACCGCATCGTCGACGAAGTCGAGGCTGGTCTCAGCCTCCTGGGGCGAGGGCCAGACCTGCCGGAACAGGGGGTCTTCGGCATTGCCTTTTTCCATCCGCGCCGCGAAACCACGCGGTACCCGCATCGGGAAATCGCGGATTTTCGCCAGCGCCAGAGCAGGCAGGTCCGGCGGCAGCTGCAGGTAGGCCAGCAACTCGGCGGGACGGGTGAACGCCCCGGTCAGCGCGGCCTGCCATTCGGGGATCAACCGCTGCGGTTGCAGTACTGCATTCATGGCGATGATTGTGCGCGTCCGGGGTAATTGGGGAAAAGTGAGAAATGCAGCCCAAGCGGGTCCTGCAACAGCAAAAACCGCTCAACCGGACGCCGGCGCGGGCAGCGTTTTCGGGCGGTACTCGCAGAGCTCGGCGATGCTGCAGCGCGGGCATTCCGGCGTGCGCGCCTTGCATACGTAGCGGCCGTGCAGGATCAGCCAGTGATGTGCGTCTTTCGCAAACTCGGCCTCGGTGAACTTGACCAGCTTGTCCTCCACCACCCGCACATCTTTGCCAACGGCGAGGCCGGTGCGGTTGGCGACGCGAAAGATATGGGTGTCGACAGCAATGGTCGGCTCGCCAAAGGCGGTGTTCAAAACCACATTCGCGGTCTTGCGGCCGACTCCCGGCAGGGCTTCGAGCGACGCGCGGTCGCGCGGCACCGCGCCGCCGTGCAGCGCGATCAGCATGCGGCAAAGGCCGATCAGGTTCTTGGCCTTGGTCTGGTAGAGGCCGATGGTCCTGATGTAGTCGCGCAGCTTTTCCTCGCCCAGCGCGAGGATGGCCGCCGGCGTGTTGGCGACCGGGTAGAGCTTCGCGGTTGCCTTGTTGACCGAGACATCGGTGGCCTGTGCCGACAGCACCACCGCCACCAGCAGCTCGAAGGGATCATCGAAGCGCAGCTCGGTGGTAGGTGCCGGGTTCTGGGCGCGCAGGCGTTGGTAGATCTGCCGTCGTTTCAGGGCATTCATGGTGGATTGCCGGTTGCCCGCGCCCGGGCCGCCGCCAGCGGATTGCCGGCCTTCTTGCGCGCCCGCGCCGCATCGTCCTCCGCCTGCCAGCGCAGCAGCCGCGTAGCGCGAGCCTGATAGCGTTGCAGCGAATGCTGCGCCCTGAAAAACGGTGCAGGCAGCGCAGGCGCTTCCACCATTTCGATGCAATCCACCGGACAGGGTGGCACGCACAGCTCGCAGCCGGTGCATTCCGCCGTGATGATGGTGTGCATCAGGTTGGGGCCGCCGACGATGGCATCCACCGGGCAGGCCTGGATGCACTTGGTGCAGCCGATGCAGTCGGCCTCGATCACCCGCGCTACCAGTTCGACGGCGATCTCGACGCCAAACTGTGGATTGAGTGGTTTCTTGGCCACGCCCAGCACGGCCGCAAGGCGTGCCACGCCGGCCTGACCACCGGGCGGACACTGGTCGATGTCGGCTCCGCCCGCTGCCATCGCCTCGGCATACGCCCGGCAGTCCGCGTAGCCGCAGCGCGTGCATTGGGTTTGCGGCAGGGCCGCGTCCAGCCGATCAGCGAGTGACATCATTAATCGTCATTCCGGCGAACGCCGGAGTCATTTCGACTAAAGGAATGACGGTTGCGCGCAGCGCAATGGCACCGGGGGGCGGACTGAAATCTGGATTCCCGCGTGCGCGGGAATGACAAGCGAAAAATCACTTGATGCGCATCCCCGGCTCGGCGCCCGTATCGGGCCACAGCAGGCAAGGCCCGCCGCGCTCGTCGCTGGCGGCCAGCACCATGCCTTCGCTCATGCCGAACTTCATCTTGCGCGGTGCTAAGTTGGCGACGCAGACGGTGAGCTTGCCCACCAGCGTCTCCGGTGCGTAGGCGGCCTTGATACCGGCGAATACCTGGCGCTCGCCCATTGCGCCCAAGTCGAGCTTGAGCCGCAGCAGCTTGTCCGCGCCCTCGACGTGCTCGGCGGATGTGATGCGGGCAATGCGCAGATCGACCTTGGTGAAGTCGTCGATGCTGATGGTGGCGGCATCGGCTGCGGCCTGCACCTTGGCAGGGGCGGCAGGTGCCGCAACTACGGCGGGCTTCACGTCTTCCTTCGAGGCTTCGATCACGGCGTCAATGCTCTTGGTTTCTATGCGGGTGAAAAGCGGGGTGTAAGGCGCGATGGTGTGCCCGAGAAGCGGCGTGTTGAGATCAGCCCAAGTCAGTGGCGACACACGCAGGAACTGCTCAGCTTGTGCGGCAAGTTGCGGCATTACAGGCTTGAGATAGCCCGTGAGCACGCGAAACACATTGATTGCGGTGGTGCAGACGGCGTGGAGACGGTCTCGTTGGGCTGGGTCTTTTGCAAGAGTCCAAGGTGCAGTCTCGGCAACATAGGCGTTCGCAGCATCAGCCAAGCCCATAACATTGCGAAGGGCCTCACTGTATTCGCCGATTTCGTAATGAGCACTGATCTGCCGACTTTGTTGACCCGCAAGTAAAAGTAAATCCTCATCGAAACGACTGATGGCTGAGGCCAAGCGACCATCAAACTGTTTTTCGATGAAGCCCGCGCAGCGGCTGGCAATGTTCACCCACTTGCCGACGACGTCGCTGTTCACCCGACTGACGAA
The DNA here is from genome assembly GCA_046598075.1 of Stagnimonas sp. Taxonomy (GTDB): domain Bacteria; phylum Pseudomonadota; class Gammaproteobacteria; order Nevskiales; family Nevskiaceae; genus Stagnimonas. Next base: position 26,976 of record JBKJJE010000053.1, read on the forward strand.
GTCGGCAAAGCTCAGGTCCAGATCATCGGGGCCGGCGCCGAGTCTCGCCGCAAAGTAGTAGCGCAGTGCTTCTGGCGGCAGCGCTTCAAGATAAGTGCGCGCCTTGATGAAAGTACCTCGGCTCTTGCTCATCTTGGCGCCGTTGACGGTCAGATAGCCGTTGACGTGCAGTCCGGTCGGCGTGCGGTGCTCTGAGCCGTGCAGCATCGCCGGCCAGAACAGGCCGTGGAAGTTGACGATGTCCTTGCCGATGAAGTGATGCAGTTCGGTGTCGCTGCCCGCTTTCCAGAACGCCTCAAAGTCCATGCCGTTCTTCCCGCAATAGGCCTTGAAGCTGGCCATGTAGCCGATCGGTGCATCGAGCCAGACGTAGAAATACTTGCCGGGCGCATCGGGAATCGCAAAGCCGAAGTAGGGGGCATCGCGCGAGATGTCCCAGGCCTTTAAACCGCTCTCGAACCACTCGCCGAGCTTGGCCTTGATCGAGGCGTGAATCTGCGCCTCGGCCAGCCAGCCGGCAAGAAAGGCCTGGAACTTGGGCAGCTCGAAAAAGTAATGCTCGCTATCCCGCATCTCGGGCGTCGCACCACTCACCACCGAACGCGGGTTCTTGAGATCGGTGGGCGAATAGGCCGCACCGCAGACCTCGCAGTTGTCGCCGTATTGGTCGGCGCTGCCGCATTTCGGGCACTCGCCCTTGATGTAGCGATCCGGCAGGAACATCTGCTTCACCGGGTCGTAGAGCTGCTGGATGGTCCTGGCTGTGATCGCGCCTGCACTTTTCAGCCGCGCATAGATGCTCTCGGCCAGCACCCGGTTTTCTTCGGAGTGCGTCGAGTGGTAGTGATCGAACTCGACCCCGAAATCCTTGAAATCCTTTTCATGCTGCTGCTGGATGTCGGCGATGAAGGCTTCCGGCGTGAGGCCTGCCTTCTCGGCCGCCAGCATGATCGGCGTGCCATGGGCATCGTCGGCGCAGACGTAATGCACCTGGTGTCCGCACATGCGCTGAAACCGCACCCAGATGTCGGCCTGCAGATAGCCGACCATGTGGCCGAGATGGAGCGGACCGTTGGCGTAGGGCAGGGCGTTGGTGACGAGGATGCGGCGGGTCATGCTGGGCATTTGCGGCTTCGGCGGGACGGCATTATCGCGCGTCTATTCCGCCAGCAGGCGACTCAGGCCGCTCTCCAGCGGCCAGTCCCTGAGCTTTTGCAGCAGGCCGCGCTGCTCGGCTGTGGTGGCGGTGAACAGGCGGGCGTCGATGAGTTGCTGGTAGGCCTGGGCAGTCAGGCTGGCAAGCCCAGTATCGAATTGCAGCTTGCCCTGCACGAAGGCGCGCCACTCGGCGGCCTCGTCGTCGCTCAGACGCTCCGGCCAGTGGCGGGCGCGGTAGCGGAACAGTAGGGTGTTCATGCGCGCATCGCGGAACTGGCCCTGGTAGTTCCACAGCGCGTCGGCACCGGCATTGCGCACCTTGGCGAGCAGGGGCTTGTCGGCGTCGGGTAGAAAGCCGCCGTAGAGCGACAGCTCGGCGTCCTGCTCCTCGAACGCCGGTGCGGTGAACACGATGCGCAGTTTTTCGGCGAGCGCCTCGCGTACCGAGAGCAGCAGCGCACGGTGCTGCTCGCAGCGGACGAGATCGATGCCCCAGCGCGCGGCAGTGGCGGCATCCAGCGTCGCCAGCGGTGCGAGCATCGGCGACTTGTTGGCGTGGATGCCCTTGAGCGGGATGCGGCTGAGGCCTTCCGGCAGATCGTCGTCGCTGGCGAACACCCGCTCGCGCAGCTCGTCGGCATCGAGTTCCAGCAACTCGGTCGGATCGTGGCCAAGATCAAAGGTGATGACGGCGTTGCTGTTGGTCGGGTGCGGTGCCAGTGCCGCGATCACCGCCAGGCAGCCGCGCGAGGCGGCAATCTTGGCGGAGACATGCACCAGCGGCGTCAGCTCCCGGACGTTGAGCAGGCTGCGCACGAAATGCTTGTCGCGCAGCTTCAGCGCGTGCTCCCACAGCCGCGGCTGGGCCTGCTGCAAACGTCGCGCAAGGCCGATGGTGGCATCGACATCGCTGAGCGCCTCGTGCGCCTGTGCATGCGCCAGGCCGTTGGCGGCGGTGAGGTGCTGCAGCTTGAAGCTGGTGGCACCGTCGTCCCGCTGCGGCCATTGCAAGCCCGCCGGCCGCAGCGCATGCCACAGCCGCATCACGTCGATCAAATCCCAGCGCGAATTGCCGCCAAACCATTCGCGCAGATAGGGCTCGTAGAAGTTTCGGTAGAACAGGTTGCGGGTCACCTCGTCATCGAAGCGCAGGGTGTTGAAGCCGACGGCGCAGGTGCCGCTGACCATCATCTCCTCGTGGATGCGTCTGGCGAACTCGTATTCCGGCAGGCCTTCATCACGCGCGCGCTGCGGCGTGATGCCGGTGAGCAGCACCGCATCGGGGTGGGGCAGCACGTCGATCACCGGCTGGCAGAACAGGCTGATCGGCTCGCCGATCGGTTCCAGCGCAGCGGTGGTGCGGCGGGCGGCAAACTGGCTGGGGCGGTCGCGTGCCGGGTCGACACCAAAGGTTTCGTAGTCGTGCCAGAGGAAACTGCTGGGGGCGTTCATGTGCATCGCGTCGGTGGGGATGGCAGACAATAGGCAATGTTCTGGAAAAAGTCCCCGCCCGCCATGTCCCTCGCCCCCGAAGCCCTGCTCGCCACGCTCGATACCGTCGTCGACCCGCATCTCGGAGTTGGCCTGAATCAGGCCGGTTGCGTGAAGGCGATCTATCCGGGTGCCAGGCCGCGCATCGAGATCGAACTGGGGTTTCCCGCTGCCGGCATCCGCGCCGCGCTGGCCGAGACCGTGCAGCAGGCCATCCGCGCCGCGCATGGTGTCGAGTGCGAAGTCACCGTCAGCTGGGACATCCAGCCACAAACCCTGCAAAGCAATGTGCCGCCGCAGGCCGGCATCAAGAACATCATCGCGGTGGCCTCCGGCAAGGGCGGGGTGGGCAAGTCCACCGTGGCCGCCAACCTCGCGCTCGCACTGCAGGCCGAGGGCGCGCGGGTGGGGCTGCTGGATGCCGACATCTATGGCCCCAGCCAGCCGATGATGATGGGGGTGGCGCGCAGCAAGCCGACGCTGGTGGATCAGCGCCGCATGAATCCGGTGCTGGCGCACGGTATCCAGCTGATGAGCATCGGCTTTCTGATCGAGGAGGATCAGCCGATGATCTGGCGCGGGCCGATGGCAACCCAGGCGCTCAACCAGCTGCTGCACGAGACCGCCTGGGATGCGCTCGACTATCTGATCATCGACCTGCCGCCCGGCACCGGCGACATCCAGCTTTCCATCGCCCAGAAAATGCCGGTCGCGGCGGCGGTGATCGTCACCACGCCGCAGGACGTCGCCCTGCTGGATGCCAGAAAAGGCCTGCAGATGTTCCACAAGGTCGGCGTGCCGGTGCTGGGCATCATCGAGAACATGGCGGTGTATTGCTGCCCCAACTGCGGCCACAGCGCAGCCATCTTCGGTGCCGGCGGCGGGGCCCGGCTGGCGCAGGCCAGCGGCACCGAACTGCTCGGCGCGCTACCGCTCTTGCTGTCGATCCGCGAGCAGGCCGATGGTGGCCGGCCGACGGTGGTGGCCGAGCCCTCCTCGGCAGTCAGCGCCAGCTATCGCGATATCGCCAGGCTGGCTGCAGCGCGGCTGGCGCATGGCCTGAGTGCGGCGGCATTCCCCAGCATCGAGATCGTCTGAGCGACATCGCGGGCTGACCACTGCGGTTCGGCCAGCGCCTGGCCGGCGTATGGCCTGTGTTCATCCGGCCGCGAGACGCTATCGCCTCGGTCCGCTGCTGCGCGGACTCCTCCCTAGTGTGCCAACTTCGTTTCTATAAAGGATTGCCATGAACCGTCCGCTACTAATGTCAACACTGGTCGCCGCGTTGAGTCTCGCCGCCTGCGACCATCCCACCGTGGTCGCTGTTCCCACTCCGACGGTCGGCGTGCCCGGCCCTGCAGGCCCCCAGGGTGCCCCTGGCTATGACGGCCAGAAAGGCGAGACCGGCAAGCCTGGTAGCGGCGATACCGTCATCGTCGTGCCGCCGAACTGATTTGCTGACCCACCGTAATCGAGGAGAAATGTATGAGTCTTGGAACCATCCTGTTGATCGTTTTGGTGTTGTTGCTGATTGGCGCCATCCCGAGCTGGCCGCATAGCAAGAGCTGGGGTTACGGCCCCAGCGGTGGCCTGGGTCTGGTGGTGGTCATCCTGATCGTGCTGGTGCTGATGGGACGCATCTAGCCACTGGGGGTGATGCGCTCCGGCGGCGTGAAGCGGCCGGAGCGCAAGCCTTCGGGCGGGGCTTTGTGATCGAGCTGATTGGGACATTCTGAATTTCTGCTGAATGTGTTTGCTAGCGTACAGACTCGCAATGGAATTGCCGCCATTGTCCTGAAACGCGGCGGTGGGCGACGAGGGGTAGTTGTCCCAAAATGCCGACCGTGGTCTTTTCAAGGAGCGACAACATGATCAACTTTGTCGTCTGGCTGATCCTCGGCGGCTTCATCGGCTGGGTTGCCAGCATGCTGATGAAAAATCATGCGGATCAGATCATTTTCCTGAACATGCTGGTCGGCATTGCCGGCGCCATGCTCGGCGGCTGGCTGCTGTCGCCCATGCTCGGCAGCACCGCCGTCAATCTCCAGCAATTCAGCCTCGCCGCACTGCCGGCCTGTTTTCTGGGTGCGCTGCTCTTGCTCGGCGTGTTTGGCTTGCTGCGTCGCGGTTCGGCGCGGCAGCCAAGAGACTAAATGAGTTGTTCAGCCCTCGCTGCATTTTTCCGGCCTGGCGAACTGGATAGGCAGCACAGGCCCAAGCCAGAATGAATGCTGCCGACCGCATGGTGTTTCTGCTGGAAGTCGACAACACCCTGCTGGACAGCGACCGCTTCAAGCAAGACTTGAGCGCGCGGCTGGAACAGGATTTCGGCAGTGCCGGACGCCAGCAGTTCTGGGCGCTGCACGCCGCCTTGCAGGAACGCCTGGGCTATGTCGACCCACTCGGGACCGTGCAGGCGTTTCGCGCCGGACGCGACGGCGATCCGGCACTGCCGCAGCTGTCCGCGTTCCTGCTCGACTACCCGTTTGCGCAGCGGCTGTTTCCGCGCGCCCTGCACGTCATTGCCCACCTCGGTGCCTTCGGCCTGCCGGTGGTGCTTACCAGTGGCGACATGGTCTATCAGCCGCACAAGGTGAAACGCTCGGGGATCTGGGATGCGGTGGCGGGGCGGGTACTGATCGCCCAGCACAAACGGCACGCACTTGATCTGGTGCAGCAGCGTTACCCGGCTGCTCATTACGTGATGGTTGACGACCAGCCGTCACTGCTGTCGGCCATGAAGCGGGTGATGGGTTCGCGACTCACCACCGTGTTCGCCGGGCAGGGCCATCGCCATACGGAATCGGAGGAGTGCGCACCCGACATCAGCATCGAGCGCATCGACGCCCTGCTGGATTTCGGATCTTCCCAATTCAGGCCGGAAGCGCCGGGTGGTTTCAGTCTGCCCAGCCGCTCGGTGCAGGATGTGGTCTCGCGCCAATCTGCCGAACAGTTTTCAACCTAGCGAATACGGACAATGTCGGCCACCAGCCCCTCGAGGTTTCAGGAAACATGTCGCGACGGCGGGCATCAGGGTGGCTGAAGCCGCGTCTCGCTGCGGCGACGATTCGCCGCCACCGCCGGTGACCAGCGCATTGGAGCGCAGCCATGCCGTGCGGGGCGATATCGAGGCTTGCCTGGGCAGGCTGAGCAAGGCCAATCTGCGCATTCGGAAAAAAATGGCCAGAAGTTCAGTGCTGCTGCATGCCGATGAGGTGCTGGCCTACAGCGAGAGCATTGAAGTGCAGCTCAGCCAGTGTGTCGATGGCGTGCGCCGGCTTCACGAGACCCTGATGACTGGTCTCGATTAGGGCGGGCTGCCACGGATCTGGTCGGGTGCTGTGCCCGGCTGCGTTGGTCAGCCCAGGGTATTCAAGTAGTTCAGCCGGTCTGCGGCGTAGCAGCTGCAGGCGGCGGCTTCCAGCCCCTTGCGGTCCAGCACTTCGAGCTCACCGCGCCGGTATTCGATCAGCCCGCCGCGCTGCAGGATGCTGGCGGCGCTGGTGATGCCAACCCGGCGCACGCCCAGCATGGTGGCGAGAAACTCCTGGGTCATGTGGAAGTGGTCGCTGTCGGCGCGATCCTGGCTCATCAGCAGCCAGCGCGAGAGACGCTGCCCGACGACGTGAAAGCGCAGGCACGCCGCCGAGGTGGCGAGCTGGGCCATCAGCACGCAGACGTAGCGGTTCAGCACTTTCTGCAGCACCGGGCTGCTGGCGAGTTCACGGCGGAAGGCGGCAGCACTGATACGCCAGGCGCTGCCCGGACCTTGCACCAGCGCCTGGATGGGCGCGGTGGATACCCCCAGCGCCAGCTGCACGCCTAGCAGTCCTTCACGGCCGACCATGCCGACCTCGACACCAGGGTGACCATCGACGCGGGTGACCAGCGAGATATAGCTGTCGGTGGGGAAATACACATGGCGGGCGGTATCGCCGGCGTCCCACAGTACTTGTGCCAGTTGCAGTTGCACGGGTTCGCAGAGAGCCAGCAGGCGCTGGCGATCCTTACGTGGCAGCAGGGCAATCAGGTGATTCTCGGGGGTATTGACGCAAACTCTCCGGGGTGAACGACCGCGTCGGGTGACGGGGGAATCCGAGAGTGTGAACTACGCCGAGCCGGCTCTGTCTGCCAGCACACATAGCGAGGCCAATATTTACTTTCTATTTCGCTTGCTTTGACGGCAGCAGCCTGTCGTATTCGGTCTTGACCACCGCGTAGCACTCGCAGGTGCGCTTTTCCAGCCCCTTGCGGTCGAGCACGGTGATGCGGCCCCGCGCATAGCGGATCAGGCCGCGTTCCTGAAGCTTGAGGGCGGCTTCGGTCACACCTTCACGGCGTACGCCGAGCATGTTGGCGATCAGCTCCTGGGTCATCACCAGCTCGTCGCCGTCCAGCCTATCGAGGCTCAGCAGCAGCCAGCGGCAAAGCTGCTGGTCGAGTCCGTGATGACGATTGCAGACTGCGGTCTGCGCCATCTGGGTGATCAGCGCCTGGGTGTAGCGCAGCAAGAGGTGCAACACCGGCCCGTTGCGGCTGAACTCGTCCTTGAGAACCTGCGCCGCGAGGCGGTACCCGCGGCCGGCACTCTGCACCACGGCACGGCTGGGGGTGGACCCGCCACCCATGAACAGCGAGATGCCGACCAGGCCCTCGTTGCCAACCACGGCGATCTCTGCCGAGGCGCCGTTTTCCATCACGTAAAGCAGCGAGACGATGGCGGTGGTGGGGAAGTAGACATGGCTCAGGGTGCTGCCGGACTCATACAGCACATGGCCCAAGGGCATGTCCACCAGTTCCATGTGCGGCACCCAGCGCAGCCACTCTGCTTCCGGCAAGGCGGCGAGCAGCTGGTTCTTCCGGGGCTGTGGTGCGGTGGCCAATCAGAGTCTCCTGAACAGGCCGGTGATCAAGATTACCATAGCCAAGGTTTTGAGCGATGGACAGGATTTTAAGTGCCCAAAAACCTTTTGTATGTTCGCTACCGAACATAAAGATCAGCGAAAAGTCAGCAGCCTCCCGTCCCTTGTTTCCAGATGCCCGTGCTCGTTGAAGCTCTGCAGCGATACGCCGCGGGCGCCATACAGCAGCTTGGTGACGCTGGCGTTGGCGATGTTCCAGTTGAAGGCGAAAGCCTGTTGCGCGTTGAGGCCCAGCAGCCGCTGCACGGTGACGCTGATGTAGCCGCCGGAGGTGAACACCAGTGCCGTCCTTGAAGGCCCGAGGTTCTGGATGAGAGTATCCAGCGCACTGCCGCAACGGCTGCTGAAGCGGGGCCAGCACTCCTCGTACTCGTGATCGTATTCGCCGCCTGTCCAGCGCGCGATGGCGGCCTCGAACAGCGTCTGGAAGGCTTTTTTGTGGTCGCCGGACTGGGCCAGCTCGCCCTGCATGACGCTGCGGTCGGCGTAGCGCGGCGTGTGGGCGGTGATGATCGCCTCGAAGCCGTATTCGTTGAAGCCGGCATCCTCCGTCACTGGCGCCTCCAGCCCCATGGCCGCCAGGCAGGTCTGCGCGGTTTCCCGGTGGCGGCGCATGCTGCCCTGCGCCACCACGTCCACCGGGCCGATGCGCGATTTCAAATGCTCGCCCACCACCCGGGCCTGCTCGAAACCGAGCGGACTGAGCTGGTCGTAGTTGCTGCTGCCGAAACTGGCCTGACCGTGGCGCACCAGATAGATGGTGCCCACTATTTGCCGTAACCGCGCTTGGCCAGCTCGATGCGGGCAATCACGCCCTTGTGGACCTCATCCGGGCCGTCGGCCAGTCGCAGGCTGCGGGCCTGGGCAAAGAAGCCGGTCAGCACGGTATCGCGCGACATGCCCATGCCGCCGTGGATCTGCATGGCCATGTCCACAACCATCTGCAAGACATTGGGAGCCACCACCTTGATCGCACTGATCTCGGTCATGGCGGGGATGGCGCCGACCTTGTCGATCTTCCAGGCCGCATAGAGCGTCAGCAGCCGGGCCTGGTCGATGGCGATGCGCGCTTCGGCGATACGCTCGCGGTTGCCGCCTAAGCTCAGCAGCGGCTTGCCGAATGCGGTGCGGCTCATGCCGCGATGGATCATCAGGTCCAGCGCCTGTTCGGCGGCGCCGATGCAGCGCATGCAGTGGTGGATGCGGCCCGGCCCCAGCCGACCCTGGGCGATCTCGAAGCCCCTGCCAGCACCGGCGATGATGTTGCCGGCCGGCACCCGCACATTGTTGAAATGTACCTCGCCATGGCCATGCGGGGCATCGTAGTCGCCGAACACCGGCAACATCCGCTTGATCTCCACTCCCGGCGTGTCCAGCGGCACCAGCACCATCGTGTGCTGGCTGTGACGGCCGAGCCTCTCGTTAGGGGTGAGGCCCATGAAAATGCCGATCTTGCAGCGCGGATCGCCGACGCCGCTCGACCACCACTTCTTGCCATTGATGACGACGTGATCGCCGTCGATCAGGGCAGTGGCCTGCATGTTGGTGGCATCCGAAGAGGCCACGTCCGGCTCGGTCATGAAGAACACGCTGCGAATCTCGCCCGCCAGCAGCGGTGTCAGCCATTCGGCCTTCTGCTCGGCGGTGCCGTATTTCCACAGCACTTCCATGTTGCCGGTGTCGGGGGCGTTGCAGTTGAACAGCTCCGGTGCCATCAGGCTGCGGCCGGTTTCCTCCGCCACCGGCGCGTATTCGAGCACCGACAGGCCGCCGCCCAGTGCCGGGTCGGGCAGAAACAAATTCCACAATCCCTCGGCTTTCGCCTTGGCCTTGAGCGTCTCGACATGGTCGGGGATTTGCCATTGGGTCCAGTCGCCGCCGGGATTGGCGGCGTGGATGCCGTCCCAGTGCTGTTTCTCGATGGGCATGACGTACTCGCGGATGAAGTGCCGCACCCGCTTGACGATGTCCCTGCTTCTGGCACTGGGCTCGAAGTCCACTGTCTGATCTCCTTGGTTGATATGACGACTAGTGTGCCGCGCTGACTGACCAACGGCCATTGTGCTGTCGGCTGACGAAAAATAATATTCGTCACATGCGCAGCGCCTCCCTTACCCAGCCAGAAGTCCGGGCCCAGCTCCTGGGGGTCGCCGAGAAGCTTTTTCGCGCCCACGGCTACGCCCGCACCACGGTCGCCGACATCGCCCGCGACTGCGGCATGTCACCGGCCAATGTCTATCGTTTTTTCGAGAGCAAGGCAGCGGTCAACGAGGCGATCACCGAGGTGCTGCTGGCCGAGGCCGAGGCCCGCGCCCAGGCCATCGCGGCCGAGCAGCGGCCGGTGGCCGACCGCCTGCGCAAGATCCTGCTGGAAATGCACGGCTTTGCATTGGAGCGGTATCTGCACGAATCCAGCGTGCATGAGCTGTGTGCCAAGGCGATGGACGAACAGTGGGGTGTGATCGAGGCGCACATCCAGCGCAACCGTGCGCTGACCCGCAGCCTGATCGAAGAGGGAATGCGCAACGGCGAGTTTGCAAAGCGCGATCTCGACGCCGTGTCAGCCTGTTTCCACAACGCCATGATCCCGTTCTGCCACCCGCAGCTGGTGGCCGAGAACTTTGCCAAGGACCAGAAGCGGCAGGCCGTGCTGATGGGCGAATTCCTGGTGGCGGCACTCAGGGCTTGATCTCTTTTTGCGAAATATCGTGACGATTGTTGGAAAGCGTCATCTTTAATCAGCACCATCAGCACGCGCGTGCTGGCATCGGAGGAACGGGGCATGGGCATCGACAAGACAGCGGCGGCAGCGGTTTTCCTGGCAACTTTGGGGCTGCTGGCGGCCTGCAAACCGGCGCTGGCGCCGGTGGAGGAGATTCGGCCGGTGCGCACGCTCACCGTCGGCGCCACACCGACCACCGCCACCAATACCTACGCCGGTGAAGTGCGTGCCCGCTATGACTCGACGCTGGCGTTTCGGGTCGGTGGCAAGCTGGTGTCGCGGCAGGTGGATGTCGGCGAAACCGTCAGGGCGGGGCAGGTGCTGGCCAGACTGGACCCGGGCGATTTGCAGCTGGGTGATGCCGCCGCGATGGCACAGGTGGCGGCCGCACAGGCGCAGTTCAAGGTCGCCGGCAACGATCTCGAGCGGGTGCGCGGGCTGTTCGCCAAGGGCTATGCCAGCCAGGGCGAGCTGGATCGCTACAGCAGCCAGTTCGAGGCAGCCAAGGCCCAGCTCCAGGCAGCCGCGGCGCAGCGCCAGCAGATCGCCAACCAGGCCAGCTATTCGACGCTGACCGCCGACGCCGATGGCGTGGTGACCGCCGTGCTGGCGGAGTCCGGCCAGGTGGTCGCCGCTGGCCAGCCGGTGGTGCAACTGGCGCGCGCCGGCGCGATCGAGATCGCGGCGGCGATTCCGGAGGACCGTGTCAATTCGGTACGCGAAGGCATGGCGGTAACGGTGTCGCTGTGGGCAGCAGACGACAAGATCTACCCGGGCGTGATCCGCGAACTCTCGTCCGCTGCCGACCCGCTGACCCGCACCTACGCGGTGCGCGTGTCAGTGCCGCAGGCGCCAGCGGCGATGAAGCTGCGGATGACGGCATCGGTGACCATCCCGCAGCCGGACCTGCCGGATTCGATTCACCTCCCGGCGCCTGCCATGGTCAGCCAGCAGGGCAAGGCCGGGGTCTGGCTGGTGCAGCCCGGAACCTCGCTGGTGCAGTTTCGCGAAGTGCGGTTTGCCGGGGTCGAAGGCAACCAGATTCTGGCCTCGGCCGGCCTGAAAGCCGGTGATGTGGTGGTGACGGCCGGTGCAGCCTACCTGCGCGAAGGGCAGAAAGTGAGGCTGCTGGGCGCGCCGCCACCGGCTGCTGCGCCTGCCGCCACGCCATCACCCACGGCAGGCTAGCGCGGAGCCGCCCATGGAGACCCCAGAGCACGGCAGGGCCGGTTTCAATCTTTCCCGCTGGGCCATCGAGCACGGCAATTTCACCCGCTTCATGATCGTGCTGCTGATGCTGGCGGGTGTGCTCTCGTACCTGAAACTGGGGCAGAAGGAAGACCCCGATTTCACCTTCCGGGTGATGGTGGTGCGCACCTACTGGCCCGGCGCCACCGCAGCGGAAATGGCCACCCAGGTGGTCGATCCGCTCGAGGCCAAGCTGCAGGAAACCCCGTTTCTCGACAAGCTGCAGAGCTACTCCAAGCCCGGCGAGGCGGCGGTACTGGTGTTTCTGCGCGAAGACACGCCGGTGAAAGAGGTGCGCAACATCTGGTACCAGGTGCGTAAGAAAGTCGGCGACGTGCGCAGCAGCCTGCCCGCCAATCTCATCGGCCCGTTTTTCAACGACGAGTTTGGCGACACCTACATCGCCATGTATTCGTTCACTGCCGATGGTTTCAGCTATGGCGAGCTGCGCGATTATGTCGATCAGGCGCGCAGCGGCTACCTGCGGGTACCGGGTGTCGAAAAAGTGGAGATTCTCGGCGCCCAGGACGAGAAGATTTTCGTCGAGTTCAGCTACCGCAAGTTCGCCCAGCTCGGCATCAGCTTCCAGCAGCTGCAAGCCGCACTGGCGGGCTACAACACCATGACGCCTGCCGGAGTTCTTAACACCGCCGACCAGGCCATCTTCGTGCGCGTGGCCGGGCATTACGACTCGGTGCAGGATATCGAGAACACCCGCATCCGTGCCGGTGAGCAGAGCATCCGCATCGGCGACTTCGCCACCGTCACCCGCGGCTACGAGGACCCGCCGCGCAGCAAGATCAGGCATCAGGGCAAGGAGGCGATCGCGATCGGCATCGTGATGCGCAACGACGCCAATGTGCTGCACGTCGGCAAGGGCCTGGAGATCGCGACCGCGCAGCTGAAGAGCGCGTTTCCGGTCGGCATCGAGATCAGGCAGTTCACCGACCAGCCAAAGGTGGTGGATCAGGCCGTGGGCGGCTTCGTGCGCTCGCTGGTCGAGGCGGTGATCATCGTCATGGGCGTGAGTTTTCTGTCGCTCGGCCTGCGCACCGGCTTCGTGGTTGCGCTCACCATTCCGCTGGTGCTGGCGGTCACCTTCCTGATCATGGACATGCTGGGCATCCAGCTGCAGAAGATCTCGCTGGGCGCGCTGGTGCTGGCTCTGGGCCTGTTGGTGGACGACGCCATGATCTCGGTGGAGATGATGGCGCGAAAGCTCGAGGAGGGCTACGACAAGCTGAAGGCGGCGAGCTTCGCCTACAGCTCGACGGCGTTCCCGATGCTCACCGGCACCATCATCACGGCGGTGGGTTTTCTGCCGGTGGGCATCGCCAAGTCCTCGTCGGGCGAGTACGTCACCACCATGTTCCAGGTGATCGGCATCGCGCTGATGGTGTCCTGGCTGGCTTCGGTCTACGTCACGCCCTACATCGGCTATCACCTGCTGAAGGAACACAAGCTGCCCGAAGGCCAGCAGCACGAGCTCTACGACACCCCGAACTACCGCCGCCTGCGTGCCCTCATCGACTGGTGCGTGCGCTGCCGCTGGGTGATGATCGTGTTCACGCTGGTGCTGTTCGTGGCGGGCATCGCCAGCTTCAAGTTCATCCCCAAGCAGTTCTTCCCGGACTCCACCCGGCTCGAACTGCTGGTCGATCTCTGGCTGCCGGAAGGCAGCAGCTATGCCGCCAGCGAGAACATCGTCAAGCGCATGGAAGCGAAGCTCGCCAAGGATGAGGGCGTGGTCGATTACGTCGCCTATGTCGGCGTCGGCTCGCCGCGTTTCTTCCTGCCGCTCGACCAGCAGTTGAACCACACCAATTTCGCGCAGTTCATGGTGCTGTCGAAAGACCTCGAGGGTCGCGAGGCGCTCAAGCAGCGCATCACCGGCTGGCTGGCTGAGGATTTCCCGGAAGTACGCGGCAAGATCGACCGCCTGCCCAATGGCCCGCCCACCGGCTGGCCGGTGCAGTTCCGGGTGCAGGGGCCTGATCCCACCGTGGTGCGGCAGTTCACCGAGGAAGTGAAGGCGGTGGTGCGCGCCAATCCGGACACCCACAACGTCCACGACAACTGGCATGAGCCGATTGCGACGATGAACATCGACGCCGACCAGGAAAAGCTCAGGCTGCTCGGCATCAGCAGCAATGACGTGCGCGGTGCGGGCAACACCATCCTGTCCGGCACCCCGATCGGCAACTACCGCGAGCGCACCCGCGACATCCAGATCGTCGCCCGCCAACCGCTGGTGGAGCGCGACAATCTCGGCAGCCTGAAAGACGCCTACATGCCGACCATCAGCGGCCAGTCGGTGCCGTTCTCGCAGTTCGGCAAGGCCACTCCCAGCTTCGAGCCCGGCGTGCTCTGGCGGCGCGACCGGCAGTGGGCGATCACCATCCAGAGTGAAGTCACTCCTGGCATGCAGTCGCCGGATGTCTCGATGGCCATCGACGCGCGTTTGGGCGAGATCAAGTCGCGCCTGCCGGTCGGTTACAGCATCGGCATCGCCGGGCCGCTGGAGGCGAGCAAGGTCGCCAACGATTCCATCAACGCCGAAATGCCGAAGATGCTGGTGCTGATCCTGTTGCTGCTGATGATCCAGTTGCAGCACTTCGGCCGCACCCTGCTGGTGTTCCTCACCGCACCGCTGGGGGTGATCGGCGCGGCGTTCGCGCTGCTCGTCACCCAGACGCCGTTCGGCTTCGTGGCGCTGCTGGGCGTCATCGCGCTGGCCGGCATCATCATGCGCAACGCGGTGATCCTGGTCGATCAGATCGAGCAGGACATCAACGCCGGGCATGACCCCTGGACCGCCATCGTCGAATCCGCAGTGCGCCGGGCGCGGCCGATCATGCTCACGGCCGCTGCGGCGATCCTGGCGCTGATCCCGCTCACCCGCAGCGTCTTCTACGGGCCGGCAGCCATAGCCCTGATGGGGGGACTGTTCGTCGCGACCCTGCTGACCATGACTTTCCTGCCCTCGCTGTATGCGGCCTGGTTCAAGGTCAGGCGCGATCAACGCGGACGGCCTTGAACGTCCCGATTCAAGGGGCTGCGGTCCAGCCGTGCTCGGCTGATTCGGTGGTGCCGACTGACAAGCCGGCGCGCCACTCACTAAAATGACGCCCGTACCTCTTCCTTCACCACTTGCGAACTGATCTCATGAACGAAAAAGTCCTCGTCGATACCGCCCTGGCGATGGTTGCCAAAGGCAAGGGCATCCTTGCTGCTGACGAATCCACCGGCACCATCAAGAAGCGGTTCGACAAGATCGGGGTGGATAACACCGAGGCCAATCGCCAGATCTATCGCGACATGCTGTTCACCACGGCCGGGTTCGAGCAGCACACCTCCGGCGTCATCCTGTTCGAGGAAACCCTGTTCCAGAAGTCGTTGGCAGGCCCCACCTTTGCCCAGCTGCTCGCCTCCAAAGGCGTGATTCCCGGCATCAAAGTGGACAAGGGCGTGCAGCCGCTGGCCGGCGGCGGGCTGGAAGAAACCATCACCGAGGGTCTCGATGGCCTGCGCGAGCGGCTGGCCAAGTACCACGCAGCCGGTGCCCGCTTCGCCAAGTGGCGTGCGGTGATCACCATCAATGACGAGGCCCCCAGCGACTACGCCCTGCACGTCAACGCCCACGCACTGGCACGCTACGCTGTGCTCTGTCAGGAGGCCGGCATCGTGCCGATCGTCGAGCCGGAAGTGCTGATGGATGGCGACAACTCGATCGAGGTCTGCGAGGAAGTCACCGACGTGGTACTCGATGCCGTGTTCGGCGAACTGAATGCCCAGAATGTGCTGCTCGAAGGCATGATCCTGAAACCCAACATGGTGCTGCCCGGCATCCAGTGCGCCGACCAGAACAGCGTGCAGGAAGTTGCCGAGGCGACCCTCAGGGTGCTGAAGCGCCGGGTGCCGATTGCGGTGCCGGGCATCGCCTTCCTCTCCGGTGGCCAGAGCGACGTGCTGGCGACCGCGCATCTCGATGCGATGAACCGGATCGGTGGCTTCACCTGGGGCCTGACCTTCAGCTACGGCCGTGCGCTGCAGGCTGCGGCACTCAAGGCCTGGGGTGGCAGCAATGTTGAGGCCGGCAAGGCCGCCCATCTGCACCGCGCGAAAATGAACGGCCTGGCGGCGCAGGGCAAGTGGAGCGAGTCGCTGGAGAAGTAGTTTCTTCTCCACCTGATGACCTCTCAGGTAAAGCCCGCTGGCGTGCATCGCACCAGCGGGCTTTATGTTAGGTGCCCCTCCCGATGGTTGGCGCAGACATGAAAAATCTCTGGTTTCTGCTCGGACTTGGCTTCATCGCGACGCACGAGCTGGATGCCGTTAGCCAGCACGAATGGCGTCTGCTGTATGTGCTGCGCACACTGCCGGAAGCAATCGCCGCCGACGTATTCACCGCTATCCACGTGCCGCTGTTCGCGCTGCTGGTCTGGCTCACGCACCACCCTCAATCGAACTTGCGCGAAGGCTCGCGGCTAGCCTTGATGAGTTTTCTCATCGTCCATGTCGGACTGCACCTGCGCCTGTCCGGGCACGCGCTCTATACCTTTCACTCGCCGCTTTCCAAGGCGCTGATCTTTGCCGGCGGCGTCTGCGGTGCGCTGTATCTGCTTGCACTTCTGCGGGCGCGTCGAGGCAGGGCTTAGACTCATCGCCCTAAGGTTCTCATCAGGCAGCAACATGACGCAGCTCAAAGACAAAGTGGTGTGGATCACCGGCGCCAGCAGCGGCATCGGTGAGGCACTGGCGATGGCGGCGTCGGCCGGGGGTGCCAAGCTGGTGCTCAGTGCCCGCCGCGAGACCGAGCTGCAGCGGGTGAAAAACGCCTGTGCGAATCCGCAGCAGGTGGCGGTGCTGCCGCTCGACCTCACCGACTTCGACGCAGAAGACGCGATCAGCAAGGCGGCCAGCTTCTTCGGTCCCGTCGACATCCTGGTCAACAACGCAGGCATCAGCCAGCGCGGCACGGTGCTGCAGACCGAGATGGCGGTCTACCGCCGCATCTTCGAGCTGGATTTTTTCGCCTGCGTGGCGCTCACCAAGGCGCTGCTGCCAGGCATGGTCGCCAACCGCGGTGGTCATATCGTCACCATCTCCAGCGTCGTCGGCTACGTCGGCACCCCGCTGCGCTCGGGCTATGCGGCGGCCAAGCACGCACTGCATGGCTTTTACGACGCCCTGCGTGCCGAGGTCTGGCGCGAGGGGGTGAAAGTGACGCTGATCTGCCCGGGTTTCATCAAGACCAACGTTTCGCTCAATGCCATCACTGGCGACGGCGGTACGCATGGCCTGATGGACTCAGGCCAGTTAGGCGGCATGGAGCCGGCCGAATGCGCGCGCCAGATATGGGCCGCAGTGACAACCGACCGGGAAGAGGTGCTGATCGGCGCCAAGGAAGCCCTGTTCGTGCGCCTCAAGCGTTACCTGCCGGGCTTGATGAGCTATGCCATCAAACGCGCGAAAGTGACCTGAAGCAGCGCCGCCAATCAAGGCGGCAGGCTTGCTACGGGGACAAGCCCAGCCGCCGCTGGTCGCGAGCCAGATCGGCCAGCACCCGCCGGGGGATGCGTCCGATCAGCTGCTCGCGCTGCGATTGCAGCCGCAGCCGCTCCTGATCCGAGATGCTGGCGAGCCTCAAGCCCGCATCGACCTGGGTCAGTGCGGCGCGCAGGTCGCCACGCGCGAGTTCGTAGTTGGACATCTCGAACTGCGCATCGCCGACGTTGTTCAGCTGGCTGCTGGCTTCTGACAGCAGCTGATGCAGCTCCGGCAGTTCGCCGTGCGCGGGGTCATGGGCGAGCATGAGTTGTCGCGCTTCCAGGGGCTTTTTCGCCTCCAGCAAGGCCCTTGCATGCAGGATGACTGCGGGTGAAGAACGTGGATTGAGACGGCTGGTCTTCTCGAACAGCGCCAGCGCCTCGGCCTGCCTGCCGGTGGCCATCAGCAGCTGGGCCTGCAGCAGATTGACGTTCAGCTGCCGCGGCTGGCTGAGCAGCGCCGGCGCCAGTGCCTGGATGGCCTCGGCAGCGCGTCCGGCATTGAACAGGGCAAAGGCATAGCCGTACTGCTCGCCGCCGGACTTGTCGCCGGCACGCAGCCGCAGGCCCATTTCATCGACGGCCGCCGTCGGGGTGCTGGCCATCAGTACGATGGTACGTGCCTTCATCAGCGCGAATTCCGGATTGGACCTGCGGCTGACTTTGGGCAGCTGTGCAGCGCGTGCACGTGCTTCGGAAATGCGGCTGGTGTTGACCGGATGGGTGCGCAGGATGTCGGGCAGCTGGGAGTTGTAGAGCCGTGACTGCTGCTCCAGCTTGCCGAAGAAGCTGGCCATGCCTTCCGGGTCGTAACCGGCGGCGGCCATGGTCTGGATGCCGATGCGGTCGGCTTCCTGCTCATGCGCGCGGGTGTAGTTGACCTCACGCTGGTAGTTGACCGACTGGCCGATGGCGAGAGCCCCCAGCACCACATCCGGGTTTGCCGAGCCGGCAATGATGGCCGCCAGGATCGCGGCCCAGGTGGCGAGGTTGGCGGCGCTGGTGTCGTTGGCGGTGCGCGCCAGATGGCGCTGGGTGACGTGGGCCTGTTCGTGGCCGATCACGCCCGCCAGCTCGCTCTCGTCATCGGCATACAGCAGCAGGCCGGCGTTGACGCCGATGACGCCGCCCGGCACCGCGAAGGCGTTGATGCGGGGATCGCCCAGCACGAAGAAGCGGAACCTGGGCGGCGTCACCGAGCCCTTGGCGGCGAGCTTCCAGCCCATCGAGTTGATGTAGTCGCCTAGCTCGACATCATCGAGCTGGTAGTTGCCCCGGTACAACTCTGATGCCACTTCGTCACCGATCTTCGCCTCCTGCGCCGGAGACAGCGTCAGGTCGGCCGGCTCGCCCAGTTCGGGCAGCTCGACGGCGAGGCCCGAACCGGATTGCGCGCTGGCTGCGGCAGCTGCGGTTAGCAGCAGTACCGCGAGCGCGGAGGTCAGCGAAGCCGGAAGTTGGAGTAGGCGCACGGAAAGAGGCGGTCAGGTCGGATCGGGGATCAAGGCAGTAGAGTCATGGGGTGCAATTTAGTTCGTCGCCATTTTGCGCCAAGAGATAAAATGCGGCCCTGTTCGCTGCGGACACGCACACAAAGATGAACTGGGCCGACTACGTGATTCTCGCAGTGTTTGCGGTGTCGATTCTGATCGGCCTGATGCGCGGCTTCACGCGCGAAGTGCTGGGCGCGCTGGGCTGGGTGCTGGCGTTCTGGGTGGCTTTCACGTTCACCCACCAGGCTGCGGAATGGCTGACGCCCTATATCACCACCCCCTCGGTGCGCAGGGCGGCAGCATTTGGCGGCCTGTTCCTGATCGTGCTGCTGCTGACCTCGCTGCTGACTTTTTTCATCGGCCGGGTGATCCGTGACGGCGCTCTGGCATCTGCGGATCGCACGCTCGGTGCCGGCTTCGGCCTGTTGCGCGGCCTGGTGCTGATTGCCGCCCTGCTGTGGGCGGCAGGCACCACTGCAGCGCGGCAGGATCCCTGGTGGCAGCAGTCCGCACTGATCCCGAAGTTGGAGTGGATGGCCGATATCCTCAAGGCCGCCGTGCCGCCGCGCTGGATTCGGGTGCTGGAGTCCCCATCATCATCCGATACGCCGACTTCTTCCAAACAACCCTCTGGACGACCCTGACCCATGTGTGGCATCGCCGGCCTCGTTTCAAAATCGCCCGTCAATCAGGATCTGTTTGACGCGCTGACCATGCTCCAGCACCGCGGCCAGGATGCGGCTGGGATCATCACCGCCGATGGCGACCGCCTGCACCTGCGCAAGGACAACGGCCTGGTGCGCGATGTGTTCGCTGCCGACGAGCACATGAGTGCGCTGCGCGGCAACATGGGCATCGGCCATGTGCGTTACCCGACGGCCGGCTGCACCACCAGCGCCGAGGCGCAGCCGTTCTATACCAACATGCCGTTCGGCGTGTCGCTGGCGCACAACGGCAATCTCACCAATACCGAAGACCTCAAGCAGAGCCTGTTCGAGGAAGACCGCCGGCACCTCAACACCGAGTCCGACTCCGAGGTCCTGCTCAATGTCTTCGCCCATGAGCTCTCGCAGATCGGCAAGCTCAGGCTGAAGCCGGAAGACATTTTCGAGACCGTCGCCCGCGTGCATCGCCGCATCCGCGGTGCCTATGCCTGCGTGGCGATGATCACCGGCTATGGCGTGGTCGGTTTCCGCGACCCCAACGGCATCCGCCCGGTGGTGGTCGGCCGCCGCAACGGCATCAACGGGCCGGATTACCTGATCGCCTCCGAGAGTGTGGCGCTGGACGCGCTGGGCTTCGAGGTGCTGGGCGACATCGAGCCGGGCGAGGCGGTGCTGCTCACCCTCGACGGCAAGCTGCACCGGCGCCAGTGCGCAGCGCATCCGCAGTACTCGCCGTGCATCTTCGAGTACGTCTACATGGCGCGGCCGGATTCGATGATGAACAACATCTCGGTCCACAAGGCGCGCCTGCGCATGGGCGTGAAGCTGGCGGAAAAAATCCAGCGCGACTGGCCAAATCACGAGATCGACGTGGTCATCCCGATTCCGGATACCTCGCGGGTGCCGGCATCGGAACTCGCACAGGTGCTGGGCGTGCCGTACCGCGAGGGCTATATCAAAAACCGCTACATCGGACGCACCTTCCTGATGCCCGGCCAGGCGCAGCGCAAGAAAAGTGTGCGCCAGAAGCTCAACCCGGTGGATGTCGAGTTCCGTGGCAAGAACGTGTTGCTGGTCGACGACTCGATCGTCCGCGGCACCACCAGCCAGGAGATCATCCAGATGGCGCGTGACTGCGGCGCGAAGAATGTCTATTTCGCCTCCGCCGCGCCGCCGGTGCGCTTCCCCAATGTCTATGGCATCGACATGCCCTCGGTGCATGAGCTGGTAGCCCACGGCCGCACTGAAGAGCAACTGCGGGTGCTGCTGGGTGCTGACAAGCTGATCTTCCAGGACCTCGAGGACCTGATCGATGCGGTGAAGCACAAGGACGCCAACATCGAGAAGTTCGACTGCTCGGTGTTCACCGGCGAATACGTCACCCAGGATGTCGACGCCAAATATCTGAGCCAGCTCGAGCTGTTCCGCAACGATGCGGCGAAAGAAGCGCGCAGCCGTGCCTCGGCGACCTCGCTCGATCTGCACGCGGCCTAACCCGATGCACGAGTTCGACGACAGCTGGGGCTTCGCGACGCTGGGCATTCGCGCCTACGAGCCTGCCCGCCACGATGGCGAGCACTCGGCAGCCATCCATCCCACCTCATCCTTCGTGCACCGCTCCGCAGCCCACGCGGCCAAGGTGTTCGCAGGCGAAGAACCCGGCAACGTCTATTCGCGCTTCACCAATCCCACCGTGCAGGCCTTTGAAAAGCGGCTGGCGGCCATGGAGGGAGGAGAAAGCTGTGTCGCCACCGCCAGCGGCATGGCGGCGATCCTGACGCTGTGCATGTCGGTGCTGAAAGCCGGCGACCACCTGCTGGTGTCGAAGAGCGTGTTCGGCGCCACCATCAATCTGTTCAACAACATCCTGGCGCGCTTCGGTGTCACCGTCGGCTATGTCGAGCTGGCGGATGTCGCGGCCTGGAAAGCGGCCCTGACGCCGCAGACCAGGCTGCTGTTCGTGGAGACGCCCAGCAATCCGCTGGCCGAGATCGCCGACATCCGCGCGCTGTCCGATCTCGCCCATGCACATGGGGCGTGGCTGGCGGTCGACAACTGCTTCCTGACGCCGGTGCTGCAGCAGCCGCTCAAGCTGGGTGCGGATTTCGTCATCCACTCCGCCACCAAGTACCTGGACGGGCAGGGCCGCTGCGTTGGCGGTGCGGTGATCGGCGATGCGCAGAAAGTCGGCAAGGACGTGCTCGCCTTCATGCGCAGTGCCGGCCCCTGCATGAGTCCGTTCAATGCCTGGGTGTTTCTGAAGGGTCTTGAAACCCTGGCGGTGCGCATGCGTGCCCACAACGCATCGGCGCAGAAGCTGGCGGAGTGGCTGCAGGCGCAACCCCGGGTGCAGCGGGTGTTCTACGCCGGTCTGCCCACGCACCCCGGCCATGCGCTGGCCAAGTCCCAGCAGAGCGGCTTTGGCGGGGTGGTGAGCTTCGAGGTCGAAGGTGGCCGCGCTGGCGCCTGGAGACTGATCGACGCCACCCGGCTGTGCTCGATCACCGCCAACCTCGGCGATACCCGCACCACCATCACTCATCCGGCGACCACCACCCACGGCCGCATCACGCCGGAAGCCCGGGCTGCTGCCGGCATCACCGAAAGCCTGGTGCGAGTCGCGGTGGGCCTGGAGGACTTCGAGGACATCACCGCCGATCTCGCGCGCGGGCTGGCGTGAGTGCCGCAGTCGAAGCGCGCCTGCGCGCAGCCCTGAAAGGCACCAGCGAGCAGGAGCGCCGGCTGGTTGATCTCGAGTGGCCGAAGCTGGTACAGATGGCACTCAAGCCGCTGCTGGTCAATCTGCGCGAGGCGGCAGTACTGGTGCCGATCCTGACGCGACCGGAAGGCTTCAGCGTGCTGCTCACCCGCCGCGCCGACACCCTGCGCAATCACAAGGGGCAGGTGAGTTTCCCCGGCGGGCGGCGCGACCCCGAAGACCTGAGTTTCGCCGCCTGTGCGCTGCGCGAGGCACAGGAGGAAGTGGGCCTGTCGCCGGCCAGCGCGGAGATCATCGGCTATCTCGACGATTACCCGACCACCACCCGCTACCGGGTGACGCCGGTGGTGGCGCTGGTACAGCCGCCGGAGCAGTTCGTGTTCGACGCCGGCGAGGTTGCCGAGATTTTCGAGGTGCCCTTGGCGGTGCTGCTCGACAGCGAGCAGTACCAGTCGAAAATCTTGAGTCGTGAGGGCTTCAACGTGCCGTTTTTCGAGGTCAACTACGGGGGGCAGCGCATCTGGGGAGCGACGGCGGGGATGCTGCGCGACTTCTGCCGCAAGGTGGGCTGAGCCGGCAGCTATCAAGCTGCGGTGCCGCTGGTTATCATTCCCCCACTAGAGAGAGGGGAAGTCAATGAGAATTGGAATCGTGGTCGATTCGGCCTGCGATCTGCCGCAGGCATTCATCGAAGAAAACAAGATCGTCATCCTGCCCATCACGCTGCATCTCGATGGCAGGGAAATGATCGACCAGCGCGATGCGGAGACGACGCTGGAGTTCTACTCTCAACACGTCGCCGCCGCGGCCTTTGCCGAGACCACGGCCTTCAGCGTCGAGCAGACCAAGAAGCTGTTTCTCGAGAAGCTGGTCATCGACTACGACCTGGTGTTCGTGTTCACGATTGCCAGTTCGCGCTCGCCGATGTACGACAACGTCAAGCAGGCGGCGCTGACCATTCTCAATGAATACAAGGCGCCACGCCTTGCAGCCGGCATCAAGACCCCGTTTGCGATGCGGGTGATCGACACCCAGAACTGCTTCGCGGCGCAGGCCATCCCGGTGATCGAGTGCGTGCGCATGCTCAAGGCGGGCGAAACTCACAACAAGATCCGCGAGCGGGTCGAGTTTATCTGCAACAACACCTTTGGCTACCTGCTGCCACGCGATCTGAAACAGCTGCGTGACCGGGGCAAGAAAAAAGGCGACAAGAGTGTGGGCTTGGTGCAGTACATCATCGGCTCGGCGCTCGATGTCAAACCGGTGGTGCGTGGCTATCGCAATTTCACCGGCCCGGTGGCGCGGGTGCGGCATTTCGAGGAGGGCGCCGTCAAGCTGTTCAAATATGCTGAAACGCAGCTGTTGCGCGGACTGCTGACCCCGACGCTGTTGATCGAATACGGCGGTGATCCGGCCCGGCTGAAAACCCTGAATGGCTATGCCGAGCTGGTGGATCTGGCCAAGCGCAACGGCGTCGAAGTATTCATCAGCATGATGAGCATGGTGGCTGGCATCCACGTCGGCGAAGGCGCCCTGGGCATAGCCTTCGCAGCGACCGAGCACGAACTGGAGCTCTGAGAGGCTGCTGCCGGCGGTAACAAGAAGCCCCGCATTGCGGGGCTTTTTTGATGCGCTGCTTCAGCTGCCCAGTGAGTCGTAGAGCGCCAGGTATTCCCTGGTGACACGGTGATTCCGGTCGAGGTGGATCAGCGGCAGATGCCGCTCGTGGGATTCCTTCACTTTCACCGAGGTGGAGATGGCCTGCGCCAGCACCGGCTTGCCCTCGTTGCCCAGCTCGTTGACCAGCCTGGTGGGCAGGTTGGAGCGGGACTGGAACTGGTTGACGACGATGCCTTCGATCTCCAGATCGTCATTGTGGTCGGCGCGGATTTCCGCGACGTTGTCGAGCAGGGTGTAGAGCGCCTGCCGGGAGAACTCGTCGCAGTCGAAGGGGATCAGCAGCCGGTCGGCGGCGATCAGCGCCGAGCGCGAATAGAAGTTCAGCGCCGGCGGGGTGTCGATGAACACCGCGTCGTAGCCCTTGAGCTTCTTGAGGGCATCGCGCAGCTTGTAGATCTTCTGCTTGGCCTCGAGCTTGACGATCAACTCCTCCAGGCGTGGACTGGACGCCACTACATCGAGATTCTCGAACGGCGTGTTGGTGGCAAAGCTCATCAGCGGCGGAAGCTGCAGGGTGAAGCTGAGCGTCGAATCGAAGAAATCCGCGATGTTGCGGTCGGACTTGATCGCACTCGCCCCCAGCAGGTATTGGGTGGCATTGCCCTGGGTGTCGAGGTCGAGCACCAGCGTGCGCAGGCCGCGCGCGGCGGCAATGGCGGCGAGGTTGCAGACGATGGTGGTCTTGCCGACGCCACCTTTCTGGTTGAAGACAACGCGCTTGATCATTTGCAGCCTTTGGTGAGTTTAGAGAGCAGAAGTGCGGTATCAATCGGCAAGCAATTTTGCGGCCGCTTGGGAGGCGAAGAAGGGGCTCAGCCAGCGCCGGACCAGCGGCTCCAGCAGTTTCTTCTTCTGCAGGGCTGCCAGGGCAGGCGGTGCGAAGCGCAGCAGATCCTTGAGGATCATGTCGCGGGTCACGCCCATTTCCGCCAGCAGCGTGGTCAGCGGGGTCTTGCCGTACTTGTCGAAAAAGCCCACCACGCCGGTATCGATCATCGCTCCGTAGTAGCTGGTCTTGCGCAGGCTCCTCCAGTGTTCGTAGCCGATCACGAACAGCTCCTCGACGTCGTCGACGCCGACAGTGGAGCGTACTTCGGCCACCGTCACGCCCTTGAGACCGGCCCAGATCTCGAGCGCGGAGTCGCGCAGCAAGGTATCGGTGAGCAGGGATTTCAGCGAGTGCTCGCTTTCGCGTAGCGTCGCGTCCAGGCTTTGCTGGATGTATTTGCGCAGAGTTGATTCGATGGCGGCATCGAGTTTCGGGGTCGCCCTGGCGAGCATCGACTTGCCGAACTTGAGCATTGAGGTCGCGCCCGGAATGCTCTTGGTCAGCCCGCTCTGGCTCAGGTAGCCGCTGATGCCGCGATACAGCAGATCGCCCGCCACTGCGCTGACCACCGGGTTGGAGAGTGCGGAATGAATGATCGCCTCCCGCGCCGCATGCAGCTCCAGGATCTTGTCGAGCCATTCGCGAAAGTGCCGGTCCGGCATCAGCTCGCCGAGCTTGGTCTTTTTCTGGATGGGATGCGCCTGCAGGCCCAAGGCGATCTCGCCGACCAGTTCAGGAATGGCGCCATGCGGCTCAAGCTCGGCCGCATACTGCCTCGCCACCGCCTGCACACTGGCGCGGCTCACCACTTCTTCCAGCTTGAGCTTGGCAGCATCGGCGAGCAGTGCATCCACCTCGGCCTCCAGCCAGGGCGCGAGAGCCTTGGCATCGAGCTGCTCCAGCCACCAGGCAACCTGTGCGTCCAGCAGGGCCTGCGCCCTGCCACCGATTTTTGCCGCTGCCTTTTTTGCCATTGCCTGCTCCGGGTTCACTGCCTGTCGCTGTCAAAACAAAGGGCGCTTGCGCGCCCCTGGTAGATCCTTCTGCCGCCGACTCAAGCCGCCATCTGCCGCAGCATGTATTGCAGCACGCCGCCATGGGCGTAGTAGTCCCATTCCTTGGGTGTGTTGATGCGCACCTTGGCCTTGAAGCTGACCACGCTGCCGTCGGCTTTGCTGGCACTCACGTCGAGTTCGGTGGCGCCAGCCTTCAGACCCGCGAAGTCGAATACTTCGGTGCCGTCGAGGCCGAGCGAAACCGCGCTCTGGCCGTCGACGAAGTTCAAAGGCAGCACGCCCATGCCGACCAGGTTGGCGCGGTGGATGCGCTCGAAGCTCTCCGAGATTACGGCCTTCACGCCCAGCAGGATGGTGCCCTTGGCAGCCCAGTCACGCGACGAACCGGTGCCGTATTCCTTGCCGGCCAGCACCACCAGCGGCGTCTTGGTTTCGGCGTACTTCATGGCCACGTCGTAGATCGCCTCGACGGGACCGGCCGAGCCATTGATGTGGCGGCTGACGCCGCCCTCCACGCCAGGGGTCATCGCGTTCTTGATGCGGGTATTGGCAAAAGTGCCGCGCATCATGATTTCGTGGTTGCCGCGGCGGCTGCCGAAGCTGTTGAAATCGGCGCGCTGCACACCGTGCTCCATCAGGTACTTGCCGGCGGGACCGTCTTTCTTGATGTCGCCTGCGGGCGAGATGTGGTCGGTGGTGATCGAGTCGCCCAGCACCGCCAGCACCCGCGCGCCCTTGATGGGCAGGATGCCCGGCGGGGTCATGGTCATGCCGGTGAAGTACGGGGGGTTCTGCACATAGGTGCTGTTCGAATCCCAGGGGTAGCTGTCGGACTTGGTGACCTTGATTGCCTGCCAGCGCGCGTCGCCCTTCAGTACGTCGGCATAGCTGGCCTTGAACAGCTCCTTGGTCACGGCCTTGGCGACCACTTCCTGGATCTCGGCGTTGGTCGGCCAGATGTCCTTGAGGAAGACATCCTTGCCATCCATGCTCTTGCCGATCGGCTCGGTGGTGAGGTCGATGTTGGTCGAACCTGCGAGTGCGTAGGCCACCACCAGTGGTGGGCTGGCGAGGTAGTTCATGCGCACGTCCTGGTGCACGCGGCCCTCGAAGTTGCGGTTGCCGGACAGCACGGCGGACACCGACAACTTGTTATCGACGATGGCCTTGCCGATGGGTTCGTTCAAAGGCCCGGAGTTGCCGATGCAGGTGGTGCAGCCGTAGGCGACGACGTGGAAGCCGAGATATTCGAGGTCTTCGGTGAGGCCGGCCTTGTTCAGATAGTCGGTGACCACCTTACTGCCGGGGGCCAGCGAGGTCTTCACCCAGGGCTGGGTCCTCAGACCCAGTGCGCGTGCCTTCTTGGCCAGCAGGCCGGCGCCGATCAGCACGCTGGGGTTGCTAGTGTTGGTGCAGCTGGTGATGGCGGCGATGACCACCGCGCCGTCCCGCATGGTGAAGGTCTTGCCGTTGTCGGTGACTTCCAGCGGACCGGCCGAGGGGCGCATCTTCTGCTCGCCCTCGAAGGCCTTGAGGTAGTTGGCTTTCACGTCGGTGAGCAGCACGCGATCCTGCGGACGCTTGGGGCCTGCCAGGCTGGGCTTGATGGTCGAGAGATCGAGATGCAGCACATCGGTGTACTCGCCTTCCTTCGCCTCCGGCGTCCACCACATGCCCTGCGCCTGCGCGTAGGCCTTCACCACGGCGATCTGCTCGTCGCTGCGGCCGGTGAGGCGCAGGTAGTTGAGGGTCTCTTCGTCGATCGGGAAGATGCCGCAGGTCGCACCGTATTCCGGGCCCATGTTGGCGATGGTGTTGCGATCCGATGCCGCCAGATTGGCGAGACCAGGGCCGAAGAACTCGACGAACTTCTCCACCACGCCGCGCTTGCGCAGCGTTTCGGTGACGGTGAGTACCAGGTCGGTGGCAGTCGCCCCCTCGGCGAGCTTGCCGCTGACGCGCACGCCGATCACTTCCGGCATCAGCATGGAGGAGGGCTGACCGAGCATGGCTGCCTCCGCCTCGATACCGCCGACGCCCCAGCCCAGCACGCCGATGCCGTTC
Organism: Stagnimonas sp.; assembly: GCA_046598075.1. Lineage (GTDB taxonomy): Bacteria > Pseudomonadota > Gammaproteobacteria > Nevskiales > Nevskiaceae > Stagnimonas. The sequence continues at coordinate 54,532 of JBKJJE010000053.1, forward strand.
ACCATGGTGGTGTGGCTGTCGGTGCCGAAGCAGCTGTCGGGGTAGAGCAGGCCGTCCTTCTCGAACACCACGCGGGCGAGGTACTCGATGTTGACCTGGTGGACGATGCCGGTATCCGGCGGCACGGCCTTGAAATTCTTCAGCGCCTCCTGGCCCCAGCGCAGGAAGGTGTAGCGTTCGGCGTTGCGCTCGAACTCGACTTTCGCATTGAGATCAAGTGCGGCCTTGCTGCCGTAATGGTCGATCATCACCGAATGGTCAATGACCAGTTCCACCGGGCAGAGCGGGTTGACCTTGGTGGCGTCGCCACCCAGGGTTTTGATGGCGTCGCGCATGGCGGCCAGGTCAACCACGCAGGGTACGCCGGTGAAATCCTGCAGGATCACCCGTGCCGGCGTGAAATCGATGTCTTTTGAAGGCAGCTTCTTGAGATCGGCACCGGCAAGCGCGGCGATGGTCTCCTGCGTCGTGTTCACGCCGTCTTCGTGGCGCAGCAGGTTCTCCAGCAGCACCTTGTAGGAGTAGGGCAGGCGGCTGACCTTGAACTGAGCCTCCAGCTTGGTGAGGTCGAAGAAGGTGTAGTTCTTGGCACCCACCGTAAGGGTGGATTTGGACTTGAAACTGTCCGTCATGGCTGGCTCGCTCCTGGGAGATGGCTGAAGTGTTGCGTTCATCGCACGCCGCAAGCGGCAGCGCGGGGCGCAATTATACTGATGGTTAACTACCTACCTATCTGATGGATGGTGAGGTGCAATCGTCCGGCTGGGCTTGCGGTAAGTCGCCGGCGACCGCAGGCTTGCGGCAGACGGGAAGACATGACACCGCGTGATCCGTCGCGCGAAAAAAGAAGGTCCACATGCGAAGCATCGAGGCAGTTTCACCCGGCGCCCCGGATCCAGCCGAGGCCTTGCAGAGCAGTGCCGAAACCCCGACCAGGCCGGAGTTACTGGTGGTGGGCGATACGCCGTTCAACAGCGCGGTGCTGCCTGGCCTGCTGTCCAGCCTTTACACGCTGACCGTCGCCGGCGATGGCGAGACGGCGCTGCTGCTGGCGCAGAGTCAGCCACAGCCGGTGCTGATCCTGCTGGAGGTGCGGCTGCCGGGCATCGACGGCTTCGAGGTCTGCCGCCGCCTGAAACTGGATGAGCAGACCCGGGATATTCCGGTGGTGTTCCTCACCGGCACGGCGGAGATCGACGACCAGCGCCGCGGTTTTGAAGCCGGCGCCGTCGATTGCCTCATCACGCCGCTGGACCCTTCGCTGTTGCAATTGCGGCTGGCAGCGCCGCTGCGCCAGCTTGCCCGCGAGCGAGAGCTGAGCGAACAACTGAGACTGCGCACCCAGGAGCTGGAATCGACCCGGCTCGACATCATCCGCCGGCTCGGCCGTGCCGCCGAGTTCAAGGACGACGAAACCGGCCAGCACATCATCCGCATGAGCCATTACGCGCGCCTGCTCGCCGAGGCGGCCGGCCTGAGCGCTGGCGAGGTGGAATTGCTGTTCAATGCCGCACCGATGCATGACATCGGCAAGATCGGCATTCCGGAGGCAATCCTGCTCAAGTCCGGGCCGCTCACCGAGGACGAGTGGAAAGTGATGGCCAAGCATCCGGCCATCGGTGCGAGCATCATCGGCCGTCACCAGCACCCCCTGCTCGACACCGCCCGCATCGTCGCACTCACCCACCACGAGAAATGGGATGGCAGCGGCTATCCAAGGGGCCTGAGCGGCGAGCAGATTCCCCTGGTGGGCCGCATCGTAGCGATTGCCGATGTCTTTGACGCACTGACTTCAGAGCGGCCCTACAAGCAAGCCTGGCCAGTTCAGGATGCGGTGGCCTACCTGCGCACGCATGCGGGCAGCCATTTCGATCCAGACCTGGTCGAGTTGTTCATCGGCCGTCTGCCCGAGGTGCTGAAGGTGGGGGCTACGAACGCCGATCAATCGAAGACGGCAACCCTGGCGACCTATGTCGAGGATTTTTCGCTGTAGGGCCTGCAGCGATCACCCGGCGGTCATAGACCAGACTGCGCAGGCGGCTGCAGCGTTTCGCATGCGCCATGACAGGACCGTGCCGAATATGCCGGCTGGGCCAGCAGGTAGGCGAAGATCATCAGGGCGGCGGCAACCACGAAGACGGCGGCGCTGGGAATGCGCTGCAACATCGTGCGGACAGCGTGCATGGCAAGACTCTCTGGAACAGGGGCGACAGTTTGGCGGCGAGTACTGAATCGGCAATTAATCACTGGTTCCGTAAAACCGGCGCGGCGGCTCGGCCATTCATGTAAGTCGATTATTAATAAGGCCTTTATTACTACTTCTCGCTATCAGCCGCAGTCCATACAGTGTGTTTACACAGTGCCCTGATCCGGATATCCATTTTGCCGGTTCAGAGGAACGACTACTAGATAACAGCCCGACGTATTCGCCGCGTCGGGTTGGTGCGCGAGGGGCGAGTAAGGATTTCCATGATGGCTGTCACCCTGAAGCTGCACGCTCCGCGTGCTGTGTTGCTGGTTTTGGTTTCTCTCGTGCTGGTGGGCTGTCGTGGAGCAGAGGACAGAATTTCGCTGATCACCAATCAGCTGCCGACGGTCAATGCCGGCAGCGACCAGCAAGTCGATGAAAGCACGGCAGTGACACTGGTCGGCAGCGCTGCCGACGTCGATGGCCGCATTGCCAGCCTGCGCTGGCAACAGATTTCGGGGCCGACCGTGACGCTCAGCGGCGCGACCACCACAAGCCTGCGCTTTGACGCGCCGGCCGTGAACGCCAATACCGAGCTGCGCTTCAGCCTGAGCGCGACCGATAACGTCGGGGCCGTGAGCATCGACGAGGTGCTGGTCACGGTGCGCGATGCGCCGACCAGCAACCGCGTTCCGGTGGTCAATGCCGGCCTCGACCAAAGTGTCGACGAGGGCGTCGTGGTCACGCTGACCGGCGCGGCCAGCGACGAGGATGGCAGCATCGAGGGCTATCAATGGCTTCAGACTGCCGGCCCGGCTGTGACTCTCACCGGGGCAGGCACCGCCAGCCTCAGCTTCACCGCCCCGGCAGTGACTGCCGCCACGGTGCTCAGCTTCAGCCTCACCGCCACCGACAACGCCGGCGGCAGCGCCAGCGATACCGTCAATGTCGCGGTGCAGGACCAGCCCGCAGCCAATCGGCTGCCGGTGGCCGACGCCGGCCCCGATCAGAACGTCGACGAAGGTGGCAACGTCAGCCTGCTCGGCTCCGGCCGCGATGATGACGGCAGCATCGCCAGCTACCAGTGGACGCAAGTCTCCGGCCCCGCCGTGACGCTGTCCGATGCTGCTATCGCCCGCCCCGGCTTCACCGCACCGCAGGTCTCAGCCGACACCACGCTCGTGTTTGAACTGGTGGTGACCGACAACCAAGGCGCTCGCTCGCCGGCCGATCGCAGCAGTGTCGTCGTGCGCAATGTCGTCACCGCCAACCAGCCTCCGGTGGCGGATGCCGGTTCCGATCAGAGCGTCGATGAAGGGGTTGCTGTCACCCTCAGCGGCAGCGGCAGCGACCCGGATGGCAGCGTGCAGGGCTTTGCCTGGACGCAGACCGCCGGCCCGGCCGTGAGCCTGAGCGGCGCCAACACCGCCACGCCGGGATTTACCGCCCCCCAGGTGGACGCGCTCACCACCTTGAGCTTCAGCCTCACCGTCAGCGACAACCGTGGCGACACCGCCAGCGACACGGTGGACGTGCGCGTGCAGAACATTGCCGGCAGCAACCGTCTGCCGCTGGCCGACGCCGGCAGCGATCAGACGGTGGACGAGGGCGCCGCCGTGAGCCTGCCCGGTATCGCCAGCGACCCCGATGGCAGCGTCGCCAGCGTGGCGTGGACACAGGTAGCCGGCGCCGCCGTGACGCTGACCGGCGCCAATACCAGCACCGTCCGCTTCACCGCCCCCCAGGTCAGCGGCAACGGCAGTCTGGTGTTCCGCTTCACCGCCACCGACAACCAAGGGGCTACCGCCAGCGACGAGGTCGCGGTGCTGGTGCGTGACACCACGGCGACCGCTGCGCTCTGCGCGCCCGGCTCCTTCTGCGTCGGTTCGGCCAAACGCAGCATCAGCCCCAGCGATGCCCACATTGCCGGCATCACCGAAGACCGTCTGGCCGGGCAGACCAGCCAGCAGACTTTCCACCTCGGCGGCTTCGGCCTGGGGCCGCTGGAGGCGCTGGGACCGATCAACGACTCCATCTCCAATCCGCCCGCCGCCCGTGCGATCCACTGCAAGGGCCTGAAGGCCAGTTGCGAGGAAGCCGAGCGCGAGCGCACCTGGGTGCGCGCCATCTATCTGGGCCAGCCCGATGCCGGCAGCGCCGGCAGCCGCGTGCTGTTCGTCACCATCGACGCCGTCGGTGCAGGTAATTTGATCCAGCGCGATGTCACGGCTGCCATCAGCGCCGAAACCGGCGTGCCGGTGGAGAACATCCTGTTCGGCCAGACCCACAGCCATGCCGGTGCCGACTTGCAGGGCCTGTGGGGTGGGGTGCCGCAGGACTGGGTGCAGCGCACCCTGATCAGCCAGGCGGTGGCTGCCTCGAAAGAAGCCCAGCTCAACGCCCGCGCCTCGGAGATGACTTACGCCGTCGGCCGCGACTCTGCCTTCAACAATTACCGCCGCCCCAGGCAGACCGACCCGCTCGCCGACAGCGACGACCGGCTTTCGGTGCTGCAGGCGCGCGACAGTCTCGGCGCGGTGCTGGCGACGCTGGTGCAGTACACCGCCCATCCCACCGCCATCGGCACCGGCTCCGGCGGTGCGCTGGGACGGGTGCCGCACCCCGACTACCCGCTGGGTCTGGAAGACCGCCTGGAATCGACGTTTGGCGCCACGGCGGTCTACTACAACGGCGCGATTGCCGACGCCTCCGGCTCTGGCCCCACCACCGGCAGCGACGATTACGCGCGGGTACGCTCGCGCGGTGACTGTCTGGCCAAGAGCGTGCTGACGGTGCTCAATCCGGCCGCGCCGCAGCAGTGCAGCTTCTCGCTGCTGAAACCTGCCGAAGTCAGCAAGGTGCAGCTGACGCCGACACTGGCGGTACGCCATGCCACGGCAGTATTGCCGGTCACCAATCCGGTGTTCGTCGCCGCCGCCGCGGCAGGGGCCTTCAACCGCTATTACGACTTCGCGATGCTGCCGCTGGCCAGCATTCCCGGCATCGGGCCACAGCTGGCCGCACAGCAGACCAACCTGCCGCAGGTGGCACCCACGGCCACCACCCTGGTCACCCGCATCACCATCGGCGGCGTCGACAATGGCCTGGAAATCGTCACCATTCCCGGCGAGGCCACCAACACCTTCGGGCAGTCGATCCGCCGGCTGGCGAAGACGCCGAACATGATGCTGATGGGCCTCACCCACAACTCCTTCGGCTACATCATTCCGGAGGAGGAGTTCAGCTACATCGACGCCTCCGGCGAGGCCGGCTTTGTCGCTCCCTTCACCGGCTACGAAGAGTTCGTCTCGATGGGCCCGCTCACCGCGCCGCTGTTGCGGCTGCAGGCCTACAACCCTTTGTTCGATGTCACCACTGCCGATGCCCGCAACCTGCCGCCGTCGTTGCTGGCGTGCATGAGTGACCCTGCCGCGCGCGACTGCATCGTCTCGCAGATGCTGTACCGGCTCGACTACGTGCAGCACGCCTACGCCCAGACCTGTCGTGACAATCTCGCTGCCAACGCCCCCGCCGAGTTGAAGGAAGCCGCCAATGCCTTCTGCGACCTGCTCGACCCCGAAACTCCCCTGGCGCAACCCTGCCGCGATGCCGGTGGGCCGGAAGGGCTGTGTGCGGTGTTGGGTGAAGGCGGCGGAGCGCCCTCGTCCAACGGCGATGCGGCGCTGCTGCAGCCCGCTCTCGACAACCTGCTGCGCGGCTGCGATCTGCTCGACAGCAGCGCCTGCCTGTACCCGTTTCCCAACAACGCCTTCACCGTGCCGGCATCCATCGGCAGCCCGCAGGCAGCAGCCAATGGCGGCACCGGCCTGAGAGTCAATTTCAGCCTCGCCGCCACCCCGCGCAACAGCGTCGGCAAGCCGGTGGATCCGGAAGACTGGAACCGCAACGACGGCTTCTCGCCCGGGGCGCTGATCACCACCTATGTGCCGGCGTTGTCGCTGGAAAAAACCTACGGCCTTCCACTCGAGCAGATCGGCGTCGCCAACCTGGCGCTGTCGCAGCAGGCGGATGCGCCGGTACTGTTGCTCGAAGTGCCGCAGGCTCCGGAGCTCAACGCCCCGCGCAGGCAGCTGGCATGGGCGGAGATCGATTCCAATGCCAATGTCCTGCTGCCCAATGCCGCGCCGCTGGCCGGCGAGCTGCCCTTCGACCCGATCAGCCGCCCGGCTGCCGACGGCCGTGCCGCACTGCTGATCCGCCCCGGCAAGAACCTCGGCGAAGGCCGCCGCTATGTGGTGGTGCTGCGCGGCCTGAAGAACGCCGCCGGTGACGCGCTGGCAGCGCAGGCCGGCTTCGCCGCCTGCCGCAGCAGGACGCCTTCGGCGCTGCCGCCGGTGCAGGCGCGCTGCGCCGCACTCGAGCGCGACGTGTTCCCGGTGCTGGATGCCGCCGGCATCGCCCGCGACGACTCGCTGTATCTGGCCTGGGATTTCACCGTCGCCAGCACCAACGGAACCATCGGCCGCCTGCGGCACATGCGTGACGATGCGTTTGCCTCGCTGGCCAAGACCAGCGGCGCCGATTGCAGCACGGCCCGCGAGGACGGTGCCTGCAATACCCCCAGCTTCACCATCGACAAGGTCACCACGGCACCGCAGACCGGCATCGCCCGCCGCATCGAAGGCACGCTCACCGTGCCCAGCTATCTGGTGCCTGCGGACGCTGCACCCCTGGAAGACCCGCGCCTGTCCGCCGCGCTGGACGCCTTCTGCGCCGGCCTGCCGGCCAGTGCCCCGCAGCAGCTGCGCGAGGGCTGCGCAGATTTCCGCGACGTGGCCGGCATCGGCCAGGGCATTGCCACGCCGCCCAACCGCCTCAACTACACGCCCGCGACGTCCGACCCCTGCGCGGGCCTGAGTCCGCAGCAGATTCCCGGCAGCAACTGCGTCAACCAGGCGCGCTATGGCGACGGCCTGCCCGACCGCAATGGCAGCATGAGCACACGCTTCATCTGCCAGATTCCCGCCCGTGCCACGCCCGACGCGCCGGCGCGCGCCGGCATCTACGGCCACGGCCTGCTCGATTCGCGGCAAGCCGTCACCTACGACGGCGTGCCGGACATGTCGCGCGAGCACAACTATCTGTTCTGCGCGGTGGATTTCTACGGCTTCGCCACCGGCGACCTGCTGAATGTCGCCGGCGCGCTGCTGGATGTCTCCAGCTTCGGCGTCATCCCCGACGCCTCGCAGCAGGGCATCGTCAATTTCGCCTTCCTGGCGCGGCTGCTGCGCGATGCCAATGGCTTCGCCGCCAACCCGGCGTTCCAGCAGGATGGCCGGCCGCTGTTTGACCGCAGCGCCGTGTTCTACGACGGCAACAGCCAGGGCGGCATCCTGGGTGGCGTGGTGCTGGCTGCCAGCAAGGATGTGCAGCGCGGTGCGCTGGGCTCGCTGGGCATGAACTATTCGACCCTGCTCACCCGCAGCACCGACTTCGACGAATACGCGCTGCCGCTGTATGCCGCCTACACCGATCCGCTCGACCGTCAGCTGGTGTTCTCGATGATCCAGATGCTCTGGGATCGCAGCGAGAACAATGGCTACGCCGCGCATCTCACCGACAATTCGGCGTTCGGTGGCGAGCCCAAGATTGTCAAGCTCGATCCGCAATTCGGCGATCATCAGGTGACCATGTGGAGTGCCGACGTGATGGCGCGCACCATGGGCATCCCGGTCAGCGCCAGCCACACCGCGCGCGTTGCCGCCAAGCTGGGTCAGATCAAGCGTCATCCTGACGTCGTGCCTTACCTCGGTCTCGTGCCACTGGATTACAACAACCCCGCGCAGACTGCTGGCGGTGCCCTGCACGTCTGGGACGACGAGCGCACGCTGATTCCGCCGCTCGGCAACAACCCGCCGCGCGAAGGTCGCGACCCGCACGACGACTCGGCCAAGAAAGTCTCCGGCCGCTGCCAGAAAGCGCACTTCCTGCGCACCGGCGGCCAGCTGGTGGATGTGACGGCGGTCGAGTTCGACGGTGCGGCCTGCCCGGCGGTGCCACCGGTCAATGCCCTGCGCGACGCCGACGGTGACGGTGTCGCTGACGCCAGTGATCGCTGCGCGGCAACCCCTGCCGGCGCGACGGTCGATGCCAACGGCTGCTCCGCCGAACAGGCCGCGGCCGACGACGATGGCGATGGCGTCAGCAACGTCAACGACAGCTGCCCCAACACCGCGGCAGGCGACCCCGCCAACGCCAGCGGCTGCGGTGCCGCCCAGCGTGACAGCGACGGCGATGGCGTCAATGACGCCAGCGACCTGTGCCCCGGCACGCCGGCCGGCAGCCCGGTCAGCGCCAGCGGCTGCCCGGTGACCACCAGCGCCTCCTGCGACAGCGGCCAGAACCTTGACGGCAACCGCAGCTATCAGGTGACGATCCCGTCCGAGAGCGGCGAGCAGATCAGCTTCCAGGTGCTGGAACCGAAGACTTTCAACTGCACACGGCGCGCCCAGGGCGCGCATCCTTTGATCCTGCACGGGCACGGTTTTGGCGGCTCACGCAGCACCACCGGCTTTGCCAACTATCGCGAGCTCGGCTACACGGTGATCTCGGTCGACCTGCGCGGCTTCGGCGGCAGCAGCGGCACCGTGCGGGTGATGGACCCTGACTTCGAGGGCAAGGATCTGATCCGCATCCTCGACTGGGCCGAGCAGAACCTCGACTACCTGGCCTGGCGTAATGAGGGTTCGGTGATGAAGCCCTTCGTGGCACGTCCGGCCACGGGCGTCAGCGTGGCCGGCGGCAGCAATCTGCTAGTGGGTTCGATCGGCAGCAGCTACGGCGGCGGCTACCAGCTGCTGTTGCAGAACGTCGATCCCAAGAACCGTCTCGATGCGATGGCACCGGACATCACCTGGCACGATCTGCGCTGGAGCCTGAACCCTGGCGACGTCATCAAGACCGGCTGGGATCTGCTGCTGGTAGCGGGCGGCGAAGCCGGCTCGTACCCGCCGGGCCTGCAGAACCAGGAATCACCGACCCAGCGCGGCCTCGACCCTTACATCGTCGAGACGCTTGCCCGCGGCGTGGCCACAGCCGAGCTGCCGCGCGAGTCGCTGGAGTGGTTCCGTTATCACAGCCCCAGCTATTGGTGCGGTCTCAACGGCCAGCCAACCATGCCGTATGGCGTCAACGAACCCGCACCGTTCGACCCCAACTTCATGCTCACGGGCTTTATCAACGAGCTACCGGGTAGCAACGCCCGCACCGGGCAGCCGGGCATTCCGACCCTGCTATCGCAGGGCATGCGCGACACGCTGTTCAACTTCAACGATGCCTGGTGGAACTATCAGTGCATGGCAACGCGCGGCGACGACGTGCGGCTGATCACCCATCAGTCCGGCCACATCCTCACCAACGTGCCGGTGCCGGCGCTCAACTTCGGCAACA
>JBKJJE010000061.1:0-5649 GCA_046598075.1 Stagnimonas sp.
ATGCCTCGCTCCAGCACCTTGCGGCCCAGCAGCACGTGGGTGGAGACCACCAGAAGCCCCGCCAGCAAAGGCGGGCCCAGCAGCGACCAATTGAAGGCGAAGTCGGCGAGCTGCATCACGCACCGCCTGCCGCTTTCAGGAGCCGCGCGATGGTGAGGTCGAAGAGGCCGAACAGGTCATCGGTGCCCGGCGCGCCGCCCACCGAAAACGGCAGTTCGACGGCGGGAATGCCCGCGTGCTCTGCCATCCAGTCGGCAGGGCGGCGATCCTGATAGGCAGCGTAGATCACCATCTTCGCGGGTTTGGTCTTCAGGCCGGTCAGCACTGCTTCGAGATGCGCAGCACTTGGCGGGATGCCGGCCTTGGGTTCGAGGGTGGCCACCTCCTGCATGCCGAGCCAGCGGTAGAGATAGGTCCAGCTCTTGTGGCCGCTGACCACGGCCACGCCCTTCAGCGGCCTGGCTTCGGCGAGCCACTTCTGCATCGCAGCACTCCAGCGGCCGTTGAACGACTCGTAGCGCCGGACATAGCCTGCCGCGTGCGCGGCATCGACCGCGGCGAGCTTGGCGGCAAGCGCCTTGGCGACGGCGGCGATGTTGTCGGGCCCGGTCTGAATGTGCGGATTGCCGAAGGGATGCACGTCGCCATCGGCGCGATCGAGCCGGCTCGGCGCATCGACCATGCTGACGAACTGGCTGGCCTCGAAGGAGCCCGCCGAACCCGGCAGCACCTTGGCGTTGCTGCCCTTCTCGCCGAGCGGCGTCAGCCAGCCGATTTCGAGGTCGGCGCCGGTGCAGACCACCAGATCGGCCTGATGGTATTTGGCGATCAGGCTGGGCCGCGGCTGGATCCTGTGGACATCCTGCAGCGCGGTGGTGGCGACGTAGACATCGACATCGCTGCCACCCAGTTCCCTGGTCAGCGCGCCCCATTCGGGCTCGCAGGCAAACACCTGCAGGGCGGCTTGCGCCGGCAGCGCGGCGAGCGAGGCCAGTACGGCAAGACTCGCGGCAAGTAATTTTTTCATGGTGAACTCCGAGAACTAGAACTGGTGAGCCGGGTGTGCACCCAGGCTGAAGATGTATTGCAGCAGGACCTGGTTGTCGGCCTCGCCATTGGGCAGCGATTCATCGCGGTTGAACTGCAGGCGCATGCGGCTGAACTCGCTGTTGGAGTAGTCCGTCATCAGGCTGAACCGCTGCGGATCGCGCCCCTGCTCGGCCAGCAGCGCCAGCGAGGTGCCGATCACGGGGTTGTCCAGCGTGTTGCTGGCGCGCAGCCAGTCGTAGCGCGCGCCCACCCGCCAGCGCGGCATGAACTGATACACGCCCTGCACGTAGAAACCCTGCTGATGGCCCCGGTAAATGCTGCTGTCGCCAAGGCCATCTGGGTCGGCGATCAGCGTGCCGTCTTCACGACGATAGAAATACTCCGCCTGGCCGACGAAGTTTCTGGCCGCTGGGTTGCCGTTGGGCGCCCATTTGTAGATGGCGTCGAGGATGGTCAGATGGCTGTTGCCGGTGAAGCTGGTCTGCACGTCATCGCCGCTGCGGCGGTCATTGGCCTGGGCTTCGAGCTGCGACAGCCCCAGCCGCCAGGAGCCGCCCTCGCCCCAGTCTCCGCCAAGGTGCACGAAGCCGGAATAGCCCTTGATACCGCTGCGATCCTCACCGCCGGCAGGAAAGCCCGCACCGCGCAGCGCCTCGCCGCCCAGCTCCAGAAACAGATCGGTAGGCGCCAGCCAGCGCAGCTGGATGCCATCGTCGCCGAGCTGGTTGTTGAGCATGGCGCGGTAGGCCAGCGGCGCGTCGGCAAACTCCCAGGCGTGCGCGTGCTGATGGTTCTGGTATCCGATGTCGGAGAAGAAGCGCCCGAGCTTGACCGACAGACCCGCCGGCAGCGCCAGCGTATTGATGTAGGCCTCTTCCACGCCCACACCGCCTTCGGGCGACAGCGAGAGCGTGGTCCAGCCGTGGAAGCTCTGGTCGATGTTGGACTCGATGGCCAGCTCCGACTCGCCCAGCGCCAGCCCCTCGCTGCGCGGACCGGCCTCATCGCCGAGCAGGAAGCCGGGGATGTCCCGCCTCGACCTGCTGGTGTAGTTGGCGAAGCCGCCATCCAGGATCAGGCTGATCTTGGGATTGAAGGCATTGCCATTGCTGGGTGTCGAGGCTGGTGGCGTGGATGGCGGCGCGGGCGGCTGGGCCTCGGCCAGCACCGCAGGCGGCGGTGCGTCAACGAGCTTGTGCAGCAGTTGTTCGAGCGCGTTGACGCGCGCCTTGAGTTGCTCGATTTCATCGTCGCGGCGATCCGCGAATGCAGAGAGGGGAACAGCCAGCATCAGGGCAATGCCTGACGCAATCAGGTTTTTCTTGAACATGGGTCTTCATCCGGAATCCAGAACAGCAAAAGCCAGCAGGCGCACAGGCGCTGCCGGAGCTAGAGGATCAAGCGGTGAAGACGGGAGGGCCGCGGATGGCGCAGTAGGACGGCGCCTCGACAGCAAGGAAGTACGTCGCCTGCGGTTCGGGGCTCTCGTGGATGTAACTGAGTGCCGGCTGCTCCGGCATCTCCGACAGGCCCGGCAACAGCCCCTGCGAGTGCACACAGAACTCGCAGCTCAGGTGCTCATGCGCCACCGCCGGATGATTGTTCGCATGCGCAAAGCTAAGCCACTGGCCGAACACCAGAACCAGAGCCAGCAGGAGAATACGGGGGGACTGAACGCGCATTGCAAAGGCATTCTAGACGGGTTCCCGAAAGTTTTTTCCGCCTGCCACGGCCTGAAAACGCGAGAAATCAAGATCTATGCGGGCCACCCTGCGAAGTGATGCAGACAAAACTTTTGGGAAACAGTCCAAACGCATGGTCCTCGCAGGAAGTGACAGCTGCCGGCCGGTCGGCGCATCCGGGTGGCTGGTCGCGGCATCGCCACCAGACCTGTCTACACTTCCATTTCCGGTTCAAACGCCGCAGGACGCAACCCAAATGACCGAAGCCGATGCCCTCGACGATCTGGTTTTCGCTGACGAAGACCACGCTGCCCGTGGCGGCCTGCCGGCTTGGATCGTGCTGGTGGTAGATGACGAGCCGGACATCCATGCGGTCACCCGCCTGACACTCGAAAACGCCCGTTTCAGCGGGCGTGGCGTGCGGCTGGTCAACGCCCATTCGGCAGCGGAAGGCCGCGTGCAGCTGGCCGCACACCCCGATGCGGCGCTGATCCTGCTCGACGTGGTGATGGAGAGCGACGACGCCGGCCTGGCCTTCGTACGTCATGTCCGCGAGGTCGTCGGCAATCGCGAGGTGCGCATCGTGCTGCGTACCGGCCAGCCGGGGGTGGCGCCGGCGCGGACGGTGATCGAGACCTACGAGATCGACGACTACCGCACCAAGACCGAGCTCACCAGCGAGCGGCTGTATGTGAGTGTTGCCGCCGCACTGCGTGCCTATGCGCTGCTCGATAGCCGGCGTCAGCGCGAGCGGGCGCTGATGGAGTCGCATCAGGAGCTGGAGCGTTTCGCCTATGTCGCCTCGCACGACTTGCAGACGCCCTTGCGCGCCATTGTCGGCTTCACCCAGCTGTTGCAGCGTCGCCATGCCCAGCAGCTCGATGCCGATGGGCGGGTACTGCTGGCCGATGTGGTCAGCAGCGGCACCGCGCTGTCGATGCTGATCCGCGATCTATTGGAGTTTTCCGACCTGAGCCACGCCAGCCGCCAGCCGCAGCCGGTAGCACTCGACGCCGTCATGCAGCGGGTGCGCATCCGCCTTGCGGCCCAGCTGGAGGCGCGCCAGGCGGTGCTGGAAGTCGACCCGCTGCCGGTGGTGCAGGGCGATGCAGTGATGCTCGAACAGGCGCTGGTCAACCTGGTCGACAACGCCCTCAAGTTTCAACGAGGCGGCGCGCCGCTGGTGCGCATCCGCGCCGAACAGAGCAGCGAGGGCATCGAGCTGCAGGTAATCGACCAGGGCATCGGCATCGAGCCTGGGCACCTCGCGCAGGTGCTGGAAGGCTTTCACCGCCTGCACACGCAGGAGGATTTCGCCGGCACCGGCCTGGGTCTGGCCATCTGCCGGAAAGTCGCGCGCCTGCACGGCGGCGAGCTGCTGGCCAGCTCGGTGCCCGGTGTCGGTTCGACTTTTACGCTGCGACTGCCGATATCAGCGGCAGCGTCACCGTAAACCTCGCCCCCCGGCCCGGCAGGCTCTCCACCGCAATGCGTCCACCCAGAGTCTGGGTAACCAGGTTGTAGACGATGTGCAGGCCCAGGCCGCTGCCGCCAGCACCGCGGCGGGTGGTGAAAAACGGATCGTAGATTCTCGGCAGCACTTCGGCGGCGATGCCGACGCCATCGTCCTGTACCACCAGCTGGACCCACTGGTCCTCCAGGCTGGCGACGATCCTCACGGTGCCTTCCTGGCCGCCGGGAAACGCATGTTCCAGCGCATTCAGCAGCAGATTGCTGATCACCTGCGACAGCGCACCGGCAGCCAGATGCAGCGACACCCCCGGCGGGCACAGCAGCTCGACGCGATGCGGGGTGGCCTTGATGCGCGGATGCAGGCTGCGGACGGTTTCGTGCAGGTAGACATCGAGATCGATGGTGCGGGCCTCGCGGCTGGTCTGATCGACTGCCACCTGCTTGAAGCTCTGGATCAGTTCCGCCGCGCGCTCCAGATTGCTCAGCACGATCTGGGCCGACAGGCGGCTGTTGGCAACAGTATCCAGCAGCTGCGATTTCTTCAGCGTACCGGCGCCGATGGCCTCACCCAGCAGCGCCATGCGATCCATCAGGTGCGAGGCGGCGGTGACAGCGATGCCAACCGGCGTGTTGATCTCGTGGGCGATGCCCGCCACCAGCACGCCGAGCGAGGCCATTTTTTCGGACTGCACCAGCCGCGCCTGGGTGTTGCGCAGTGCTTCCAGTGCCGCCTGGGTTTCGGCGACCTGCTGTTGCAGCGAGGCGGTCAGGCTGGCGCGCGCCTCTTCCGCCGCCTTGCGGGCAGTGATGTCGCGCACCACCGCGGCACCATGCCGCTGGTTGCCGACCATCACCGCGCCCACCGAGACCTCCACCACCAGCAGCGCGCCATCCTGGCGGATGCCGCGCCATTCGCGCACGGTGCGGCCCTCGGCCTCGCCAGTCGCGAAGGCCAGCAGCTCGGCGGCCGGGCCATCGCTTTCACCGGGCAGCAGGCGCGCCAGCGGACTGCCGGCAAGGTCTTTGGCGGCGTAGCCGAACATCTCCTCGGCGCCGGCATTGGCGCTGATGATCAGACCCCGATGATCGAAACTGAGAATGGCATCCGGGATGGTGTTGACCACCGCGGTCACGTCTTCGGCACGGGTCAGCGCAGGGCCGGAAGGCTCGGTGTCGTCATCGTTGGGGAGTTTCCTGAAGGCGATTGCCGACGACGGCGCTTCCTGGTGCAGCTCGTTCCAGCGGTCGAGCAGGTTCAGGCTGAGTGCCTCGAGTTTCTGCGCCGCCTCGCTGCGTTCCGCCTCGGCTTTGCGCAGGCGCTCGGCAGCGAGGTCGGCTTCGTCGGGGAAGGTCAGCAGTCCCGGTTCGACCTGCTCCCCGGTTGCGGGCGCTGCCTCGAGCGGCGCCTTGACCACGGGCTGGGGGGGATCGCTCAGGCCCATGG
>JBKJJE010000002.1:0-14882 GCA_046598075.1 Stagnimonas sp.
CGACATCGATGTGTTCTGTGCCATCACCAACGATGACGAGGCCAATGTGCTGTCGGCCATGCTGGCCAAGCGGCTGGGTGCGAGCAAGGCGCTGGCGCTCATCAACCGCATGGCCTATGTCGATCTGGTGGAGGAGAACTCCGCCATCGACATTGCCATCTCGCCACAGCAGTCCACCGTCAGCGCGCTGCTGGCCCACGTGCGGCGCGGCGATGTGGTGCGCGTGCACACGCTGCGACGCGGCGCGGCGGAAGCCATCGAGGCCATCGCTCACGGCGACGCCAAGAGCAGCAGGGTGGTCGGACGCAGCATTGCCGAGATCAAGATGCCGGCCGGCACCACCATCGGCGCCATTGTTCGGGGCAGGCAGGTGATCATCGTCCACCACGACACCGTCATCCAGGCCGAGGATCACGTCATCCTTTTCATCGTCGACAAGAAAAAGACGCGCGAAGTGGAAAAGCTGTTCCAGGTCGGTTACAGCTTTATCTAGCGACTCCTCAATCGCGCCAGAATGTGCGTGTGAACACCACGAACACGGTGAACACTTCAAGTCTGCCGACCAGCATGGCGGCGGTGCAGACCCAGGTCTGGAAGTCGCTCAGCACGCCGTAGTTGCTCGCGGGTCCGACCACACCCAGACCCGGCCCAGCATTGTTGATGCTGGCGATGACGGCAGTGAATGACGAGAGAAAATCCAGACCCGACGCCAGCAGCAGGAAAGTGAAGCCGAGCACGCTGATCGAATACAGGTGGATGAAGCCGAGCACCGAAAGCACCACCCGCGAGTCGATGGCGCGGCCTCCGATCTTGACGATGCGCACGGCGTTCGGATGCATCAGCGCGAACATCTCGTTGTCGCTCTGCTTGAACAGGATCAGGGTGCGGATCATCTTGATGCCGCCACCCGTGGAGCCGGAGCTGGCCACCACGCAGGACAGCAGCAGGAACACCAGGGGAGCGAACAGCGGCCAGCTGCCGTAGTCCATGCTGACGAAGCCGCAATCGGTGGCAATCGAGACCAGGTTGAACGAGACATACCGCAAGGCCGTCCAGAAGCTGGGATAAATCTGCTGCCACCAGATGAACAGCGCGACGCCGAAGCAGGACACCGCCAGCACGGCCACCACTGCGCGTGCCTCCGGATCGCGCCAATAGGCCTTCAGACTGCCGCTTTTCCAGGCCACGAAGTGAGTGGCGAAATTGAGCGCTGAAAGACTCATGAACAAGATTGCCACCCCCTCAAGCAGCGGCGAGTTGAAATAGCCGAAGCTGGCGTCGTGCGTTGAAAACCCGGCCAGCGCAAGGGTCGCGAAGGCGTGACAGATGGCGTCGAACCAGTCCATGCCCGCCAGTCGATAGCTGGTGGCGCACAGCATGGTGATGGCGGTGTAGACCACCCATAGCGACTTGGCGGTCTGTGTGATGCGCGGGGTGAGCTTGTCGTCCTTGATCGGCCCCGGCGTCTCGGCCTTGTAGAGCTGCATGCCGCCGACCCCGAGCAGGGGCAGAATCGCCACCGCCAGTACGATGATGCCCATGCCACCCAGCCAGGCCAGTGCATGCCGCCAGAGATTGACCGATGGCGGTAGCTGATCGAGGCCGGTCAGCACCGTCGAGCCGGTGGTGGTCAGCCCCGAAATCGTCTCGAAAAACGCATCGGTGAAGCTGAGGCCGTCGATGGTCATCATCAGCGGAACCGATGCGGTGGCCCCCATCAAGACCCACGACAGCGACACCAGCAGAAAGCCCTCGCGCGGCTTGATGTCGCGCTTGGCATGGCGGGTGAGGAACCACATCGCAGCGCCCACTGACAGGCTGATGAGCATCGCCACCACGAAATCCCAGTGCTCGCCATCGCCGTAGAGCAGCGAGCAGGCCAGCGGCAGCAGATAGGTGCTGCTGAACAGCATCAGCAGCAGGCCGAGTACGCGCGCGACCGGGAGAAGTCCTCTGACGGCGAGACTGTTGTTGGCGGGCATGTGCCGAGTTTACCGCGCGGACTGCAGTAACTACTGTCCGAGCAGCAGTTTCTGGACCACCGGCTCCATCGTGGTGAGCCCGTATTCGCGGCCGACGGCGAGCGCCTGCTCCGCAGACTTGCCCTGCACCCAGGCGGCACGCAGGCTGACCAGCGCGCCGACACGGTTGCCGCTGGCGCAGTGGATCAGCGTTGCGGCATCGCCTGCCTCGGCGAGCAGCGTATCCAGCGCCCTGGCGTTCGCCAGCGTCAGATCGGCAATGCCCTGGATGGGCAGCTCGCGGTAGTGCAGCCCCAGTGCGATCGCGACCGGGGCTTCGACGAAGGTCGGATCTTCAGCCACCGGACGCAGATTGATCAGGTGGGTGATGCCTGCCGCCTTGACCTGCGGCAGCTGCGCCGGTGTCGGCTGGCCTGATACCCAGTGTTTCGCAGTGGGCCGCTTGAGCTTGAAAAGATCGAGTTCGTTGGTCATGGCTGGTGCTTGATCGGGTTGGGTGAAGACATCAATTTCGGAGGTACGGCAGGGGGAGGAGTGCGCCGCCGCGTGGGCGCCGGTGGCACACTGTGCGCCCACGGCGCTGATCCGGCGACCCCGCAAGGCAGCAGCCCGCCCAGGACATCACCATGACCGTATTCGGCCTGCCGGAATCCTCGCTCAGGTTCGGTGTCTTCCTTGGCGTATTGCTACTGATGATGGCCGTCGAAGGCCTCTGGCCACGCCGGCCGCTGCGGCTGGGTCGCCGACGCTGGCCTGCCAACCTCGCGATGGTGCTGCTGGGTTCATTGGCTGTGCGCGGCATGGCCGCAGCCAGCGTGCCGCTGGTGGCGGTGGCTGCGGCGCTGTGGGCGCAGCAGGCCGGTGTCGGGCTGTTGAACAACGTGGCGATGCCCTCCTGGCTCGCCCTGATGCTGGCGCTGCTGGCGCTGGATGCGATCATCTGGGCGCAGCACGCCAGCTTTCACCGCATCCCCTGGTTCTGGCGCCTGCACCGCGTGCATCACGCGGATCAGGACATCGACGTCACCACCGCGCTGCGCTTCCACCCGGTGGAAATTGCCGCTTCCATGCTGATCAAGGTCGCTGCCGTGCTGCTGCTGGGTGCATCTGCCGAAGCGGTGGTGGTATTCGAGATCGGCCTGAATGCCGCCGCCATGTTCAACCACGCCAACCTGCGCCTGCCAGCGGCGCTCGACAAGGTGCTGCGCTGGGTGCTGGTGACGCCGGACATGCATCGCGTGCATCACTCGGTGCTCGACAGCGAGCATCACCGCAATTTCGGCAACTGCCTGTCGGTCTGGGATCATCTGTTCGGCAGCTACCGGGCAGCGCCGCGGGAAGGACATCAGGCGATGCACATCGGCCTGCCGGAGTACCAGGCAGTCGGGCAGGGCGAGGGCCCGACACGGCTGATATGGTGCCTGGCCCTGCCCTGGAAACGACGCTGACCACTGCCGGGGGCGCTCTGGGGCCTCATCGACGGCGGCCTTACAGCAGGATCTTGATGGCTAGCCCGACGGCGACGAGCCCGGCGATCACCGCGAACCCCTGCTGCAATCGCGGCCCCGCCAGACGGCTGGCAATACCGCGGCCGGCGAGCATGGCGGTGATCGCCCCCAGCGCGAAGGGAACGCCAACGGCCGTATCGAGCCGGCCCGAAACAGCCGCAGTAATCACTGCGCTCGCCGACACCAGCGCAATCACCATCAGCGAGGTGGCGACCACCGAGTTCATCGCCAGATCGGTGGCGCGTCGCAGCGCCGGCACGATGACGAAGCCACCGCCGACGCCCAGCAGTCCTGACAGCAGACCGGTGAGGGCCCCGGCGACCGACAGCGCGCGGGTGCAGAGCGCAGTCCAGCGAAAGCGGCCGGTGTCCTCGCTGAGCCGGCAGGCGGCGGCATTCTGCTGCGCCTGCGGGTCGGCAATCCCCCGCAATTCCCGATGCGCCTGACGAAACATGCGCTGCGCCACCCACACCAGAACCGCCACGAAGATCAGCGCTAGCGGCCGCGGCGGCAACTGCTGCGCCAGATAGAGCCCCACCGGCGTCATCATGCTGCCGATGCCCGCCATCAGCGCCGCAGCCCGATAGCGGACGATCCTGGCCCGCAAGCCCAGAATGGCGCCGACGGCAGCCGAGCTGCCGACCGCCAGCAGGGCAACCGGCGCCGCGTGGCTCAGCTGCCAGTTGAAGCCGAACATCAGCAGCGGCACCGCGATGATGGCGCCACCGGCGCCGGTGAGCGCCAGGATCAGCCCCACCAGCACGCCCAGCCCGATGCTCAACAGCATCAGGCGCGACCGCAGGCGAGATTGGCCGGCACGGCGACATCCATCAGTTTCGGATTGGGCAGGTTCAGGGCCTGCATGATCGCCACGTATTCGGTTTCGGTCCTGCCCGCCAGCCGGGGGTTGTGGCGTTTCTCCTCACCGATCGACGATGCCGTCCAGCCCTTGTAGTCATGGGCGGGGTAGAGCGTGGTGTGCTCCGGCAGCTTGAACAGCTTGTTGACGATGGAATCCCAGCTTTTGTGAGGGTCGCCGCCCTGGAAATCGGTGCGCCCACTGCCCCGGATCAGCAGCACATCGCCGGTGAACACCGCCTGCGGATGCCGGGGGGAGAGCAGGAAACTGAAAGACTCGTCGGTGTGGCCCGGCGTGTAGATCGCCTGCAGCTCGAGGCCGTCCACCTTCAGCAGCTCCCCGTCGCGCACCTGTGCCGACACGCACTCGGCCTTGGTGAACTCGCCCATCACCGTCACGCAGCCGGTGGCATCGCGCAGCGTACCCAGTGCAGTGATGTGGTCGGCGTGGGTGTGGGTGTCGATGGCAGTGACCAGCTCAAGCTCCAGATCATGGATTGCCGCCAGGTAGTGCTCGGTCAGCTCCTTCACCGGGTCGATGATCAGCGCCTCGCGGCCGCGCCCGGAGGCCAGCAGATAGGTGTAGGTGCTCGACGTGGGGTCGAAGAACTGGCGGAAGATCACCGCATGCTCCTGCGCCTGGTCTGCCAGTCTGCTGCCGCCATGCCCACCAGCATGCTGGCGCAGAACAGCAGCACCGCCGGCGCGCCGCCCGTCAACGAGGCGACTGCGGGGCCGGGACAGAAGCCACCTAGGCCCCAGCCGATGCCGAAACTGGCGGCGCCAATCAGCAGCGGGGCGTCGATGTCCTTGCGCGTCGGCAGATGGAAGCGACGCTCGAAGAGCGGCAGCCCGCGCCTGCGGGTCAACCAATAGGCCGGAATGTTGATCAGCAGGCCGCCGCCCATGACGAATGCCAGTGTCGGGTCCCAGCGTCCAGCCAGATCCAGAAAGCCCTGCACCCGGGCCGGATCCATCATTCCGGAGATGGCCAGTCCAAAGCCAAAAATCAGGCCTGCCAGCAAGGCGATGAACTGGTTCATCACGACCGGCCGTGACGCAGGATGAAGACGGTGAGAAAGCCGAACGCCATGAAGGTGGCAGTGGCCGCAAACGAGCGCGCCGAGAAGCGCGCGATGCCGCAGATGCCGTGACCGGAGGTGCAGCCATTGCCGAGCCGGGTGCCGTAACCGACCAACAGGCCGGCCGACGTAATCAGCAGCCAGCCCGAAGGCATTGCTACCGGGCGGCTCAGGCCTGACAGCGCCGCCAGCAGCGGCCCGAGCAGCAGTCCGAACAGGAACAGCAGGCGCCAGAGGCTATCGCCGGGCCTGCGTTCGAAAATCAGCCCGCCCAGCACGCCGCTGATGCCGGCAACGCGACCGCTGAAAGCCATCAGGCTGGCCGCAGCCAGGCCGATCAGCAGACCGCCTGCCAGGCCCCGCAGCCAGGCATCCGGCTGGATGAGGATGTCCATTGTCAGTGCCTCTGGTGAGATGTCGCGAGAGTGACGCCTGTATACTGAGTGGGGTATGTAAAACAAGCAAGCAGAACCTCCAATCCGAACCGCGGGAGCGCCATGAAGACCAGACAGGAACATCAAAAAGGCCTAATCGCCCGCCTGCGGCGGGTCGAGGGCCAGATCCGCGGCATCCAGGGGATGATCGAGAAAGATGCCGATTGCGAGGCCGTTGCCCAGCAGCTGTCGGCGGCCCGCAAGGCGCTCGACCGGGCGTTCTTCGAGATGGTGGCGTGCAGCCTGGAGCTGCAGCTGGAAACCGCCACCAATGTCGGATCAGCCCGCGCCCGCGCCAGCGAGATGACGCAGATGCTGGCGAAGTACGGCTGATGGCCACACCGGGGCTGACATCGGCCCCGGTTTCCGTCAGCAGACATCGCGCTATATTCACTACCCGTTCAATAGCGGCTGCCGTCAGCAGCCCGAAAAATTCAAATGAGGAGAGCGCCATGACTGCAGCCGTCCTGTCCATGCCGGAAGGCACCACGCTCGATGCCCAGGTGCGCCGGGTATTCGAGAAACAGTTCGAGACTGCCATCCGGCTGCGCCGCTCCACGGCGGACGAGCGCATCGCCAGGATCAAGAAGCTGAAGGAGGCGGTGCTGGCACATGCCAGTGCGCTGCATGCGGCGATGGACCGGGATTTCAGGAAGCCGGCTGTCGAGGTGGATCTGACCGAGATTCTGCCGGTGATCGCCGAGGCCAACGACGCCATCCGCCACACCCGCAAACGCATGAAGCCGCAGGGGGTATGGCCAACGATCCTGACCGGTGGCCTGAAGGGCTACATCCAGTACGAGCCGCGCGGCCGCACGCTGATCATTGCGCCCTGGAACTATCCGCTGAACCTCTGCCTGTCGCCGCTGGTGAGCGCGATTGCGGCGGGCAACACCGCGATCCTGAAGCCTAGCGAGATGACGCCGCACACCACGGCGGTGATCGTCAAGATCATCAAGGAAACCTTCACCGAGGACGAGGTGGCGATCTTCGAGGGCGATGCAGCGACTTCCACCGCCTTGCTGGCGCTGCCCTTCGATCACATCTTCTTCACCGGCTCGCCGGCGGTCGGCAAGGTGGTGATGGCGGCTGCCGCCAAGAACCTCACTTCGGTGACGCTGGAACTCGGCGGCAAGTCGCCGACCATCATCGATGAATCCGCGGACATCGATCTGGCTGCCCGGAACATCCTCTGGGGCAAGTTCACCAACGCCGGGCAGACCTGCATCGCCCCCGATCATGTCTATGTCGAGGAGTCGGTGAAGGCCGCCTTCATTGCCAAGGCCAGCGAGGTGCTGAAGACCAGCTACGGCGCCACCGATGCCGAGCAGGCGCGCTCGCCCTGCCTCAGCCACAGCGTCAACCAGCGCCACGCGCAGCGGGTTGCGGGCCTGCTGGAAGATGCCACCGGCCGGGGTGCGAAAGTGCTGGCCGGCGGTGGTGTCAATGTCGCCGACCAGTGGGTGGCGCCGACGCTCATCACCGACATCCCCAAGGACGCCAAGATCATGTCCGAGGAAATCTTTGGCCCGCTGCTGCCGATCATCGGCTACAGCAAGCTGCAAACGGTGATCGACGAGATCAATGCCAATCCGAAACCGCTGGCGCTCTACGTGTGGAGCAAGAACGAGGAAAACATTGCCAAGGTGATGAAGGAGACCTCATCGGGTGGGGCCTGCATCAACCACACCGTCGTCCATTACCTGCACGGCAACCTGCCGTTCGGCGGCGTCAACAACTCCGGCATCGGTGCCGCGCACGGCATCTTCGGCTTCAAGGCGTTCAGTCACGAGCGGGCGGTGATCCGCACCCGCTTCATGGTCGCGAAGATTTTCTTCCCGCCCTATTCCAACTTCATGAAGCGCATGGTGCAGGCGCTGATGAAGCTGGTCTGAGACTTCCGGCTGGCAAAAGCCCCGCTCCCGGCGGGGCTTTTTTGTGGGGGCCGATGGAGTGACAGGCTGTGTTCGCAAGGCATTCCGCAATACAGTGAGGGCAGGTTTCTTTATTGCCGCCATACATGTCCATCCGCCTCGTTCTCGCCTCGGTAGCACTCGCCACCATGACCGCCGCACAAGCCGCCGTCCCCATCCCCGACCCGCAGTTCTCGAAGGAGTACGCCGAGACCCAGAAGTACACGCTCGGCCGCCCGACCGCGCTGCGCTTCACGCCCGACGGCAGGCAGCTGTTCTTTCTGCGCAGCGGCGCCCGCGACTCCACGCGCCGGCTGTATGTGTTTGACACCGAGACCGCCACCACCCGCGAACTGATCACGCCGCAGCAGCTGCTGGGCGGTGCCGATGAGACCCTCTCGAAAGAGGAAAAAGCCCGCCGTGAACGGCTGCGCCTGACCGCAAAGGGCTTCACCCGCTTCGAGCTCACCCGCGACGGCAAGACGCTGCTGCTGCCGCTCTCCGGCAAGCTGTTCGCACTCGATCTGGCGACGCAAAAACTGCGCACGCTCGACGACGGCCGCAGGCCGGCGCTCGATGCCCAGCTCTCCCCGGACGGCAGCCGTGTCGCATTCGTGCGCGACTACGACCTCTATGTGCGTGATCTGCAAACTGCCAAGGAAACCCGCCTCACCAAAGGCGGCAGCGAGACGTTGCAACGCGGCCTGCCGGAGTTCGTGGCGCAGGAGGAAATGGGCCGCTTCCAGGGGTTCTGGTTCTCGCCCGATGGCCGCACCATCGCCTATGAGGAGGCGGACCATTCAGAGGTGGAACGCTTCAGCATCGGCGACCCGGCCAAGCCGGAAGTCCCGGCGGAGGGCTTCTACTACCCGCGCCCCGGCAAGCACGACGCGCGCGTGCGGCTGGGTCTGATGCCAAGCGCGGGTGGGGCGACGAGATGGGTGCGCTGGGATGCCGAAAAATATCCTTACCTGCTGCGGGTTGAATGGCCGGAAACCAGCCCGGTGCAAGCGCCGCTGACCCTGATCGTGCAGAGCCGCGACCAGCGCGAACAGGCCATCCTCACCGTCGATGCGGGTGGTAACAGCAGGACCTTGCTGGTGCAGAAAGACTCCGCCTGGCTCGATCCAGATTTCTCCTTTGCACACTGGCTGCCGGACGGCAGCGGATTTTTGACCGCGAGCGAAGAAACCGGTGAGACCCAGTTGCTGCGCTACGACGCCAGCGGGCAGAACCCGCAGGTGCTGTTGGCGCGCGGCTTCGACAGCTTAAGCGCAGTGTTCGACGACGGCCGGGTGCTGGCGACGGTGACTCCGACGCCGCTGGAGGTGCAGCTGCAGCGTCTGAGCATCGGGCCCGGCGCTGCGGTGCAGGCGGAACTGCTGGCGCACGGCAATGGTGAACGCAGCGCCCGAGCAGCCCGCATCGGCGGGCAGTTCGCGGTCACCACCGCCACGCTGGATGCCGCCGCCAGCACCACCGTGTTCGCTGCCGATGGTCGGCGCATTGCCGAGCTGCCAAGCGTCGCCGAAGCGCCGCGGGTCTGGCCCGGGCCGGAGCTGATGACGGTGCAAGTCGGTGGCAATACCTTTCACGCCGCCATCATCAGGCCGCGGGATTTCGATGCCCGCAAGAAATATCCAGTGATCGACTCGGTCTACGGCGGCCCCACCGTCAACGTCGTCACCGCCAACGCCACGGCAATGCAGCGTGACCAGTGGCTGGCCGACCACGGGGCCATCGTGGTCAGGATCGACAACCGCGGCACCCTGAGGCGCGGCCGGGCCTGGGCGCGTGCCTTCAAGGATGCGGATGGCAACCATGGTGATGCGCTGTCGGTGATCGTCAACGATCAGGCTGCGGTGCTGCTGGCGCTGGCGGCAAGAATCCCGCAACTCGATGTCGACCGCATCGGCATCACCGGCTGGAGCTATGGCGGCACCTCGAGCGCCGCCGCGGTGCTGCTCAGGCCCGATGTGTTCAAGGTGGCGGTAGCAGGTGCGCCGGTGACTGACTGGCGCGATTACGACACCCATTACACCGAGCGTTACCTCGATACGCCGCAGGCCAATGCCGAGGGCTATGCGAAGTCAGACCTGGTGGCGCGCGCCGCCGAGCTGACCCGGCCCCTGCTGCTGATTCACGGCAGCGGCGACGACAACGTCTATTTCTTCCACTCGCTGAAGTTAGCCGACGCGCTGTTCCGCGCCGGCAAATCATTCGAGTTTCTGCCGCTGATCAACTTCACCCACATGGTCAGCGACGCCCTGGTGCAGGAGCGCCTCGACGACCGTGTCAGCGAGTTCCTGATGCGCCATCTGGGCGCGCCGCAGCTGCGTTAGTCAGCGTTTGCGCGAGGCCAGAAACAGCCCCATCAACCGCACTGCCCAGGACGAATAGCGGGCGCCGAGCACCGTCGTCGCCGCCAGCACCAGCAGCCGCTGGAGGATCTGCGGATTCGACACCAGCAGCCGCATCAACATGCTGCGTGGCTGATAGGGCTGCATGGCCGTGCCGGTAGCCGGCGGCAGCGAAGCCGAGGCGCGGTCATCGGCTGCCTGCGCCTCCTGCACGAACTGCCGGTGCAGCTGCGCACGCTGGCTGTCCATACGGGCGACGATGGTCGCGGTGGATGTCGCCTGGATCGAGTTGCTCATATGATTTCCCTGATCAGCTCGAGATCCCGTTGCCATTGCTGGCTGCTGGCAGTGAACCGCTGCCCTGCCTCAGCCCCGAGCCGCCGCAGCTGCAAGCAGCAGAACAGCATCAACGCCAGCAGCAGGGCCGCCGAGCCGATCACGGCAAGCATGCGGTACTCGGTATTCCACAGCGTGGCATTGAGTACTGCGAGACCCAGAATCAGCGCCAGCTGAATCGTCAGCGCCAGCACAAACCAGCAGCCCAGCACAGCCCCGAGGCGCGACAGCTCCTGCGCTGTTTCCAGCCGCAGCAAATCGAGGTGATCGCCGAGGTGCTCCAGCAGCAGGCGGAATGCGCCCCGCAATCCCGGTGCCGGGATTGGGGGCGCTGCCTGCACCATGCGCAGGTCGTGGGGCGCCGTGGGCGTCATGGCATGGCTCTAGCGACGACTGATGACGACGCCCAGCAACAGGCCGATGGCAAAGCCGACACCCACCGCTTTCCACGGCTCGTCATGGACATAGGTGTTGACCCCCTCGGCCTGCGCCTTGGCCTGTGTGACCACCTGCTTGCCGGCTGCTTCGGCGGAGGCCTTGTACTCGGCCACACGTGCGGCGATATCGCTCTTGATCTTGCTGACGTCGATGCCGCCCAGTGTCTTGGCGGTGACGATCTCTTCCAGATCAGCGATGAAGTTCTTCACTTCGCTGCCAATCGCGTTGCCGGTGGATTTCATTTCGCCAGCGACCTTGCTGGCAGCGGTCTTGGCTTCGTCGGCAGCCTTGTCGGCGGCGCTCTTGAACTGATCCATGGTTGCAGAGGTATTCATCGGGGACTTCTCCTTGAAGGTTCGGATTGGTGCCGCCGCGCCGGTTGGCGGCAGCAACAGGACTCAAGGTAGGCAAGTCCTCTGAATCAGGCATGAAGTGACACGCCCTACAACGCTGCGCACGAGCGTCAGCCGATCAGCGAGTCGATCAGTGCTGCGGCGGCCCGCCGCAGCGAGGCACTCGGGCCTGCCGCGCCCAGGCTCAGCCGGCTCAGGTAGGCGCCATCCATCAGGAGTTGCAGGCCGTCGGCGAGTACCTCCGGCTCCTGCGCGCCGAGACTCTTGCAGAGTGCACGCAGGCGGCGGCGCTTCTCGCGGTTGTAGCTCACCACCACGGCACGTGCCGGGTGGTTGTCGTCAGTCAGTTCCACCGCGGCGTTGCCTATCGCGCAGCCGCGCTTCTCGCAGGTTCTCGCCTTGACCGCGAGGCTGTCGAACAGGGCCAGCAGTGCCGCACGTGGATCATTGGCATGCGGCGCGGTGGTCGCGTCCCACCACAACCAGGCTTCACGTTCGGACTGTTTCAGGCATTCGGCGACCAGCTCATCCTTGCTCTCGAAGGCGCGGTACAGGCTCATCTTGGTGGCGCCCGCCTCCTGCGCGATGGACTCCACGCCGACCGCGCGGATGCCCTGCCGGTAGAACAGCTCGCGCGCTGCGGCAAAGATGCGATCACGCGCGGAAACGCGCGGTGGGTCGTCCATTGCGGCGAGCGGCAGGTCCTTGGGCGTGGCAGGGGCCATCAAAAAAATCCTCGGGGAGGCACTTGAAATGATACCGGTCGGTCGCAGAACATGTTGGCATGTTACCGACCGGTATCAGCGCCACCACAATGATGGTGCCGAGCGGCGGGTTCTCAATCGACCAGGGGGGATTTATGAGCATAGTCAAAATCGCACTCATCACCGGCGCCAACAAGGGCATCGGCTTTGAAACCGCCCGCCAGCTCGGCAAGCAGGGCATCCAGGTGATCGTCGCCGCCCGCGACCCGGCCAAGGCCGAGGCAGCGACACTGGCGCTGAAGAGCGATGGGATAGCCGCCGAAGCACTGACGCTGGATGTCAGCTCTGCCAGGTCCATCGACAGCGCCGTCAAGCAGGTGACCGACCAGCATGGGCGCCTCGACATCCTCATCAACAATGCCGGCGTGATGCACGACGACGCGGCGAAAAAACCCAGCGAGCAGACGCTGGAGGTCTGGCGCCAGACCTTCGACACCAACCTGTTCGGACTGATCGCCGTCAGCAATGCCTTTCTGCCGCTGATCAGGAAGTCCGCCGCCGGACGCATCGTCAACCTCAGCAGCATCCTCGGCAGCAATACCCTGCACCAGCGGCCGGATTCCGGAATCTACGACTTCAAGGTGCCGGCCTACAACGTCAGCAAGAGCGCGGTGAACGCCTGGACGGTGCACCTCGCCCATGAGCTGAAAGACACCGCGATCAAGGTCAACGCCGCACATCCCGGCCACGTCGCGACCGACATGGGCGGCGCCAGCGCGCCGATGGCGATCATCGATGGCGCGAAGACCAGCGTACGGCTGGCCACACTGCCTGCCGATGGCCCCACTGGCGGCTACTTCCATCTCGATCAGGCGCTGCCCTGGTAAACCTTCAACCTCCACACGGACCTCACATGACCACCTTGCACACCCCCTTGCAGATGGGCGATCTCAAGCTCGCCAACCGCATCCTCATGGCGCCGCTCACCCGCACCCGCGCCGGCATCAGCCACGTTCCCAATGCGCTGATGGCCGAGTACTACGCCCAGCGTGCTGGCGCCGGCCTGATCTTCACCGAATGCAGCATGGTGGCGGGCGACGCCAGCGCCTTCATCGGCGAGGGCGGCATCTTCAGCGACGAGACCGTCGCCGGCTGGAAGACCGTGACCGACGCGGTGCACGCCAGAGGCGGCAAGATCGCGATGCAGATCTGGCACCCCGGCCGCGCTGCCCACTCCGGCATCAACGGCGTGCAGCCGATTTCCAGCAGCGACAAGGCCATCCGCAATGAGAGTACGCATACCTTGCGCGGCAAGGAGCCCTACGAGGCGCCACGTCCGCTCACGACCGAAGAAATCCCCGGCGTCGTCGAGCTGTTCCGCAAGGCCACCGAGCGCGCACAGGCGGCGGGTTTCGATGGTGTGCAGATCCACGGCGCCCATGGCTATCTGGTCGACCAGTTCCTGCGCGACAGCCTCAACGACCGCACCGACCGCTACGGGGGCTCTCTGGAAAACCGCGCCCGGCTGCTGCTGGAGATAGTCGATGCCGCCAGCCGCGTGATCGGTGCCGGCCGCGTCGGCGTGCGCATCTCGCCCTTGGTCCCCTTCAATGACATGGAAGATTCCAATCCCAAGGCGCTGGTCGAATATGTAGCGAAGCAGCTCGACGCACGCGGGATCGGCCACTTGGAGGTGCGACACGACCAGCACGACCGGCCGGCGGAAGTAGAACTGGCCAAGATCGCGCGCCGGCACTTCAAAGGCACGCTGCTGCTCAACGGCGGCTTTACCCAAGCCAGTGGCGAGGCTGCGATTGCGAGCGGGCTTGCTGATGCCATCGTCTACGGCAAGCCCTTCATCGCCAATGCCGATCTGGTCGAACGCTTTGCCCAGCACGCGCCGCTCAATGCGGTGGACTTCACCAAGCTCTACTCGCCGGGGCCCGGTGGCTATACCGACTATCCAATGCTGGCGGCATAGTGCTAGTGCCCGCTCCGGCTTAAACGCTGTGGCAGGCACTACCAGGGCGGTGGCGAACTGTCGCCGAGTTCAGCTGGTCTTGGTGTCAGTCAACGACCGAAGGGGTTCGGGCGTTGAATGCAGTGAAACAAGCTAAAGGGAAACCCGTGAACCATCGCCGTCTGCTCGCCGTGCCGCCAGCTTGCACTGTGCCCCGAATCATTCTTCTCAGTGCCGCGCTTGGTATCGCGGCTTGCAGTGGTTCGGGTGGCGGGAGCCCTTCACCGTCGCCCGCGCCTGCCCTCAATCCTTCGCCGCCCTCTCCTCCCGGCACTCCGCCAGCAACAACGGTTTGTGGCTCGGCCTTTTTAGGCAACGCCACTGCAGAATTCAGCTCGACGAATTGCAGCAACAGCCTTTGCAGCAACACCGGCGCGCCGAATGCCGTCGACAACAATCGGGATACTGCGGCGGTGATGAGTTTCAGTGGCCCGAGCGGCACCATGATGCTGACCGCGACCACTCAGCCAGGGGTAGTGGTGCCTGCGGGAAAAATGGCGGGCGCGCTGATTGCCTTTGCCTCGCAGGCGGCAGTGTCCACCCGCTTGAGTTTCTCCACCTATCTCGATGGTGCAATTCAGGAGAGCGGTGGCGGTTTCGACAACGTGCTCAGTCCATCGACCAGCACCACACCGAACTTCTATCGCTTTCCCAACGGCAAGCCCTACAACCGCATCGATGTCGTGGTCGAGCAGTCCGGCAGCCTGACGACGCGGATATTCGAGATGTGTAGCGAATAGGGTAGGGGTCTACTTCAGCTCCGCCGAGGACTTGCCCAGCAGACGCCGCGCGATGATCAAAAGCTGGATCTGCTGGGTGCCCTCGAAGATGTCGAGAATCTTGGCGTCACGCGCCCATTTCTCCAGCAGCTCGTCTTCGCTATAGCCGGCCACG
>JBKJJE010000040.1:0-6378 GCA_046598075.1 Stagnimonas sp.
AGTTACAGTCTCGTCCGCGATGTGGTCTACACCCCCGGCGGCTGGCCGCAGGCGCTTAAGGCCGATATCTATCAGCCGAGCGGTGCGGGTCCCAAGCCCGCCGTGCTGCTGATACATGGCGGCGGCTGGCGGGCACCGGATCGCCGGGAGCAGATGGCCTCGATTGCCGAGCGGCTGGCCAGGCGTGGCTATGTGGTGGTGAACGCGAGCTATCGGTTTGCGCCCGAGTACCGCTATCCGGCGCCCGTGGAGGATCTGCGTGAAGCCCTGAAATGGATGCGCGCCAACGCCGCGCAGTACCAGATCAACCCGAATGAAATTGCAGCGATGGGCTACTCCGCTGGCGGCCATCTGGCCGCGATGCTGGGCGTGCTCGATGGCCCGGCCAACGTCCGCGTGCAGGCCGTCGTCGACGGCGCTGGCCCCACGGACCTGCGCAAGTACAAGGGCGGCACGCTGGTGCCGCAGTTTCTGGGCGGCAGCCAGGCGCAGGTACCGCAGCAGTTCGTCGACGCCTCGCCCATCACCCACGTCAGCAAGGACGATCCGCCGGTATTTCTCTACCACGGCAGCTGGGACAGGCTGGTGCCGGACGATCACAGCGGTGATTTCAAGACTGCGCTTGATGCCGTCGGCGTGCATGCCGAATGGTTCAAGATCATCGGCCGCGGCCACATCACGGCCTTCTTCAGCGACGACGCGGCCATCGAGGCGGCGCTGGTTTTTCTCGATCGCGAGCTGCGCCGCTGAATCTGTCGGCGCAGGCCCGCCGTAGCTGTTTCGTCCCCTACTGCTTTAAGGAACTCCCATGCGTCTCCTGCTCGCCGCTACTCTGGCACTCGCCGCCACCCAAACCTTCGCCGCCTGCAACAGCCCGCTGCTCGACAAGACCGAAAAACGCCTGCTCGGCAAGAGCGAAAACCTCTGCGACAGCTATGCCGGCAAGGTGGTGCTGGTGGTCAACACTGCCAGCCAGTGCGGCTACACGCCGCAGTACGAGGGCCTCGAGGCGCTCTACAAGAGCTATAGGGACAAGGGTCTGGTCGTGCTCGGCTTCCCTTCCGATCAGTTCGGTGGGCAGGAGTTTGCCGACGACCAGCAGATCGCCACCTTCTGCAAGGCCAATTTCGGGGTGAGCTTCCCCATGTTCACCAAGACCGACGTCAAGGGCGACCGGGCTAATCCGCTGTTCAAGGACCTGATCGCGACGACCGGCAAGACCCCGTCATGGAATTTCAACAAGTATCTGATCGGCCGCGATGGCAAGACCGTGTTGCACTACGGCAGTGATACCAAGCCGCAGTCGGCCGACCTGACCAAGGCGATTGAGGCCGCGCTGTCGAAGCAGGGCAGCTGAGTTCCAGCCCACAAAAAAGCCCGCTCGCTGCGGGCTTTTTTGTGGGTGCTGATTCAAGGACATTCCGCCACCGGCCCGGCGATGATGAACGGCGAGGAGATGCCATTGTAGGGCACCGCTGCCGCCGCTTCGCTCATCCGCGATGCACCCTCGTGTCGCAGCCGATAGGTGCCGGGTGGCGTGTTCCTGGGGATGCTCCACACCGCCTCGGCGGTCGATGGCCCGGTGACGGCCGCATCGACCGGGATGGGCTGCGCCAGCGCGGGCTTCCAGACATAGAGCAGCTCCGGGTCGCGGTCTTCGGCGACCACCTTCCAGCTGCCGTCGGCCAGCTGGCGCTCGGCATAGACGTAGCTTGCCTGCGTGCGCAGATCGTTGCGCGGATGCCCGGCCTGGAATGCGGCGCGCACTGTGTCGCCAGGCTTGGCGGTGGCGGGCACATCGCTCACCACTTCGCCGAAGCCGGCAGCGCCGGGCAGATCGGAGGGCACATAGGGTGGGCGGATCTGGGTCGGCGTGGCGTCACCCGGCGTGGCGGGGCCGCTGGGTGCCGGCGTGCCATCGCGCAGGGTGAGGGCCAGCTTGCGGGTCTCCTGCTGCACCGCCGCGAGCGTCCAGGGGCCGTAGAGGGTCGATGCGCCCTCATATTGCTGGCTGGAATACTCCTCGCGCGTGGTGAGGTAGTTGACGTACTCGTTGACATGGCTGGCGACGACGACGGTGTCGATGCCGATGGGACTCAGGATGTCGAGCAGGTTTCTGCGGATGCGCCGCGCCGACATGGTGGTGACTTCCCAAGGCAGGCCCAGCACCGCGAAGTTGCCGATGCGGATGATCTGGAACGGCAGCACGGCGGAGCCGGAGGGGATCGCCACCGGCTTCTCGGCCTGGCAATCGAAGCCACTGCCCGGCAGCTGCTTGATATTGCACATGGCACCGGCCGCGACACTGTTGGTAGGGAAGTTCAGGCCATACGGCGAGGACGGCGGCACCGCGTTGTTCATCAGTGCGGCCAGGTCCCCTGCGGCCGCCGCGAGCACATCGGGGCTGGAGTTGCAGCTCACGCCCTCCTCGCCAGGCGCGGGGCCATCCTCGGCACCGGCGATGAAGGAGATGCCCAGCGCGCCCCGGCAGGTGGCCTTGGTGGGCGCGTCCAGTTCCGCAGGGTGACGCAGACCGTCGAGCACCACCGGGTCGGTGACGGTGATGGCAGTGATCGGCACGTTGAAGAAGCGCACCTCCACCGGGCCTGTGAGGGCCGCGCCCTTGCCGTACAGCTCCAGCGCCTTGGCCAGCTGCTTGGTGCCGCTGATGGCGTTGGATTCGT
This sequence comes from Stagnimonas sp., assembly GCA_046598075.1. Classification (GTDB taxonomy): domain Bacteria; phylum Pseudomonadota; class Gammaproteobacteria; order Nevskiales; family Nevskiaceae; genus Stagnimonas. Next base: position 2,685 of record JBKJJE010000040.1, read on the forward strand.
ACTCGTCACTGCCGCCGCCGCGCGTCGGATCAGGGTAGGGCCGCTCGACGATGAAGAGATTGGGCGAGGCATCGCCGAGGTCGGCCTGAGCGAAGGCGGCGACGAAGCTGTCGGCCCCGTTTGCAGGCGGCGCATAGCGCGCCTGCATGATCTTTTCGAAGCCCAGCGAGGCAAAGCCCTTGATGTCGCTGCTGACCAGCTTGGCATCCTCGCCCAGCACGGTGGCGTGTACGCCGAACCAGTTGAACACGCCCACCGCACTGCCGTTGTTGCGCACCAGATTGAGCTGCACCATACGCTTGGGATTGTCGATGGGCTCGCCACGCGCGTTCAAAAACTCACGGCGCTCAGCCTCGCTGTTCAGATCAAAGGCGACTTTCGAGCGATTGATGTTGGTGTTGAGCAGCTCGCCATCGGCCAGCGCGATGGCCGCGGTTTCCGGATGCGCCTGGATGTTGGCGTGCGCGAGCCGGATGGCCGCGACCATGCCATTGACGATGGTGTCGTAGACCAGCGCATCGAAGCCGTAATGAAAGAGATTGCCGCCATCGTCATGCGAATAGCCGGCGGGCCCCTGATGGGTGTGGGTGGCCGAGAGCATCACGTTCTCAGGCCGGTAGAATTTCGAGAGTTCGGCATCGGCGGCAATGGCCTGCAACACCCCGAAGCGCACCGCCGGCCACATCAGACCGATGTCGGTGGAGACCATCAGCACCCGCTGGCCGTTGCAGGGCGACTCGATGGCGACGGCACGCGCGTACTGGCGGGTGTGCAGGCCGCTGAACACCTGGAACAGGTTCTCCCAACCCATGCCGCCGGTGTTGGCGACGACACCGGTGACGTCGTGCAGACCGCTGCCGAAGCGAAACTGGCTATTGCCCTTGCAAGCGCCTGCGGGCTGCGCACCCCGGCTCACCTCCATCTCGATGCGACCCGGCGCATCGAGGCCCTCACCCACCTTCAAGAACGGGCTTTGTGCCACGCATTTGGCCAGCAGTGGCTCTGCCACCGGGGCGAGCGGTGTGACATTGACGGCGCTGCCGCCGATCTGCGAGTTGCCGCAGTCGGTGAGGGCCACCGTGAGGGCGAGGCCGAAGCCGCTGGCGAGACGTGTTTGCCACATGGTGCGAGTCCCTGATTAACTGTTTTTACCGCTGTGAGTGCTTGCGCTGAACTGTCATATTCACTCGCAGAATACGCGTCGTTTCAGGCGGCGACATCGGTAAAAAAAGCCTGCCACTCCCGGAGCCGCAAGATGTCCGAGTCACCGCCGAATCAGAACCGTCGTCGCCTGCTCAAGGCCGGGCTGGCCGCAGGAGCTGCCGGCGCGCTGCCGCTGCTGCCGGGCTGCGGCGGGGCCCCGCCCGAGCCCAGGCCCGGCGATGCCAGCTGGCACAACTGGTCGGGCGGGCAGAAGTCCATGCCCAAAGCCTGGCTCAATCCACGCGATGAGGCTGAGCTGATCACGCAATTGCGCGCCGCACCCGGCACGGTACGGGTGACCGGTGCCAGCCACTCGTTCAGCGCCCTGTGCAAAACCGACGACACCTTGTTTTCGCTTGACCATCTCAGCGGTATCGTCAGCCACGATGCCGCCACTGATCAGGCCACGCTCTGGGCCGGCTCGCGGCTACGTGACATTGGCGAGCCAATGTGGGCCATCGGCCAGGCCTTCAGCAACCAGGGCGACGTCAATCCGCAGTCCATCGGCGGCGCTTGCGGCACCAGCACCCATGGCACCGGCCCCACGCTCGGATCGTTCTCGTCGATGGTGCGCAGCGTACGACTGGTGACGCCGCAGGGCGAGGTGATCGACGCGACGGCAGAGAAGAATGCGGAGGTGTTTCACGCCGCCACCACCTCGCTCGGCGCGCTGGGCGTGGTGACCCAGCTCACCCTGCAAAACCGCAAGCCCTACAAGCTGCACCAGCGCGAGTATCTGGAAGATCTCGACGTGCTGCTTGGCAAGCTCGACGGTTATGTGAAGGCCAATCGACACTTCGAGTTCTGGTGTTTCTTCGAGTCGAAAGACGCGATCGTGAAAACCCTGAACGAGACTGATGCAGCCGACACGCCGACGCCGGGCTTTGAGCTGCCGGTGGATCACATCCTCGATCTCACGGCGAAGATTGCCGATGGCATTGCCGGCATGGATGGTCCGATGCAGCGGTTTCTCACCGCCATGGTGACGCCGGTGGAGCGGGTGGGTCGTGCATACGAAATCTTCCCCAGCCCGCGCAATTCGCGCTTCAACGAAATGGAATACGAGGTACCGGCCGAGAAGGGGCCCGAGTGTCTGAAGGAGATTCTGGCGACGGTGCAGAAGAGCAGGGTGCGCACCTTGTTCCCACTCGAATATCGTTACGTGGCGGCTGATGACTGCTGGCTGTCGCCCATGCAGGGTCGTGCCACGGTGGCGATCTCGGTGCACCAGCATCATTCGGTGGACTACCGTCCGCTGTTTGATCTGGTAGAACCGATCTTCTGGAAGTACGCAGGTCGTCCGCACTGGGGCAAGCTGCACACTCTGGATGCTCGCCGCCTCGCCGCGCTGTATCCGCACTGGGACGACTACCAGCAGGTGCGCGCGCGGCTCGACCCCAAGGGGCGGATGCTGAATGAACATCTCCGCAAGGTGCTGGTGACAGCATGAGCGACCCGACCCGCGACGCGTGCTCGGCGCGGTTGCTGTCGAGTCCCCGAAACACCATCTCAGCCAAGCATCACAACTATTCGCAGGGGACTGCATGAAACGTCGACACGTATTGCTGGGCTTGGGCGCACTTGCCATCGGCGGTGGCATCTACAAGCGCCCACGGGACAACGGCGCGCCCTACAACGACTACTTCGCCGCACTCAATGCCGAGCTGAAGGCCAATGGCCCGATGCGGCCCAGCATGGTGATCGACCTCGATGCGCTCGACCACAACATCGACACCGTGGTCGCATCGATCAGCAAGGTGCCGGGCCGGCATTTCCGCGTCGTCGAAAAATCACTGCCCTCGCCGAAGCTGCTCGCCTACATTTCCGCGCGTGCCAAGACCAGCCGGCTGATGTCTTTCCACCAGCCCTTTCTCAATCACGACGCGGTGATGTTCCCGGAGGCTGACATCCTGGTCGGAAAGCCGTTGCCGGTGCGCTCGGCCGAGCTGTTCTACAAAACTCATCAAGGCTGGTTCGACCCGGCACGACAGCTGCAGTGGCTGTGCGATACGGCTGCCCACGCGGCCCAATATCTGGAGCTTGCGAAGGGCCTGGGCACCACTTTCAACATCAACATCGAACTCGATGTCGGCCTGCATCGCGGCGGAGTTGCGGATATGGCGACCTTGAGTGCAATCCTCAAGCTGATCGAAGCCAATCCGCAGAACCTGCGCTTCGCCGGCTTCATGGGCTACGACCCCTTCGTGGCGCTGGTGCCGAGTGCGCTCGGCAAGCCGGAGGAGTTGCTGGCGAAGGTGATGACGAAGTATCAGGCGGCAGTCGACCACACACGCCGCGAACACGCCGCGCTCTGGCGCGACGATCTCACCCTCAACACCGCCGGCAGCCCCACCTACAAGCTGCATGAGGCGGAACACTTAAGCAACGACATCTCGGTGGGCACTGGCCTGCTGAAGCCCAGCCACTACGACCTCGCCACACTCTCGGCGCACAAGCCCGCAGCCTTCATCGCCACGCCCGTGCTCAAGGC
>JBKJJE010000135.1:0-22276 GCA_046598075.1 Stagnimonas sp.
CGCTCCCAGGTCTGCAGATAGACCTCGGCGGCGTTGAACAGCGTCTGCATGTCCTGCGGCGTGCCTTCCAGCACCAGTTCCTGCACGAAGTCCGCCATCATCCCGTAGTGGGCATTGCCGTCGATGTCCTGGTGCCAGGTGCGTCCGGCGCCGTTGGCGTCGCGTACCTCCGGCTGGTTGAAGGTGACTCCGGCGGCGTTGGCGAAGTCCGGCAGGCTGTCGAACGGCGCGCCCTTGAACAGTACGAAAGGGTACTTGAGCTCCTTGCCGGCTGAGATGCTGCTGCGTGGGCTCATCTGGCCGGAGAGGCCGTCGGTATCGGTGCCGAAGCCGAAGCCGAACAAATGGGTGCTGCCGGCGGCGGTGGCGACTGCGCGGGTCTCGCTCATGTCGCCGCGGAAGCCGTTGGTGCTGCCGAGGCTGGGGTACAGGAAGCCGCCATTCTTTAGGATGCGCGCCGCCTGATCGTTGCTGGTGCCACCGAAGGTGCCGTGGGTGGACACAAAGGGATAGGCCGGGGTCTGCGCCTCGGCCAGTTCCAGCGCCTGGGTCTTCATCTCGTACTCGAGATGGTCGATGTCGAACAGGATTCCCTGCTCCATGAGCTTCTGGTAGGTGTAGAGCCCGGTGGGGGTCAGCCAACGCGCATTGCACTGCGGCTTGGCGGGATAGCAGGCCGTGGTGCCGCCCGGGCGACCACCCTGGCCGGTGAACTGGCAGAGCGGCGGCGGCGGGCCGGCGTTCATCAGTGTCGCACCGCCGGAGTCGCCCCAGAGATAGCCCGAGAAGCCCGGTGTAACCCCTTCTTCCGGGCAGTCGTAGGTGGTCCAGAACTCGCCTGTGGGGGTTTCGCCCGTGGGGGTGAAGGGGCCGGCGGGAGATCCGAACGGAATGCCGCCGGAGTTCTCGCGGTTGCCGGCATTGAGCACCAGCGGCTCGAAGATACCGTTGCCGCCGAAGGCGTTGTCAAACTCGTGGATGGTGATCAGCTGGCGCACGCCGAGGCCCTTCACATCCAGGAGCTGGGTGAGGATCTCGTTGGCGGCTCCGGTCTCGGTGGTGGTGCAGCCATAGCCGTTTTCCGGCAGGCCTTCGCCGGTTTCGTCTAGCGGCTCCTGCTGGCGCAGCGGGCTGTAGTTGAGCTGGCAGTTGAAGAGATTGCTGACCTCGATGCCAAGCACCACCGCCAGCTTGCCGGCGGCGATCTTGCTGCGGGCCTCGGACGGCGACAGCACGATCTGCAGAAAGCCCTTGCCACGGCCGCCAAACTGCGCATCGATGTAGTCCTGCAGCGCATACATGGTGCCGATCTGGCGGCGTGCGGAGTTCATCTCGTTGCAGTCGAGACCGGGCGTGCCGGAGGCCTCGCGCTGCAGCTCGCAGAGCGTGGCGTTCTCCACCACGTCGTTGACCATGATGCGCAGGCCGCCTTTCCAGGCGCGCTCGATCCACTTCCAGTAGATCGCGCGGTGGCTCAGCGACTGGCGGGTCGGCCATTCGGGGAAAGTCGGCCAGCCGGTGGTGTCGTGGCCGTCGGTATCGCCGACGAACAGCGAGCCGACGGCATCGGTCGAGCCCATCGGCCCGTGTTGCGCGTCGCAATCGGCCTCGGCGTTGACCACGCCGAACTTGTCGAACACCTTGCCGGTGAGCGCACCGCCGAGAAAGGTGCTGGAACTGGTGTGCACATGCACGTCGGCCATGCCGAGCACGCGGCCATCGGCAGTGGTGCCCTTGAAAGTCTCGCCCACGGTGTTGTCGCTGGCCTCGGGGTAGGCGGCACAACCGCTCACTTCTTCCAGACGAAAGCGCTGGTTGGGGGTGTCGCCGGCTGCCACCGTCAGTGCCGCTGCGCCGGGTGCGGTCAGCCGCAGGCCGTTGACCGCCTGGGTCAGGGTGAACACGCTGCCGGTCACCAGCGGGTCGTTGAAGCCCCGATAGCTGTCGATCAGGGGTTTTTGCGGGGCGACATCGTATTGCGGTGCGGCCGGATAGCTGGTGGCATCGCCATCGGCAAGCAGATGGAACACGGCGCTGTCGGTGGCTGCTGCGATGGCGACATTGCCGACGGTGGCCGTCCCATTCAGCAGTTGGCCGGCACGGCTGTACAGCGCGTAGTCGCCGAGCGCAGTGGGTTCCATGAAGAAGGCTTCGGCAGCACTCAGGGCATCGGCGCTGGCGGCATAGCCGCTACCGCTTGCGGCGACATACTTGCCACTGTCGTTGGCGCGCAGGGCCACGCACTTGTTGTTGAAGGAATAGCGGTCGCGCTTGGCCAGCGGGTCCGCGCCCGGGATCGGTGTAACCGGCGTGTCGCCGACTCCGGCGGGGCGTGAGGAATTGCCGCAGGCGGACAGCAGGAAAACGACGGCGAACATGCTCAGGGCAGCAGCAGGCGTGGCGTGGTAACGCATGGTGAATCTCCTCACAGGGTGCCGCCCGTCATCGCGCGCGGCACTTGATTATTTCAGTGACATCCGGCCGTGCACGGTAGTGGCTGAGCCAGGGTTTGACCACGGGTAAAAACCACTTGACCGACGGCCTGCGGCCAGACCTACCCGGAGCTACGGCACCGGCGGCGGCGCGGATGCCTGGCACGGCTCTGCCAGAACATGCTTTTCAGCCTGCACCAACCAGGCCGCAAGTGCGCGCTGGTAACGCCGCAGATCGCAGTCGGCACAGCCGCCACCGCAGCAGTCGTAATCCACCGGGGGCAGCGGCCTTGGAGGCAGCGCAAGGCAAGGTGTGGTCATGTCCGGCGATATGATCTGCACAGGTGGCGTGGTCGGCTGATCTTCAGAATCAATTCAGTTGCAACGCGCAACTTTGGCGTGCATCAAGGGTTAAGTTTCGCTCACATTCATACCAAATACGTAAAGGAGCTTTATGTCTCACTTCAAATCTTCCATTGCTGCCTGTGTCAGCGCCGGCATGATCCTGCTCGGCACCCCGGGCATTTCCGCGGCGTCGATGATCGGCACCGAAACCTTGGCTTCCCAGTCGTTGCGAGCCGACACCCAGGCCCGCGTACAGACGCTGCTGTCGCGCGAAGACGTTCAGTCGAAGCTGGTGGGCTGGGGCGTCGATGTCGAGAAGGCAAAATCCCGCGCCAATGCCATGAGCGACGCCGAGTTGCAGCGCGTCGCCTATGCGCTGGACCAGCAGCCCGCCGGTGGCGAGATCGTCGTCATCATCGGCGTGATCTTCGTGGTGCTGCTGATTCTCGAGCTGATCGGCGTGACCAACGTGTTCACCAAGTTCTGAACTTGGTTTGCAGCAGCACGATGCGTGCAGAACCGGTATCGCAGCGCATCCGCCGAAAGGCGGGTGCGCTGTTTTTTGTGCTCGCCCTGTCGGCCTGCGCCAGCCTGCCGCCACCGCCTGCCGGCGAGGCCGTGCAGCTCGCCAACGTGCCGGCGTTCGCGCAGGACGACCTGCAGTGCGGGCCCGCAGCCCTCGCCAGCGTGCTGAGTGCCAGCGGCGTGCCTGCAACCCCCGAATCGCTCACCCCCGACCTTTTCATCCCCGCCCGCAAAGGCAGTCTGCAAGTGGAGCTCGCTGCCCAGGCGCGTCTACGCGAGCGGGTACCGCTGGTGCTGGAGCCGGTCGAGCGCGCACTGATTGCCGCGCTGCGCGAAGGCCAGCCCGTACTGGTGCTGCTCAATCTCGGCGTGCGCAGTTATCCCATCTGGCACTACGCCGCACTCACCGGCTACGACCCTGAGGCGGGCTACACCCTCAACAACGGCAAGGCCAGGGCCGAGACGATGGCGCGGGCGACATTCCTGCGCCGCTGGCAATGGGCCGACAGCTGGGCGCTGACCCTGCACCGAGCCACCGAGCCGCCCGCCTATGCCGGGGCCTCGCAATGGATTGCCGCCGCCGCACCCTTGCAGCGCAGCCACCCTGAGGCAGTCGAGCAGGCCTATCGCGCCGCCGTGCAACGCTGGCCCGACGCAGCGCTGGGCTGGGCGGGGCTGGGCGAGGCGCGGTTTGCCGCGGGTGATCTGTCCGCGTCGGTCAGCAGCCTGCGCCAGGCGGTTCGACTGGCACCGGACGATGCCGCCATCGCGAACAATCTGGCGAGCGTGGAGTTGGCGCGGGGCTGTGTGAATGCGGCGCGATCCGTGCTGGCCGAAGTCGATGTCACGACGGCGCCAGCGGCGGTTGCTGCGGCACTAAGGGCCACGCAGCAGGAACTGCAAATGGCAGGCCCTGATCGCTGTGCGGACTGAGTGTCGGAGGAACTCAAGGCAATCTGAAGCGCGGCATAACGATCCATTTCCGTTCGGTGCGTTCCATGCCTTATCGTCGGTTCATGGCGAATAAAAGGAGTACAGGATCAGCCGGCACCGGGGTAGGCAGGTTGTCACCCCGACTGCGGATGATCGTGAAAACATTGGCAGCTGATGCACCGAGCCTGGGCAAGCGGCTGGTCGATACCCTGCATGGCTCGATCACGGATTACGCCTCGATCGACGATCTGCGTGCACTGGAGGACGTACAGCAGTCCTGCCAGCTCAATGTCGATCTTTGGTACAGCGCACTGCTCACGGGCAAGCCACCGACGATGGCGCAGCTGGAACAGGTGGCCTCCTATGGTCGCCATCGGGTGCGCCAGGGCGTATCCGTCGCTGCCTTGCTGCAGGCGTTCCGAGTCGGCACCTGGTTGTTCTGGGAAACGCTGCTTGAGGGCGCGCAGCATGATGATGAAGTAAGTCGCGAGCTGCTCAACAAGGTGTCGCCCTACATCCTCTATCACTTCGATCTGTTGGGTCAGACTGTAAGCCGGGCGTACATCGCCGAGCAGAACCGCCAGCATCGGTGGCGGGATCGCTTGCGTTACGAGTTGTGCGATGTGATCTATTCCAACCCCGATAATCTGAGCGGCTTCAAGGAAAAGAGCCAAGCGCTCGGGCTCGACGCCGCAGCGCCGCACGCGGCCTTGGCCGTGAAGCTGACGGAGGAAGTGATCGCCCTGCTGGGCACCGATGCTGATGCCGAAGATGGCTTGAGTCCCATTCTCGCAGCGGTGGTCGGCAGCCGGGATCCGGTAACGGTTGACGGCATGCTCTGGACGCGCCGTCACGGCCATCTGCTGGTCTGGCAGCCGCTGCCCGCCCATGAGGCGAGAACCACCGGGGAGAGCCTGATCCTCAAGCGCGCAGCGCAAGCGATGCAGTCCTGCAAGGACATCGTGGCGATTGGCCTCGGCCTGCCCGAAACTGGTGCGCTGGGCTGGCGACGCAGTGCGGATCAATCGATCAAAGCGATCGAGCTGGGTACCCGGTTGGGTGTGACGGGCGCTGTATTCCGCTATGCCGACATCGCACTCGAAGACCTGGTGTCCGGCTCCGAGAGCTTTGCCCGTCACTGCGAGAACCTCATGGGCCGGCTGGCCATCGAACCGGAATTGCTGGACACCCTGACGGCCTATTTCGAGCACCGGCAGCAGCGCAAGCCGGCCTCGTTTGCGCTGAATATCCATCCCAACACGCTGACCTACCGCCTGCATCGCATCGAGACGCTGCTCGAAGTGCGGCTCGACGATGCCGGCTGCATCGCCATGCTCCACACCGCCCTGCGGCTGCGGCGGCTCACGCAACGCGCAGCCCGTCATTGAACGATCGATCAATAGCTTGCGGTCGCTGGCCGTTGTGCGGGGAGACAAAGGGGTGAGCCATATTTCCAATTGCGACATGTGCTTGCCGCCGCAACACTGCGAGCCGGAATAACAAAAATCTCGCAGCACGGGTAGCACGGACCCCTGCACTGCGGTAGTTCGACGCGACCTCGATGTCTCGTCGAGTCGAGGTGTGCAGTGGCTAGCAGTTAATAAGAAGCGTGTGGTGCTCGAGGAGAGTTCGATGGTGCAGGTCCCTATTTTGCGCAGCGTCGTGCGCTGGTTGGCGGCTGTCTCGCTGTTGCTGCTCGCGGCCTGCGGCAGTTCCATGGCGCCGCAGCTGGAGCCGTCCGTCCCTGCGCCAAGCCCTGCCCCCAGTGCTCCGGTCGAGACGACACCCTCTCCCGGCATTACCAAGCCCGAGGTGCCGGTCACCGAGGATCGTGCCGGTACCATCACCCATTACACGCTGATCTCGCCCGTCGATGGCGCCGAGATTCCGATCACCGTGTTCGAGCCCATCGAGATGAAGAAGGGCGAGCGCTATCCCCTGGTGCTGTTCAGCCATGGCTGGGGCGGCACGCGCTCCACCGCGCGCGATTTCTTCACCAACAACATCAACGAGCGCGGCATGTACTGCATCACCTTCGACCAGCGCGGCTTCGGCGCCTCGACCGGCATGGTGCGGACCATGGACCCGGACTACGAGGGCCAGGACATGATCGCCATCCTCGACTGGGCAGAAAAGCTGCCGGGACTCGCGCGTTTCCCCGGTGGCCGCATGAAGCTGGGCAGCGTCGGCGGCTCGTACGGCGGCATGTACCAGTTCGCACTTGCGGGCTCAGACCCCGAGCACCGCCTGCGCGTGATCGCACCGGACGTTGCACCTTTCGACATCAATTTCGCGCTGTATCCGGGCCAGGTGTGGAAGGGCGGCTGGGGCGCGCAGCTGATCGCAGGCCTGGTGCCACCGGTGGGCAAGGGCGACCCGGTCACAACGCAGGCGTTCACCGATGGCCAGAACAGCAATGTGCTGAGCGAGTCCCAGCAGAACTATTTCGCCTATCACTCGCTGCGCTATTTCTGCGAGGGCAGGGCGGCTGGCCCGCAGCGCTTCAGCCTCGGCGCTGCCGACACCTTCAAGGTGCCGCCGGGGCCGCTGCCGCCCATTGATGCCTTCATCTCACAGGGCTTCCGCGATTCGCTGTTCAACTTCAACAACGGCGTCGACAGCTACAACTGCCTCAAGCAGCTCGGTGGGCAGGTACTGTTGTTCACGCATCAGTCCGGTCACATCTTCAGCCAGGCGAGCATCACCAATGTGCCTGGCCTGGAAGACGGTATCGATCCCGCCTTTGCCGCGGTGACGCCGCCGAACTCCGGTGACGTCGCCGGCAACCACGCCTGCGGCACGGTCAATTCCGGCGACGTCACCTGGGCCTTTTTCGAGGAAAAATTGCAAGGCAAGGTGGGCGCGATTGCCAAGGCCTCGAAGGCCGGCAACGACATCTGCATCAGCTTGCGGCAGGGTGATGCGATCGCGATGGACCACGTCAAGGAGGGCGGCACGAGCTACCCGGTCGACGGCAGCACGCCGCAGTTTAACGGCGCAGCCACCGCAGCCACCGGCATGGCCGGCGAGGTGCTGCGCGAGCAGCTGCTGACGACGCAGATCCTGACTCGCATGCCGGCCGGCGGCGGCATCATCGCCGGCATTCCGACGATGGACATCACGCTCTCGCCGCTGGCCGGCGCACCGGCATGCAGCGACTGCGATCCCATCCTGTTTCTCGGCATTGGCTGGCGCAAGGCAGGCCAGCAGCGCTTTGACCTGCTCGACGACCAGCTCACGCCGGTGCGTGGCTTCGGCCAGCACCAGGGCCGCATGGTCGGCATCGCCGAGCGGCTGGGTGAAGGCGACGAGCTGGCCCTGCTCGTCTACGGCTCGCACCTGCAATACCCGCAGAACAATTCGCGTGACGTGATGACGCCCGCGCTGAGCATCGGCGGCAGCGTGGCGCTGCCGGTGCTGGCGCCTTCTGAAATCACCAAAGAGAAGGACGCGCTGTGAAAGACTTCGGCGCCGTCGCCGCGCTCGCTGGCCTCGCGATGCTGGGCCTGAGTCTGCAGGGCTGCGGCCAGAGCAGCCTGCCGGCTGCCGACCGCCTGCCGACGGCCGCTGCCGGCCCAGGTCCCGGCATCAAGGTGCTCTCCAACCGCGCCGATCTGATCTCGGGCGACGATGCCCTGGTCGAAGTGCTGCTGCCCGCCGGCAGCCAGGCCTCGGCGGTGAAGATGATGCTCGGCAGCCGCGACGTGACGTCGCAGTTCGCCCTGCGCGCGAACGGCCGCTACCAGGGTGTGGTGACGGGTCTCGCGCTCGGCGAGAACCTGCTGAGCGCCACACTGCCGGGCCGTGCCGGGGCGGTACTCACTCTCACCAACCATCCGCTCAGCGGCCCGATCTTCTCCGGACCGCAGATACAGCCCTGGTACTGCCTGCCCGGCGCACTCGATGCGCAGTGCAGCCGGCCCGTCAAGTACGAGTTCAAGTACAAGTCCTCGGCGCCCAGCACCGTGCCCTGTGCCCAGCCAGGCATCCCAGCCGGTTGTGGCGACTTCAAGGCCTACGACCCCGAGAATCCGCCGGGCGATCTGGCGATGACGACCACCGACGAGGGCAAGACCGTGCCCTACATCGTGCGGCTGGAGACCGGCTCGATGGACCGCAACCAGGTCCTGATCTCGGTGCTTGCCGATCCGGCCACGCCCTTTGATCGCTGGAGTGGCCCGCCGGCCTGGAACCACAAGGTCTACATTACCCACGGCGGCGGCTGCGGCCCCGGCCACAACGAGGCGGCAGCGCCCGAGGTGCTGGCAGACGTGCCGCTCTCGCGCGGCTATGCAGTGCTCTCCACCACGCTCGAGAACAACCAGGAAAACTGCAACATGGTGGTGCAGGCCGAGTCGGTGATGATGGCCAAGGAGCACCTCGTCGAGGCCTATGGCGACGTGCGCTATCTGTTCGGCATGGGCGGCTCGGGCGGCTCGATGGCGCAGCTCTACATGGCCAACGCCTATCCGGGCCTCTACGACGGCGTCATCGCCGGGGCGACCTTTCCCGACATCCCCTACAACGACCTGCTCGACTGCCCGGCGCTGCTGCGCTACTGGGAAGCACCGCAGGCCTGGGCGCCCGGCGTACTGTGGACCGAGCCGCAGCAGGCCGCCGCCGCCGGCCTCGCCAGCACCTCCATCTGCCAGGCCTGGACCAAGATTGGTGCCACCGGCTACTCGAACGCCTTCGACCCGAAGATCGGCACCGGCTGCGACATCCCGGACTACGAGCCCGAGAAGGTCTACCGGCCCGACACCAACCCGAGCGGCGTGCGCTGCTCGCTGCAGGACTACATGGTCAATGTCTTCGGCACGCGTCCGGCGGATCGCTGGGGCGCCATCGAGCAGCAGATCGGTGCGGGCTTTGCGGGACGGCCGTACGACAACGTCGGCGTGCAATACGGGCTGCGGGCGCTGCTGGACGGCAGGATCAGCGCGGCGCAGTTCGCCGACCTCAACGCCAAGATCGGTGCGGTCGACATCGATTACGGCCGGCAGGCCGGGCGTGTGGTGGCCGATCCCAACGCGCTCGCCATCGCCTACCGAAACGGCATCATCAACGTCGGCAACCATCTCGACCGGGTGCCGATCATCGACGTGCCGGGCGCGGTGCCGGCCGACAACTACGAGATCCACGACATCTACAAGAGCTGGGCGATGCGCCAGCGCATGGACGCAGCCAATGGCCACCACGACAACCAGGTGATCTGGTACGGGCCCGACCAGTTCGGCCGGATCGACCGCGATTTCAGTGGGCCAGGGGCACTCATGGTGATGGATGCCTGGCTTTCGGCCATCGAGAGCGACACGCGGGACATCCCGCTCGAAGCGAAGGTTGCCAGCAACCGCCCCGAGGGCGCTGGGGATCGCTGCGAGTTCCCCAACCGCGCGACCTGCGACATGGCGTTCGGGCCGGCCGGCAACATCCGCTACGGCACCGGCATGGCCGACCTGCGCAACGACATCGTCAAATGCCAGCTCAAGACCCTGGATCGCGCCGACTACACCGGCGTGACTTTCAGCGACGCGCAATGGACACAGCTGCAGACCGCCTTTCCCGACGGCGTCTGCGATTACGGCAAGCCGGGTGTGGGGCAGCAGCAGCTGACGATCCCCTGGATCAGCTACGCCGCCGGCCCTGGCGGCGTGCCGCTGCCGGCAGCGCCGGTATCCCGTCTCCTGCCTTGATCCAGTCCCATCGAAGCAACCGCCGTGGAGAGCGAACATGAAATCCATCCCCCTGCAGGCGCTGCCTGTAATGCTGCTCTGCGCAAGCCTGCTGAGTGCCTGTGGCAACTCGGACCCTTCCGCGCTGACCGCCGCGGCTGACGCCGCCGGCGATGCCCTGACGCTCAAGGTGCTCTCAAACCGCGCCGACCTCGTCAGCGGCGGCGATGCCCTGGTCGAAGTGCTGCTGCCAGAGGGCGCGGACGCGAAGACGCTACGCATGGAACTCGATGGCCAGGACATCAGCAGCGCCTTTGCCCTGCGCGAGAACGGCCGCTACATGGGCCTGGTCACCGGCATGGCGGACTCGAAGACCAGCCGGCTCGCCGCCAGGCTGCCCAATGGCAGCGGCTCGGTCATCGACATCAGCAACCATCCCAACGGCGGGCCGATCTTCGCCGGCGAGCAGATCCAGCCCTGGCCCTGTTTCGCGGAAGCGGTGGATGGCCAGTGCAACTTCCCCGCCAGATATCAGTATTGGTACAAGGTCGCGGGCACCCCGACACCCTGCGCGCAGGCTGAGGTGCCGCCCGGCTGTGGGCCGTTCCAGCGCTATGACCCGCAGAATCCGGCAGGCGATGTCGCCATGACCACCACCGACGACGGCCGCACCGTGCCCTACATCGTGCGCGAGGAAATTGGCGCGCAGGATCGTGGCGAGTACCGCATCGCCGTGCTGTTCGATCCCACCCAGCCCTGGGCACCTTGGCAGCCCCAGCCGGGCTGGAACGGCAAGACCTACATCACCGGCGGCTCGGGCTGCGGCATGCACCACGGCCAGACCACTTCGCCCAGCGTGATCGACGACAACGCGCTATCGCGGGGCTATGCGGTGATCTCCACCTCGCTCGACCACAACACCCTCAACTGCAACCTCGTGGTGCAGGCCGAGGCGCTGATGATGCTGAAGGAGCGCGTGGTCGAAGCCTATGGCCCGATCCGCTACACCATCGGCAGCGGCTGCTCGGGCGGATCGATCTACCAGCAGCAGGTTGCCAACGCCTACCCCGGTATCTTCGACGGCATCCTGCCAGCGTGCAGCTTTCCCGATACCTGGACGACGATGATCGAGGTGCAGGAATGCAAGCTGATACTCAACTACTTCAACAAGCCGCAGACCTGGGCAGCGGGCGTGCTGTGGCCGCAGAGCCAGCAGGCCGTCGTCTCCGGCCATGAAACGGTCTCGGTATGCCAAGCCTGGGAGACGGTGTACGGCTTCACCGAAACCATGAACCCATACAAGAGCGCGCACCCGATCAACACCCAGGATTGCAACGTCTCTGCCGAAGAGGCTTACCACCCGGTCACCAATCCGCGTGGCGTGCGCTGTTCGTTGCAGGACTACATGGTTTCGATCTTCGGCCGCCGCCCCGATGGCTTTGCCAACCGGCCCTGGGACAACGTCGGCGTGCAGTACGGCTTCAAGGCGCTGATGGCCGGGCAGATCACCAAGGCGCAGTTCATCGACCTCAACAAGGGCATCGGCGGCTTCGACATCGACCACGGGTTCCAGGCCCAGCGTTCGGAGGCCGACCTGCCGGCGCTCACCGCGCTGTATCGCGGCGGCATGGCCAACGCCGGCAACGCGATGGATGAGCTGCCGATGATTGACCTGCGCAGCCACAACACGGTCGAGATCCATCACGACTACCGCAGCTACGTGATGCGTGCGCGGCTCGACCGCGAGAACGGCCACCACGACAACCAGGTGATCTGGACCACGCTGCTGCCGGTCGGCGCGCCGGGTGCCGGCACGCCGTTTGCGTTCGATCCGCTGACGGTGATGGACAGCTGGCTCAGCGCCATCCAGGCCGACGGCAGCACCTTGCCTATCGAGCAGAAGGTGGTACGCAACAAGCCGACCGAGGCGCGCGACCAGTGCAGCGACAGCTATGGTCACGAGATTCCGGACCAGACGGTGTGCCAGACCACCATGCCGTACTACGCCTCGCCGCGCATCGCTGCCGGTTCCGGGTTCACCGAAGACGCGATGAAGTGCCAGCTAAAGCCGCTATTCCCGCACGAGTACTACCCGATCCAGTTCACCGAAGCCGAGTTTGCGGTGCTGCGCGCCATCTTCCCGACCGGCGTCTGCGACTGGAGCCACCCCGGCGTCGAACAGCAGCCCACCATTCCCTGGCAGACCTATTCCGCCGGTCCAGGCGGCATGCCGCTCCAACCGCCGCCGGTGTCGCGTGCATTGCCCTGAGGGCTGTAGCCATCACAAATATTAAGCAGTCACTCTGGAGAGAGGAATGAAGTCCATCAACATGCAGCCTCTGCCTGCGGCGCTTTTCTGTGTGGCCCTGCTGAGCGCCTGTGGCAACTCGGGGGCGCCTTCGAATATTGCGCTTCCACCGGCGGTGACCACGCCACCTCCGGCACAGGTCTCTGACGGTCTGACCCTCAGGGTGCTCTCCAACCGCGCCGACCTCATCAGTGGTGGTGACGCGCTGGTCGAGATCGTTCTGCCACATGGCAAAGACGCCTCCAAGCTCAGCGTGGAACGCAATGGCGTCGATGTTTCTGATCAGTTTGCACTGCGTGCCAACGGCCGGATCATGGGCGTGGTCACTGGCCTGGTGGAAGGCAGGAACCTTCTGAAGGCCAACATCCCGGAAAGCGGCGCGAAGATCACCATTGTCAATCATCCCAATGGCGGGCCGATATTTTCTGGCCCGCAGATGCAACCTTGGTACTGCCTGCCTGGAGCACTGGACACGCAGTGCAACCGGCCCACGACTTACGCCTGGTTCTACCAGTCAACGGACGCCTCGAAGTCGGGATTCCAGCCCTATGACCCCAATAGTCCGGCTGCTGACGTTGCCATGACGAAAACCGACCAGGACAAGACGGTCCCGTACATCGTGCGCGTCGAAACCGGCAACATGAATCGTAGCCAGTACCGGATTTCAGTTCTGGCGGATCCGACAGCGTCGTTTGATCGCTGGACCGGGCCGTCGGCATGGAACCACAAGGTCTACGTGCCCCACGGAGCAGGGTGCACGATGGGGCACAAGGAAGGACCTGCCCCGGACGTGCTAAGCGACATTCCGCTGTCGCGCGGCTTCTCTGTCATGTCCACGTCGCTGTCCGACAATTCGTACAGCTGCAACCTCGTCGTGCAGGCCGAGTCCATCATGATGGCCAAGGAGCACCTCGTCGAAGCCTACGGCGATGTGCGCTACCAGATGGGCCTTGGCTGCTCGGGCGGTTCCATAGCCTCGCTGACGATGGCCAACGCCTATCCCGGTCTCTACGACGGCCTGGTGGTGGGTTGCACGATGCCGGAAGTTCCGGTGAACGACCTGCTCGACTGCAAGTCTTTGCTGCACTACTTCGAGACACCGACCCTGTGGTCGCCCGGCGTGGTGTGGCCCGACTCGCAGCAGGCCGCCGCGACGGGTATGGCGAGTACCTCGGTATGCCACACCTGGGTCAAGGCCTATCACTATCCCGACATGTTCGACCCGCGCAGTGGCGTCGGCTGCGGCGTCACTGAAAACGTTTACGACCCGGCCACCAATCCCGGCGGCGTGCGGTGCTCGTTCGCGGATCACATCGTCAACCTCATCGGTCTGCGCGCGCCCACGGTATGGAGCGCAAACGAGCAGAAAATCGGCCGGGGCTTCGCCGGGCGCACTTACGACAACGTCGGCGTGCAATACGGCTGGCGCGCACTGATGGCAGGCGACATCTCGCCGGCGCAGTTCGCCGATCTCAATGCCAAGATCGGTTCGATGGATATCGATTACGTTCCCGTCGCCACGCGCGCCGAAACCGCCGTGGAAACCATCCGCAACGCCTATGTCGCAGGCGTGATGAACGGAGCCAGCCACCTGGATCAACTGGCGATCATCGATATTCCGGGCACGGCCCCAGCGGATCGTTACGAAATCCACGACATCACCAAGAGCTGGGGCCTCCGCGCGCGCCTCGACGCTGCGTTCGGCAACCACGAAAACAACGTGCTCTGGTACGGTCCGGACAGTGAGGCACAGACGCACTCCGGCAACAATGTGATGGGCGACGTGCAGGCTTTCCAGGTGATGGACGAGTGGCTGACCGCAGTCGAGAACGACACGCGCAACGTGCCGCGCGCGCAGAAGATCGCCGAAGGCAAGCCGCCCGGCGCGCAGGACCGCTGCGACTATCCGAACCGCCAGGCCTGCGATGCTGTGTTCGGTCCTTCGGGCAACCCGCGCTACGCCTCGGGCGAGAAGACTATCGCGAACGACGTGATCAAATGCCAGCTGAAGCCGCTCGACCCCGGCGACTACGCGCCGATCACCTTCACCGAAGCGCAATGGGCACAGCTCCAGGCGGCGTTCCCGACCGGTGTGTGTGACGTCGGTAAACCCGGCGTCGAGCAGCAGCCTGCTCCCGGATGGATGGACTTCACGGCGGGGCCGGGCGGCGAGCCGCTGCCGGCGGCGCCGGTTTCGCAGCCGCTGCGATGATCCATCGGCGCTACAGCGAAAGAAGTGATGGGTCGAGCGCGGTCAGCCCGGATTCGTTGACCCGTCATCCGTCGGGGGTGATGCTGTATCCAATGCCAAATGACCCCCTGTTCAGCGATCATTCGGGGGCCTGAGGCGCTCGATTTCAGCTTGCTACGCGACCATGCCGCGCCAGCGCCCAGGCCACATGTTCGCGCACGGCCTCGTCGGCATGATCACGCCGCGCTTGTAGCGCCTCGATCACCGGGGATGAACCGGGCGCATTGCCCAAGGCCACCGCAATGTTGCGCAGCCAGCGGGCGTGGTCGAGCCGCCGCAGCGCCATGCCCTCGGTGCGCCTGAGCCAGGTGCTTTCGTCCCAGCCAAACAAATCGACCAGCCTCGCCGCATCGAGGCCGTGGCGCGGGGCGAAATCCGGTTCCAGCGTGGTCTGCGCGTAGCGGTTCCAGGGGCACACCAGCTGGCAGTCGTCGCAGCCGAAAATGCGGTTGCCCATCAGCGCGCGCAGTTCCACCGGGAAGGCTCCGCGATGCTCGATGGTGAGATAGCTGATGCACTTGCGCGCATCGAGCCGGTACGGGCCGAGGAAGGCCTTGGTCGGGCAGACGTCGAGGCAGGCGGTGCAGCTGCCGCAGTGGTTGGCGGTGATCGGAGTCGCCTCCGGCGGCAGGGCGAGGTCGGTGTAGAGCTCGCCCAGGAAAAACCAGGAGCCTGCCTTGCGGTTGAGCACCAGCGTGTTCTTGCCGATCCAGCCCAGGCGGGCGTTGCGGGCCAGGGCTTTTTCCAGCGCGGGCGCCGAGTCGGCCAACACCCGGAAACCGTGTGGGCCGATCTCCGCCGCAAGTCTTGATCCAAGCTTCAGCAGGCGGCTGCGCACCAGCTTGTGGTAGTCGCGGCCCAGGGCATATCGGGAGATGTAGGCGGCCTCGTGATCGGCCAGCACCGCCTCGGCGACTGCGGCCTGCGGCTTGTATTCGAGCCGGACCGAGATCACCGACAGCGTGCCCGGCATCAGTCCGCCGGGATGCGCGCGTTTGTCCACCTCGCGGCCCAGAAACGCCATCTGGCCGTGCAGGCCGGCAGCCAGCCAGCTCTTGAGATGCGCCACGTCGGCGTCGAGAGTCAGCTCGGCGATGCCGGCATCCGCAAACCCCAGTTCGCGCGCCCAGCGCCTAATCTTCGCAGGCAAATCCGCAGGGGCTTCGTAGAATGGAGGCATGGATGACATCACCCCCGCAGTGTACGGCCCCAGGCTGGCAAATCATGCTTGAGCAGCGACTGGTACTGGCCGACGAGGCCGCAACCGCGCGGCTGGGCACTGTACTGGCGACGTGGATGCGCAGCCGTCGCGGGGGCGTCGTTACCCTCTACGGCGAGCTGGGAGCCGGCAAAACCACATTGGCGCGCGCCTGCCTGAGGGCGCTGGGCGCCATCGGCGCGGTGAAAAGCCCCACCTACACGCTGGTCGAGCCTTACGCGCTGGGCAGCTGCCGGGTGCTGCACATGGATCTGTACCGGCTGTCGGAGCCCGAAGAGCTGTATGGCCTCGGGGTGTTCGACGAGCCGCCGACGCGCTGCTGGTGGCTGGTCGAATGGCCGGAAAAGGGCGGGGCGCTGCTGCCGCCTGCGACCCTGGAGATTCACCTGCAGACAGCAGGTTCCGGGCGGCTGGCGATCCTGAAGGCGATGGAGTCCGATCACTTTCCAGACCTTGAGCCGGCGCCATCGAGGGCGCATCCGCCGCACTGAATCCTGAAGGCATCTTTCCTAGCCCGAAACCCGGGCGTATATTCTTGGCCACACCGTTTTGACACCGGGAGGACGTAATGGCATTCATCGAATGGTCCATGCAGGGCACCCAGGTATCTCAGTGCAACTGCAATATCGGTTGCCCCTGCCAGTTCAACGCGCTGCCCAGTCACGGCCACTGCCGCGCCTACATTTTCGTGCAGATCGACAAGGGAAACTTCGGCGCGCTGAAGCTCGACGGCCTGCGCTGGGGCGGCCTGTTTGCCTGGCCGGGGCCGATCCACCTGGGCAGCGGCACCGCCATGGTGGTGGTCGACAGCCGCGCCAGCGCCGAGCAGAAAGCCGCCATCGAAGCGATTGCCAGCGGCCAGGAAACCGATCCCGGCAGCCTCATCACGCAGGTGTTCAGCACCACCCTGAGCAAGGTGCTGCCCACCCACGTCAGCCCGATCGATCTTGCGATCGATTACAAGGGGCGTACCGCCCGGGTGAGGGTCGCCAACCTGGTCGAGGGCAGTGCAGAATCGATCAAGAACCCGATGACCGGGCAGCCGCACCAGGTTAGCGTGAAAATTCCGCAGGGCTTCGAGTACGACGAAGCGGAATTCCTGATCGGCAAGGCCAGAACCTCCGGCGCGATCGAGCTCAATTTCGACGATACCCATGCACATATCGCCAAGGTGCACTGGGGCACCCACGGCATCATCCGGTAATTTCCGGCGTGGCCGCGCCTGTGTCGCCGACGGCCGTCGAGGTTCTGCTGCGTCGCGAGCGCTGGCTGTATCTCGCCGCACCTCTGGCCGCCGCCGCTCTGGCCTGGCTTTGGCTGGTGCCTGCCGCGCTCGACATGTATGGCGCGATGAGCGGGCTGTCGCGGTGGATGATGACGGCGCACTGGGACTTCCACTACGGCGCGCTGATCTTCCTGATGTGGACGGTGATGATGGCGGCCATGATGCTGCCCTCGCTGGCTCCCGCCCTGCTGCTCTACGGCGGAATCTGTCGCGGCGACGCGGCGGGCGGCTCGCCGGCTTTGCGCGTCTATGCGTTCGCAGCCGGCTATATGGGCGCCTGGACCGCGTTCAGCGCCGCAGCGACGCTATTGCAATGGCTGCTGTTCCAGCACGGCCTGCTCGACATGATGATGGCGCTGAGCGATGTGCGGATCGCGGCCGCCGGCCTGATCCTGGCCGGTGTTTTTCAGTTCACGCCGTTCAAGCAGGACTGCCTCTCGCGCTGCCGTGCTCCGGCTGCCTTCCTCAGCGAACACTGGCGCCGGGGTGCGGCTGGCGGGCTGCGACTCGGATTTCACTACGGATTGTTCTGCCTGGGCTGCTGCTGGGCACTGATGCTGGTGCTGTTCGTCTGCGGCGTGATGAACCTCGCCTACATCGTACTGCTCAGCATGCTGGTGCTGCTCGAGAAAGCTGCGCCCTGGGGGGTGATGACGGCGAGGCTGGTCGGGGCGATGCTGATCGCTTCCGGTCTGTACCGCCTTTGTGGGTGAGGTGCCGATTCCAGAGCCTGTGTCCGCCAGGTGGCGACCTGGAGTTACTTTAAGTACCAGCCGCTACTTGCTGATTTACAACAAAATCTTGCAAGCCGTTCGAGGCCGGCGTATGGTTGGCCCATCTCGTCCGCCTTGGGGGGCCACGATGCGAGTTGCCCTGATCATGCTCTGCCTCATGCTTGCGCCCCTGGCGCAGGCGGTGGAGTTGCGCGATGTGCGCCTCTGGGATGGCCCCGAGAACACCCGCGTGGTGTTTGACCTGCAGGGCGGCACCAGCCACAAGTTCTTCACGCTCGAGAACCCCAGCCGGCTGGTCATCGACATCGCCGACGCCCACCCCGCCCCCGGCCTGTCGCTAGATTCGCTCAGCAAGGGCGTGGTCAAGAGCGTGCGCACCGGCCCGCGCGACGGTGGCCTGCGGGTGGTGCTCGACCTGGCAGGCGAGGTCAATCCCAAGAGTTTCGGTCTGGAGCCGAATGGCGCCTACGGCCATCGCCTGATCTTCGATCTCTACACCAAGAACGCTGGTCACGAGTTCACGCTGCAGGATGACGAAGTCGCTGAAATTGCCGCGTCGCCTTCTTCGAAAGCCCGGCCCGCGGTGGATCCGGCACTGCGGCCGGAACCGGCTCAGGAAGCCAGGCCAGAACCGAAAACCGAGGCGCGCAAGGCGCCACAGCAGAAGCGCGAGCAAAAGCCCATCGTCATCGCCATCGATGCCGGCCACGGCGGTGAAGATCCCGGTGCGCATGGCAGCAGGAGCGGCCTGCTGGAAAAGGACGTGACCCTGCGCATTGCCAGAAAACTCGCCGCGCTGGTGGATGACACCCCTGGCTACAAGGCGGTACTCACCCGCAAGGGCGACTACTTCATCCCGCTGCGCGGCCGCACCGCGGTGGCGCGCAAGGCGCAGGCGGATCTGTTCATTTCCATTCACGCCAACTCCCTGCCGACACCCCGCGATGTGCGGGGAGCTTCGGTGTATGTGGTGTCGGAGCGTGGTGCTACCAGCGAGCACGCCAAGATGCTGGCCAATCTCGAGAATGCGGCGGATCTGGTGGGCGGCGTCGATCTGCATTCGCAGCACGACGATGTCGCCTCGGTGCTGCTGGATATCTCGCAGACAGCAGTGCGCGAAGCCAGCTTTGACTTGGGTTCGCGTCTGCTGGAATCGCTGGGCTCGGTCAATCGCCTGCAGAAAGCCGACGTGCAGCAGGCCGGCTTTGCGGTGCTGAAGTCGCCGGACATGCCCTCGGCGCTGGTCGAGACGGCGTTCCTGAGCCACCCCGAGGACGAGCGCCTGCTGGGACAGAACGAATTCCAGGATTCGCTGGCCGCGTCACTGATGATCGGCATCAAGGGATATTTCGGGTTGTATCGGCCGCAGCAGCAACTGGTGTATGCAGATGTTCCGAAAGCGTCGGCCGGCCCCATGCCGGTACGGCTCAAGCGCCGCCGCTAGCACGTCGAAGCTCTTCCAACGGCGCGTGAGGCTATCCTCTCGCGCCGTTTTCTTTATGTGCCGCTCATGCCCATTCGCCCGCTGCCCGATGTGCTCATCAACCGGATCAAGGCTGGCGCACGAGGCCTTGGCCGAGTGCCGTTGCAACCGGCTTTGCGACTTCGCCTGCCTGCGGGCTGCCACATATGAGCATCCGCCAGCTTTCGGATGTTCTCATCAACCAGATCAAGGCTGGCGAAGTCGTCGAGAGGCCGGCGGCGGTGGTGAAGGAGCTGGTCGAGAATGCGCTCGATGCGGGCGCCACCCAGATCAGCATCGAGCTCGAGCAGGGCGGTCTTTCCCGCATCCGCGTGCGCGACAACGGCTGCGGTATTGCCCGCGAAGAACTGGGTTTGGCACTGGCCCGCCACGCCACCAGCAAGATCACCTCGCTGGAAGATCTGGAGCGCGTTGGTTCGCTGGGTTTCCGCGGCGAGGCGCTGGCCAGCATCCTGGCCGTCTCGCGGCTGCAACTGACCAGCCGCATCGCCACCGAGCCGCACGCCTGGCGGGTGGCTGGCGAGGGCTCCCACGATGGCGCGCCACCGCAGCCCGCAGCGGCACCCGCCGGCACCGAGATCGACGTGCAGGATCTGTTTTTTGCCACGCCCGCGCGCCGCAAGTTCATGAAGGGTCACGCGACCGAGGCGCGCCATGTCGAGCAGGCGCTGCGGCGGCTGGCGCTGGCACGCCCCGCGGCCGGCATCACCCTCAGGCACCAAGGCCGCAGCCTGCTGTCAGCGACTGCGGCCGAGGACCTCGATGGGCTGGAGCGAAGGGTGAGCGAAGTCTGCGGCAGAGAGTTTCTCGCCAATGCGCTCTACCGCGAGGCCGAAGTGGGCGGCTTGAAGCTCGCAGGTTGGATCGCCCTGCCGAGTTTCTCGCGTTCCCAGGCCGATTTGCAGTTTCTGAGCGTCAATGGCCGTGCAGTACGCGACAAGCTGCTGGGCGCAGCGATGAAGCGCGCCTACGCGGACGCGCTGCATTCCACCCGCTACCCGGCGTTCGTGCTGCACCTCACGCTCGATCCGGCCAATGTCGATGTCAACGTCCATCCGCAGAAAACAGAAGTACGTTTCCGCGAGGCTGCGCGCATCCACGACTTCCTGTTCGGGCTGGTGCATCGCTGGTTGCGCGAAGTAAGGCCCGAGCCCGAACAGCACCATGCGGCGCACTTTGGCGGCACCGCCCTGATGTCCAGCCCTTCCAGCTATCTGCTGCCGCTCGCCACCCCGGCCTATCTGCACGAATCTGCCGCCCCGTATGGTGCGCAGCGTGCTGGCGAGACGCCGACCTGGGCCACGCTCGCCGCGATGTCGCAGGCGTCGCCAACCGCGGCCGAACACCCGCTGGGCTATGCCATCGCGCAGCTGCACGGCCTGTTCATCCTTGCGCAGAACGCCCGGGGCCTGATCGTCGTCGATCAGCACGCCGCCCATGAGCGGGTGATCTACGAGCGGTACAAGCGGGAGCTGAGCGAGGGCGGCGTGCCCAGCCAGGCGCTGCTCGCGCCGCAGCAAATGGCGGTGAGCGAGGACGAGGCCGAGGCTGCCGAGCAGCGCGCCCCCCTGCTTGCTGCCGCAGGCCTGCGGGTAGATCGGGTCGGCCCTGCCCAGCTTGTCGTCCGCGCCATTCCGCCGCTGCTCGATGCCGCCGCCGCCGGCGAACTGCTGCGCGAGGTGCTGGGCCGGACGGTGGAGAGCGGCAGTCACAGCCATCTGGGAGAGGTGCTCGACGCCCAGCACCGGGTACTTGCCGACATGGCCTGCAAGGCCGCGATCAAGGCCAATCGGAACATGACGCTGGCGGAAATGAACGCACTGCTGCGCGACATGGAAGCCACCGAACTTGCCGGCCAGTGCAATCACGGGCGCCCGACCTGGGTGCAGGTGGGGCTTGCCGAGCTGGACCGGCTGTTCCTGCGCGGCCGCTGACGGCGATGATCCCGCCGGCATTGTTTCTGATGGGGCCTACCGCCTCCGGCAAGACCGGTCTGGCGCTGGCGCTGGCCGAGGTGATCGCCGGCGGCGGCACACCCTGGCAGGGCGCCACCCTCATCAGCGTCGACTCGGCGCAGGTCTATCGCAGCATGGACGTCGGTACTGCCAAGCCGCCACGCGAAACACTGCAACGCTGGCCACATGGACTGATCGACATTCTCGATCCGGCGGAGCCTTACTCGGCTGCCCGTTTCCGGGACGATGCGATGGAACTGGTGGCGGCGGCACGAGCGGCCAATCGCCTGCCGATTCTGGTCGGCGGCACCGGGCTGTATTTCCGCGCGCTGGAAAATGGCCTGTCGGTGTTGCCCACCGCCGATGCCCGGTTGCGCGAGCGATTGAACGTGCAGGCCAGCGCCATCGGCTGGCCGGCCATGCATGCGCAGCTCGCTGCAATTGATGCCGAGGCAGCGCAGCAGATCAAGCCCAACGACCCGCAGCGGATATTGCGGGCGCTGGAAATCCACGCGCTGACCGGCCGCACGCGCAGCGCGCACTGGGCAGCGCCGAAATCGGCCGGCCTTGCCGGCCCCATCGTCAAGATCGGCCTGCTGCCGCTGCAACGCGCCAGCCTGCATGCCGCGATTGCCGAGCGATTCCAGCAGATGATGGAGGCGGGATTTCTCGATGAAGTACGCGCACTCAAGGCGCGTGGCGACCTCCATGCGGAGCTGCCATCGATCCGCGCCGTCGGCTATCGGCAACTCTGGGAACATTTGGCCCAGGCTTGCAGTCTGAGCGTCGCCATTGAGCGCGGCATCATCGCCACCCGTCAGTACGCCAAGCGCCAGATCACCTGGCTGCGGAGCGAACCGGCACTGTCGGTGATTGATCCGCGCGCAGCAGGTGCCGTGGGGTTCACGCTCGAACGACTGCTAACAGCCGCAGTTCAGCAAGGGAAGTGAAGATCAGGCGTGGTAAACTACAGACTTGCGGCAGCAGCCTTGTCGCCCATGATAATCAGCAACAACTACCAAGAGGTCAACGCCATGTCCAAAGGCCAAACCCTGCAAGAGCCCTTTCTCAATGCCCTGCGCAAAGAGCGTATTCCGGTCTCTATCTATCTCGTCAATGGCATCAAGCTGCAAG
>JBKJJE010000004.1:0-5012 GCA_046598075.1 Stagnimonas sp.
ATCACCTCGCCGCGTGCAGCCTCTTCACCAGCACGTTTGACGCGTTCAGAAACCATTCCCGCCACGGGTGCGCGCAGCGCCGCACGACCTAGCCGCTCGCTGGTTTGGCGCAGGGTCACGCGGGCGATGTCGAGGTCGCTTTTGGCGAGGTCGCGGGCATCCTCAGCTTGGTTGAGTTGCAGACGCGAGACGGCGGTGCCTGCTGCACGCAGGCGCTCGGCCTCGCGTTCTGCCGATTTCACTGCCACTTCGCCGCGCGCCATCCGCGCCGCCTGTTCGGAAAGTTGCAGTTGCAGCTCCTCGATATCGAAGCGGGCCACCACATCACCTGCTTTCACTTGAGTGCCGGGTTCGGCCACCCACAGCAGACGGCCTGCGACAGGTGCCGCCAGATCAGCGGCTGCGCGCGACTGCACCACGCCGGTGACGGTGACGCTGGGGGCAATGGCGCGCAACTCGGCCCGGGCAGTCTTCACGGCGGAAGGCGGTGGGCCATCCTGCGCGAAGGCGGCAGGCAGGGCGAGGGCAAGCAGCAGGCAGGTGGCAGGGCGAGTCATCATTTTCGAGCTTTTGGGCGATGGCGGCGGCACTGGGCCGAATGGCAACAGGGGATTGAGCGAGAAGATCCGCAGCGGGGACAAGTTCACTTGCCAAGAACCTCCAGTGAGGATTCGGGCTCCGTCGCTGCGGCAGCGATCTTGCGGCCCTCGCCCAACCGCAGCAGCGAAGGCAGTAGAAACCAGGTGAACAAGGTGCCGACGATCATGCCGCCGGAGACCACCGCCGCCAGGCCGCGATACACCGCGCTGCCGAGTCCGGGCATCAGGATCAGCGGCGCCATGCCGAGCACGGCAGTGAGGGTGGACAGCACGATAGGCCGCGCGCGGGTTTCGAGGGCTTCGCGCACCGCATCCACGCGTGACATGCCGGCGTGTTCGCGGGCGCGGGTCTGATCCACCAGCAGGATGGCCGCGTTGACCACAAGACCCAGCAGGATGATGAAGCCGATCATGGTCAACAGATCGAGTGCCTGAAAGCCGAACAGCCCCAGCACTCGGAGTGCCGCGATGCCGCCTGCCATGCTGACCGGAATGACCAGCAGCACCAAGAGGCTGTCCCATACCGATTTGAACAGTGCGGCCATCAGTGCAAACAGAATCAATATCGCCAGTGCGAAATTGCGGGACATGGCTTTCAAGGCCTCCTGCAAATCATTGGCACTGCCGGCATAGGTGAGCAGCGAATTGGCAGGCAGCACGGCACGCACCTTGGGTTCGACTTTTTCTTTGATGAGCGTGATTGCCTCGTCAAGGCTCATGTTTTCCGGCGGCTCGAAGCCCACCGTGATCGTGCGCTTGCCGTTGATCCGCGCAAGTTCAGTGGGGCCGACGGTGGTGCGGATGGCGGTGAGTTCGCCGATGGTCTGGATGCCCGCGTTCGGCGTCATCAGCGGCAACTCGGCGAGCTGTTCGGGAGAAGTCCACTCCCGGCCTTTCAAGATGATGTCGAGCCGCTCGTTGCCATCGAAGTATTCGCCTGCCCACAACCCGCCGGTGTAGGCGCGCAGGGAGCGCGCGACGGTGTTGCGATCCAGCCCGGCGCGTGAAATGCGCCACTCATCCGGCTGTAATTGCAGCTCCGGTTGGCTGAACTCCAGTGGCGGATAAGGCTGCGGAAATGTCTCGGGGATGGCCTTGATGATTTCCTGTTCGGCGACTTTGGCGGCGGCCATCAGCCCCTCCAATTCGGGGCCCTGGAACCAGAGGCGAATCTCGCGGGCGTTGTTGCCATCGACGTTGAGCAGCGAGCCGCGATTGGCGAAGGCAGCCACATCCGGCAGGCCAGCCAGAATCTCGTCTTTCAACAGCTTGACGAGATCCTGGGTTTTTTCCGGATCCTTGGCGTAAGCGACGATGACGCCGCCGCCGCCGCCGCCCCAGGCTGAGAAATTGTAGTACTTGATCTGCGGCTCTTTTCCGCCTTCGTAATAAGGCTTGAGTCTTTCAATCACCAGCGGGGCGAACTCGGCTTTGAAAGTCTCCAGGTTGCCGCCCGGCGGCAGACGGAAATTGCCCCAGACGTTTTCGGTGGGTGCGACCGGTAAATAGTCAGGCTTGGGCCGCATCAGCACGGTGAAAGCGGTGGCCCCGACAATCAGGGTGACGATCCAGAAGGCACGCGCGGCGGGGGCATCGGTGGCGCGCATGGCAAGCCGTGCCATGCCCAGCCACCAGTGGCCATGGCCATCCGCTGGAATGCCTCGGGCCAGCGCCCAGCGGTTGGCAGCGGGGATCACCGTCATCGCCACCAGCAGCGAGGCGGCGTGGCTGACGCTCATGGTGATGGCGAGATCCTTGAACAGCTGGCCTTCGAGGCCTTCCATAAACAGCACCGGCAGGAAGATGGCGACACTGGTGAGCATGGAGGCGAACAGGGCCGGAATTACCTCGCGGGCGCCGTCGAGCGTCGCCTGTATGGCACTTTTGCCCTCCTGCACGTAACGCAGGATGTTGCCCTGTACGATCAGGGCAGCGTCGATGACGATGCCGGTGGAAAATGCCAGCCCTGCCAGCGAGATGACGTTGAGGGTGCGGTCCAGTGCGTGCAGGGTGATGACCGCGAAGGCGAGCGACAGCGGAATGGTGGCACCCAGCACCAGCAATGCCCGTGGCCCGCGCAGGAAGTACCACAGTCCGCCCACCGCCAGCAGCACGCCAATGATGAGGCTCTCCTGCACGAAGGACACGGCGCGGCGCACGTAGACGCTCGCGTCCCAGCTCAGGTCTATCACCAGTTTCTCTTTCGCCAGCGGCCCTTCGTTCAGTTCGGCGATAGCGAGCTTCACGCCGTCCAGCAACTCGACGATGTTCGACTCCGAAGTGCGGTTGATGGTGATGTAGTAGCCCGGCACGCCATTGCGGTAGGTAAAGGCGCGCGCGTCCTGATAGGCGATCTGGATGTCGGCCACTTCGCGCAGATATAAAGGCCGGGAGCCGCCGGGGTCTCGCTGCGCACCCGAACTGGAATCGCTCCAGCCGACGATCAGCTCGCCCAGCTGTGAGACCGGCTCCTTGCCGGTGAACCGTACGGTGAACTGTCGCCTGCCGACATTGACGAAGCCGGCGGAGCTGTCGCGCGCGCCCGTCACCAGATCGGCGATGCGCGAGGGTGTCAGGCCGAGTGCGGCCAGCCGCTGCGGGTCGAAGGAAATCCGCACCTCGCGCGGCCTGCCGCCCTCAAGATTGACCCGCGAGACGCCGGGCACACGGGCGAGGCGAGGTTCGACCACTTCCTCCATGAGTTTTTGATAGATGGACGCGGGGTCTTCGACCGTGTTGCCGGGCAAAGGCCGTACCAGCATCGAGGCGGCATTGTTGCCCTGCCAGTTGTCACCCGCGAACACCTGCGGCTCGTCAGCGTCGGGCGGCAGCGCAGGCAGGGTGTTGAGGCGGCTGACGACATCCAGCATCACCCGCGTCATGTCGGTACCGATGCTGAAAGTCATCGCCACGCTGCCAAAGCCGCGGCCGGCATTGGCACGCATCTCTTTCATGCCGGGCAGGCCACGCATGGCCTCCTCGATCGGCTCGATCAGCGCCTCTTCCACTTCATTGGGTGCCGCCTCACGCCAGCCGACGTTGATGAACAGCTGCGGCTGGCGGGTATCAGGCAACAGTTGGATTGGCAGCCGCGACAGGGCAATCCAGCCGAACAACAGCACCAGCAGCGCACCAGCGGCGATTGCTGCCGGGTTCTTTAACGAAAACTGTTCGAGATTCATGGCCTCTCCGTCCCTTATTGGGGTTTCAGATGCGGCAGCGGGCGGGAAGGTTTAGGACGATGGCGGAGCGTGAGCAGAAAGTGACTTGGGGTTGGTAGATGCCGCGCAAGGCAACGCAGGAGGGGGTGATAGAGATGCGGCGGTTAGCGGCATCTGGTTTCAACCTCTAGGGATGAGGACCATGGCGAGGCCGCGCAGTCTGCCCTGCCGCGCCAGCATGGCGGCGAGCCGCTAAACTGCGCGACTATTTTTTGCAGCCCATAGCCATGACCAGCAACGAACTGCGTGCCAAGTTCCTGCAATTCTTCGCCAGCAAGGACCACACCGTGGTGCCTTCGTCGAGCCTTGTGCCGAGTGGCGATGCGACGCTGCTGTTCACCAACGCCGGCATGGTGCAGTTCAAGGACGTATTCACCGGTCAGGATCAGCGCCCTTACAAGCGGGCGGCGTCGAGCCAGAAATGCGTGCGTGCCGGCGGCAAGCACAACGATCTCGAGAACGTGGGCTACACCGCCCGCCACCACACTTTCTTCGAGATGCTGGGCAATTTCAGTTTCGGCGACTACTTCAAGCAGGACGCGATTGCCTGGGCCTGGGAGTTCATCACCAGCCCTGACTGGCTCGGCATCGACAAGTCTCGTCTGCTGGTGACGATCTATCACACCGATGACGAGGCCTTCGACATCTGGCACACCCAGATGGGCGTGGCTCTGGATCGCATCGTCAGAATTGGCGACAACAAGGGTGCGCCCTACGCCAGCGACAATTTCTGGGCGATGGGCGATACCGGCCCCTGCGGCCCCTGCACCGAAATCTTCTACGACCATGATCCCGACGGCAGCAAAGGCATCTACGGCGGCCCGCCCGGCAGCCCGGAAGAAGACGGCGACCGCTGGATCGAGATCTGGAACGTGGTATTCATGCAGTTCGAGCGCACCGGCAAGGGCGAGATGCTCAAGTTGCCTGCGCCAAGTGTCGACACCGGCATGGGGCTGGAGCGCATCAGCGCATTGATGCAGGGCAGCAACGACAACTACCAGACCGATACCTTCAAGGCGCTGATCGGCGCGGTGGCGAAACTGGCGGGGCAGAAGCCCTATGAAAATCCTTCGCAGAAGGTCGTCGCCGACCACATCCGCGCGGCGAGCTTCCTGATTGCCGATGGCATCACGCCGAGCAACGAGGGCCGTGGCTATGTGTTGCGCCGCATCATGCGTCGCGCCATCCGCCA
>JBKJJE010000070.1:0-9550 GCA_046598075.1 Stagnimonas sp.
CCGGGGCCGCAGGCGGCCTTGGGCGTGGCGGCTGCGCCCACGGCAGTGGGCGGAACCTTCGGGCTGCCGGAGCTGCCACCGCAACCGGCAAGCAGCAGGGCGTTTGCAAGCAGGGCAGTGGTCAAGGCTTGCTTCATGTCAGTGTATCTCCTGAACACATCCGCCACCTCTTGTTTTGGATCAGACCTCCCAACTCACCCGGCCGCGGGTCTCGCCCTCTTTGCTGATGAGTCCGCCGTAGCGTTTCTCGATCTCGTTGCGCTTCACTTTCATGGTCGGCGTCATCAGGCTGTTGTCGATCGTCCAGGCACCTTTCACCACCACGATCTTGCCGATGGCCTCGTGCGGTTCGAGGGTGGCGTTGACGGCTTCCATCTCGGCGATCAGTCCAAGTTCGACCTCCTCGCGCGGCTTGCTGCGGCCAGCCTCGCTGAGCGTCACCAGCATGATCGGCTGCTTCAGGTCGCTGCCGACGAAGCACAGCTGCTCGACATCGGTGTTGCGCGACAGCGCACCCTCGATGGGTGCCGGCGCCACGTACTTGCCCTTCATGGTCTTGAAGATGTCCTTGGTGCGGCCGGTGATGTAGAGGTAGCCGTCGGCATCGAGCCGCCCCTTGTCACCGGTGCGCAGATAGCCGTCTTCGGTGAAGGTCTCGGCGGTCTTTACGGGGTCCTTGTAGTAGCCGGTCATCACCCCGGGATGCTTGTACTGAATTTCGCCATCGGCAGCGATGCGGGTATTGGCACCGGGATTTTCACGCCCCACCGAGCCGATACGGTTGGCTCCCGGCAGGTTGGCGCTGGCGTAGATGCTGTTCTCGGTCATGCCGTAGCCCTGCAGCACTTCGATGTCGAGCTTGGCGAACCATTCGATCAGCGGCTTGGGCATGGCTGCCGCACCCGAGAACACAAGCCAAGCCCGATCAAGGCCAATGCCCTTCTTGATCTTATTCTTGATGTAGCTGGACAGCAGCGGAATCTTCAGCAGCTTGTCGAGCTTCTCCTGCGGCATCTTTTTCAGCACGCCGGCCTGGATGCGGGTGTAGACCAGCGGCACGCCGAAGAACCGCGTCGGCCGCACGAAAGCCAGCTGCTCCGGCAGTTTTTCGAGGTGTTCGAGGAAGTAGATCTGCGCGCCCAGATAGAGACTGGAGAACTCCACCGCGCCGCGCTCGAACATGTGCGCCAGCGGCAGGTAGCTGAAAAAGATTTCCTCCTTCTTCGGCGGCATCGATTTGATCAGGCCGTCGATGGTGAACTGGGCGTTGCGCCAGTTCAGCATCACGCCCTTGGGGTGGCCTGTGGTGCCGCTGGTGTAGACCAGCGTGATGAGCTCATCCGGGCCTCGAACAACCGGCTTTGCCAGCGGTGCCTGCGCCGTGGCGAGAGTTTCCCATTCCAGCTGGCAGGGCGGCGCATCGGGGTAGGGCATGCGGATGGTGATGAGTTCGGGCGGCAGCACGTCCATGAACTCGGCAGGCTCCATCATCGGCCCGACGATCACCGCCTTGGCCTCGCAGTGGGCGAGGATGTAGCGCAGGTGCTCCGCCGACTGCTTGGGATAGAGCCCGACACTGACGCAGCCGGCCGCAGAGATGGCGAGATCGGCCATGAACCAGTGGGCGGTGTTGCGTCCGCCGATGCCGATGGCAGCCCCTTGGGGAATGCCGAGTGCCTGGATCGCCGCCGCCATCCGCAGCACCTGATCGCCGACCTCCCGGTAGGTCCAGGCCCGCCAGACGCCATCGATGCTCTGATGCAGCCAGGCGGCATCGGGGGTTTGCTGGACGCGCAGCAGCAGCGTCTCGACAGGCGTCTGGGTGGCAAGCATGTATCTCCGTTACCGCAGATGGATTTAATTTTTATGGCGACGGCGCTGATTGTTGCCGCGGCATCCCCCGTGGTCAACGCTATCATCGACATTAAGTTCACCTTGCCGCCGCGCGTTTTTGCCTGCCACACCAATCCCCATGAAAAAAATTCTCCTTGCCATCTTCGCGCTGGTCGCCGCCGCTCTGCTCTATTTGCTGTTCTGGCCGGTACCCATCGAGCCGCAGGCCTGGACGCCGCCAGCCGCACCCGGGCTGACAGGCGACTACGCCACCAACGACAAGCTCAAGGCCGTGCAGCGTTTTGGCGTGGGCGTCGGCAAGGGGCCGGAAGGCATCGCCGTCGACGCTGCCGGACGCATCTACGCGGGCTATCTCGATGGCCGCATCGTGATGTTCTCCAACAACGGCAGCAGCTATCAGGAACTCGGCAAGAGCGAGGGGCGGCCGCTGGGCATTTCGTTTGGCCCTAACGGCGGTCTCCTGATCGCCGATGCCGACAAGGGGCTGCTGCATCTGGGCGGCAGCAGTACGCCGAAAGTACTCGCCACCGCCGCCGACGGTGTGCCGTTCACGCTCACCGACGACGTCGACAACACCCGCCTCGACAAGAATGTCTACTTCACCGACGCCGCTGCCTACCCGCTGTCGCAGGTGATGGCCGAGTTCCTCGAACACAAAGGTACAGGCCGGCTGCTGCAGTACAACGTCGAGAGCAAGGAAACCAAGGTGCTGATGAAGGGCCTGCTGTTCGCCAACGGCGTCGCGGTGGGGCCGGACGATGCCTATGTGCTGGTCAACGAGACGGCGGCCTACCGGGTGATGCGCTACTGGCTCAGGGGCGACAAGGCCGGCACCAGCGAAGTGTTCATCGACAATCTGCCCGGCCTGCCCGACAACATCAGCTACAACGACAACAGCCGCCGCTTCTGGCTGGCACTGTATTCGCCAAGGGTTGCCTCACTGGACGATCTCGCCGGCAAGCCGGCGTGGATCAAGAAGCTGGCGCTGCGGCTGCCGAAGTTCCTGCAGCCAAAGCCGCCGCACAAGGCCTGGGTGCTGGCGCTGGACGAGAACGGCAAGGTCATCGCCAACCTGCAGCACGAGGCCAAGGACGCCTACGGCCCCATCACCAGCGTCCGCGAGTGGGGCCCCTGGCTGTATTTCGGCTCGCTGACTGCCGACAGCCTGGCGCGGCTGCCGCTGAATCAGGTGTTTCCGGGCAGCCAGCCGCCACCTGCCAACTGGCAGCAGCTCAACCCCGCACCGCATCACTTCGTGCCGCCGAAGACCGAAGAGGAAGGCGAGGTGGATGCGGAAGAGGATCGCGAGAAGAAGTAGAACCCGGCTCGATCCGGCGAGGCTTACTGAAGCCCGCCCAGGATGCTGGCGTTGTCCGCCCCGAGGGCAGGGGCATCCGCCACCGCCACGCCGCGCTGGCCGTCGAACACCAGCGGCATCGCCACCGCCGGCTTGCCATTGCTGGACAGCAGCAGCCCGCGCGCCTTGGCCTGTAAGGTTTCCAGCGCCTCGGCTGGTGTCAGGATGGGTGTCACGCAGCAGTCAGCAGCGGCCAGCAATTCCGTCCATTCGTCGCGGGTCTTGCTCTTGAACAGTGCGGTGATCTCGGCACGCAGCGGCGCGCCGGGCTTGCCGGGGGCGAGCGGCATCCTCGCCAGGTCCGGGCGGTTCACCGCAGCGCAGAACGCCTGGAAGAACTTGCTCTCCAGTGCCCCCATGGCCATGTACTGGCCGTCGGCGGTTTCGTACACCGCGTAGTTCGGCAGTGCCCCGGTGAGCATGTCGCCGCCGCGCGTTGCAGCCTGGCCCAGCGCCCGCAGCGTCGAGAGGGTGGTGGCCTGCAGGGCAAGCGTGCCGTCGAGCATGGCGGCATCGACGAAGCAGCCTTCGCCGCTGGCCCTGGCACCCAGGGCCGCAGCGACAATGCCGAGCGCCGCCGTCAGCGCGCCGCCGGCCAGATCCGCAATCTGAAACCCCGACATCGCCGGCGCGGCATCGGCAGCGCCGGTCTGATCGAGCACTCCGGCATAACCGCAGTAGTTGAGATCGTGGCCGGCCTGGTCGCGCCAGGGGCCGTCCTGCCCGTAGCCGGTGAGCGCGCAAAATACCAGTCGCGGGTTGATGGCTTTCAGCGTTGCATAGCCGCAGCCGAGCTTGTCCATCACGCCGGGCCGGAAGCTTTCCAGCACCACATCGGCGGTCTGCACCAGCGCGTGCAGGCGGGAAACGTCCTGAGGTTTTTTCAAGTCGAGGGTGATCGACTTCTTACCGCGGTTGACCAGCGCGAACATCTCGGGCGACAGCAGCCGCGCATAGTCGCCGGTGCCGGGTTCCTCGACCTTGATCACCGTCGCCCCCAGTTGCGCCAGATACAACGAGCAGAACGGGCCGGGCAGCAGGCGGGAGAGATCGAGGACGGTGAGGCCGGCGAGCAGTGGGTTCATTGGTGATTGGTTGTCATTAAAAAAGTCCGCCGAAGGCGGACCTGGATACGGTGGAATCACCTGGATACGGTGGAATCAGCTGGATACCTCACATCTACGCAGCGATCCTGTGTGCCTCCGGCGCCCCGAAGTAGATGCCTTGATTGCCCTGGCTGTCCTGGTAGTACTGCTCCGGCGTGAACACATCCACCTCGATGGCATCGAGTCGCGCCGCCAGTGCCGCGGCCACCTGATTGGCTTCCTCGCGGCTGATGATGCCCTTGTAGGCAGCCTCCGCAGCCAGCTCTTCCGCGGCGCCATGTGGCAGGTGCCTGCCTTTTTGTGCCGTGTGGATTTTCGCGAGGATCGGCTGTGTCTCGGTCACCAGACGGAAGGCGCGCAGCAGGCGGCCCGCACCCGGTGCGCCGTCAGCGGGCAGAAAGATGTTTTCGGCCAGCCGCAGGAACTGCGGGTCGTGGCGCTGGATGGTCAGTGCCGCGGCGTGGCTCATCGCATCGGTGGGCGCGACGCCGATCGGGTTGAGGCGCAGACCGATGGTGCCGAACAAGCGCAGCACGCTGCCGATGGGGCCATCAAAGTTGGCGTAGATGCCGACAAAGGCTTCCTGGATTTGCGCCAGCGCATAGTTGAGCGCGTAGTGGACGAGAGGCAGATCCTCTGACCTGCGGCCTTCGGCCTCGAAGCGGCGCAGCGCGCTGAAGCCCAGCAGCTGCCAGGCCAGCGCATCGGCATAGCGGCCGGTGAGCTTGCCGCGCACTTTTAGCTTGCCGCCGATGGCGAACATGGCGAGGTTGGTCATCAGGCCATAGCGCGCGGCAGCCCAGCCGAGGCGGCGGTAATAGACGCGGGTCTCGGGCGCGACATCGGGCACCGGGACCGTCCAGCCGCGCGTCAGCGTGCGCAGCAGGCTGCGGCCCATGCCAATCACGAATTGCAGCAGCCAGGCCAGCAGGTTGTTGCGGAACATCGCC
This sequence comes from Stagnimonas sp., assembly GCA_046598075.1. Taxonomy (GTDB): domain Bacteria; phylum Pseudomonadota; class Gammaproteobacteria; order Nevskiales; family Nevskiaceae; genus Stagnimonas. The sequence goes on from JBKJJE010000070.1 coordinate 5,268, forward strand.
ACATCATTCTGCTCGGCGCCGGTCACCACCTTGAGCGCGTAGGGATGGCAGCGGGTCGCACCCTGGCCGAAGATGATCAGGGTGCGGGTCATGATGTTGGCACCCTCGACGGTCACCCCCACCGGCGCGCTCATGTAGCCCTGGCCGATGATGTTGTTCGGCCCCTGCATCACGGCAGCACCCGCCATCACATCCATGCCCTCGGTGACCAGCTGCCGGGCCAGCTCGGTGGTGTAGGCCTTGAGCACGGCCGAGGTCACCGGCGGCTCGTGCCCGGCATCAAGTGCCGAGCAGGCGAACACCCGCGAGGCTTCGAGCAGATAAGTGAGGCCGGCAATCTTGCCGACCTTGTCCTCGACGCCTTCCATGCGGCCAATCGGCCAGCCGAACTGCTGGCGCACCATTGAGTAGGCGCCGGTGGTGGCCGCGACCAGCTTCGCACCGCCGACCGCACCGGCCGGCAGCGATACCGCGCGGCCACCGGCCAGCTGCTCCATCAGCATCTTCCAGCCCTGTCCTGCGCGTTCGATGCCGCCGATCAGGTTGGCGGCCGGGATGACCACATCCTTGCCATAGAGCGGGCCGTTGTCGAAGGCATCGCCAATCGGCTGATGGTGATCACCGCTGCTGAAGCCGGGGGTGCCCTTGTGGATCAGCACGCAGCTGATGCCGACATCGATGCCCTTGCCCATCAGGTTCTGCGGGTCGCTGAGTTTGCAGGCGATGGTGGCGATGTTGGCCACCGGCGCCAGCGTGATGTAGCGCTTGCGGAAATTGAGCCGGATCTTCAGCTCGCCGTCGGCATCGCGGAACACCTCGCCCTCGGCCTTGATGCTGGCGGCATCGGAGCCGGCGGTGGGTTCGGTCAGGCCGAAGCAGGGCACGTACTCGCCGCGCGCCAGCCGCGGCAGGTAATGGTCCTTCTGCGCCTTGGTGCCGTACTGGATGATCAGCTCGGCCGCACCCAGGGTATTGGGAATCACGACGAAAGTGCCCACCGCGGCATTGAACGGCATCACCTTCGCCATGATGGTGGAGATGGCGAGCTTGGAGAACTGCTTGCCGCCGTATTCCCGGGGGATCAGAAAGCTCATGAAGCCTTCTTTCCTGAGAAACTCCAGCACCGCCTCCGGCACCTTGCGGGTGCGGCCGATCTCGTAGCGGTCGCACATCCGGCACAGCTGCTCGCAGGGGCCGTCGATGAAACTCTGCTCTTCGGCAGACAGCCGGGAGTAGTTCTCAGCCAGCATCTGCCGGAAGTCGGGGTTGCCGCCGAAGAACTGGCCGTCTATCCATACCGATCCGGCTTCCAGCGCCTGCCGCTCGGTGTCCGAAATCTGCGGCAGCACCTTGTTGGCCTGCATGTAGCGCATCAACAATCCGAACATGGCAACACTCCTGGCAGTGGCTGATAGTTAATGGCTAATGGCCCGCGGCCGCAGTACCACCTGGCTGGAACCGGAACACCTGATATGGAGCGTGGGCAGCCACGCTTGACGGCGGCTGACCGATGACCTGCTGCAGGCTGGAGCCAGTGACATACAGCCAATGGTCCGGCCCGAAGCTGAAACCGTCCGGCCAGCGCAGCCGTTCGGTCTTGATGAGCGTGGTCAGCGCGCCGGTATCCGGCCGGTAGCGCACCACGGCCGAGTGTTCGAGATCGCTGAGGTAGACATTGCCCTGATCATCGGTGGTGATGCCATCGCTCATGGTTTTCACCGGCAGCGTCTCCACTTGGGCAGCGAGCTGCCCCTCATCGAGCGCCGCATTGCGCAAATCCCCGGTCCTGATGCGATAGAGATGCTGGTTGGTGATCGGTGCGTAGTACAACCACTCGCCGTCCCGCGAGAGGCCGATGGAATCCACCCCGGGGCGGATGGCGACTAGGCCAAAGGCCTCCATGCGTCGGCCCTGCACCAGCGGGATGAATTTTTCGGCGACGACGGAGGCGTGCTGCTGCAGCACCCGCCGCGCGCTGCCGCTGGCGACATCGACGACCAGCAGTGCCGGCTTCAGGCCGAAGAAGCTTGCATCGGCGATGAAGATGGTGCTGCCGTCGGCGCTGACCTGCAGATCGTTGAGGTGAGAACCCAGGCCGGCAACAGCTCTGGGGAAGACGATCTCGCGGACCACGGCACCGGTTGCGACATCGAAGGCGGTCAGCTTTGCCGGCTTCACGCCGTGGCCGCCATTGTCGAGCGTCCACAGGCGGTTCTGGGCATCGATGCGGATGCCGAGCACATCGGTGAACTGCGCTTGCGCCAAGGCACTCGGCCAGGGCAGTCCCTTGCCGCCGACCAGCTCGACCAGGGTGTGCTCCGGCCTGGCCTCGGGGTGCATCGACACGAACACCCGGCCATCGCCCGACACCGCGATGTTGCCGGGCGGGGTTGGCAGTTCGGCCACGACTTCGAGCGCCGACTCGGCAAACAGCGGCGTGCCGCTGCGATCAGGGAAGTCGGTGCGCCCGCCGCCATAGCGCAGCTTCAGCACCAGCAGCAGCACGCCGATGACGACGAGCAATCCCAGCAGCAGACGGAGCAGGATCTTCATCGGCAGAGCCTCGGCGGCCTATTCGAAACGACGGCCTTCCGCCGCCATTTTCCTCAGCACCGCTGCCGGCGCAAAGCGGCTGCCGTATTTGGCGGCGAGGATTTCGCTCTGCTTCACGAACGCCGCCACACCGACCGCATTGATGAACTGCAGCGCGCCACCCTGAAACGGGGCGAAACCCCAGCCGAAGATCGAGCCGATGTTGGTGTCGGCCACCGTCATCACCACGTTCTCTTCAAAGCATTTGGCAGCCTCGTTGGCCTGCACAAACATCATGCGGTCGATCAGCTCGCGCTGGGTGAGCTGCTCCTTGGCGAGCGGAAACTCCTTGGCGAGGCCGGTCCATAGGTGCTTTTCGCTTGCTTCCGGATAATCGTAGAACCCTGCCTTGGCTTTCTTGCCCGGACGCTTGAGGGTGGTGACCATCTTCTCGATCAGCGCATTAGCGGGGTGCTCCGCCATCGGCTTGCCCTCGGCGGCGAAGTCCTTGCGGGTCTGCTCGAGGATGTGGTGGCTGAGCGACAGCGAGACCTCGTCGTGCAGCGCCAGCGGGCCGACCGGCATGCCGGCCTGCAAGCCGGCCATCTCGATGGCACGCGGATGCTGGCCTTCGAGCAGCAGCGTCGCGCCTTCCATGATGTAGGTGGCGAACACGCGGCTGGTGTAGAAGCCGCGCGAGTCGTTGACGACGATGGGCGTCTTCCTGATCTGCTGCACGTAGTCGAAACCCTTCGCCAGTGTCTCCGGCGAGGTCTCCGCACCCAGGATGATTTCCACCAGCGGCATCTTGTCGACCGGCGAGAAGAAGTGCAGGCCGATGAATTGCTTCGGCCGCGCACTCGCCTTGGCGAGGCCAGTGATCGGCAACGTCGAGGTGTTGGAGGCGAAGGTGGCAGAGGTCGGGATCACCGCCTCGGTCTTTCTGGTGACGTCGGCCTTGATGGTGCGGTCTTCGAACACTGCCTCGATCACCAGATCACAGCCCGCCATCAGCGCGTAGTCAGTGGTGGGGGTAATGAGCTTCAGAAAGGCATCACGTGCCTCCACCGTCATGCGGCCTTTCTTCACGATCTTGTCGAGTAGTGCGGTCGAGTAAGCCTTGCCCTTGTCGGCGGACTCCTGTGTGGAGTCGAGCAGCACCACTTCGATGCCGACTTTGGCGGAGACGTAGGCAATTCCCGCACCCATCATGCCGGCGCCGAGCACGCCGAGCTTCTTGACGGTGGACTTGCCGAAACCCTCGGGACGCGACTTGCCCTTGTTGATGGCATTGAGCTGGAACCACAGCGTGCCGATCATGTTCTTGCTGACCTGGCTCACCACCAGATCGGCGAAGTAGCGCGACTCGATGCGGCAGGCGGTGTCGAAGTCCACCGAGCCGCCCTCGTAGACGCAGGAGAGGATGTTGTCGGCGGCCGGATAGTTGCCGAGGGTCTTGGCGTGGGTCATCGAGGGGGCGATGGCGAACAGCTGCACCATCGCCGGGTTCTTGGCATCGCCGCCGGGAAACTTGAACTTCTTGTCGTCCCAGGGCTGGATCGCCTTTGGGTTGGCCATCGCCCAGGCCTTGGCCTTGGCGAGCAGGTCGGCGCTGTCGCTGGCGAGCTCGTTGATGATGCCGGCGGCCTTGGCCTCGGCCGCAGAAAACTCCTTGCCTTCGATCATCGGCTGCAAGGCCATCTGGATGCCGATCAGGCGCGGCAGGCGCTGGGTGCCGCCGCCGCCGGGCA
>JBKJJE010000037.1:0-7266 GCA_046598075.1 Stagnimonas sp.
CGCGACCGCCAGCAGGTGCAGGCGCTGCGCGACATTTCCTGGGCACGCCGCCACGAGGTGCTGTGGGCGCACTCGGTCGCGCAGCTCGCCAGGCTCTGGACATGAGCGCGATGACCAAGCAGCTGCACGTCGGCTGGCTGATCTGGGGTGACGAACAGGGCGGCGTCGCCTCCGCCCTGCTCAACCAGGTCGCACTGATCGCGGCACAGGGCCAGCGGGTGTCGCTGTGGAGCTTCGGGCCGGGGCGTCTCGCCGATGCCGCACGCGCGCGCGGCTGGGATCTGCATGGCCTCGGTGAGAGCGCCGAAACCCATCGCCGCTACGCCGCCTACGGGTTCTCGCCGCTCGGCGTGCTGCGGCGCGCGCGGGTGGTGCTGCGCCTGCGCAAGGTGCTGCAGCAGGGCCTCGCCACGGGCACGCGACCGGACGTGCTGAGTCTGCCCTGGCCCGATCTGATGCCGCTGGCCGGGCCGGTGGCGCGGGCGATTGGGCTGGGTCTGGTGATGGAAATGCCGAGCGCGCCCTCGCACTATCGTTTCGATCTCAACCAGCGCGTCTACGCCTGGGCAGTGCGGCGCTGGCGGGTGCGCATCCTCGCCAACAGCCCGTACACCGCCAGCTGCCTGGCGCGGGTGCCGGGCGTGGCGGTGGTGACGCCGGCCGTGGACTCCGCGCGTTTCGACCCGAGTACCGTACAGCCGGTGTCGCGCGCCGCACTGGGCTTGCCGGACTCGGCGCTGGTGCTGGGGCTGATCGCCCGGCTCGATCCGGCCAAGGGCGCTGATCTCGCCATCGCCGCGCTGGCAGCACTGGCATTGGAGGCACCCGACCTGCATCTGCTGCTGGTCGGCGGACCGCTGGATTCGACCTATGCCGACGCCCTGCGGGCGCAGGCGCGCGCCGCTGGCGTCGAGGCGCGCCTGCGCTTTGCCGGCGCGGTTACTGATCCCGAACGGTATTGGGCTGCCTGCGATCTGGCGCTCAATGCCTACAAGGGCGCGGAAGCCTTCGGACTGTCCATCGTCGAGGCCATGCTGATGGAAAAGCCGGTGCTGGCGCACGCACTCGGCCAGCCCGCCAATACCATCGAGGACGGCCGCACGGGCTGGCTGTATCGCCGGCCAGAAGTCTCCGCGCTGACCGAAGCACTGCGTCGGGCACTGGCAATGCAAGCCGAGTGGCCCGAGATGGGACGCCGCGCGCGCGCCGAGGCGCTGCGGCGCTTTGCCAGCGCCGAGCAGGGCGCGCACTACCTGGCGCTGCTGCGCGAGCAGGCCGAACAGGCCCGCCGGTCTGTGCGATGAAAGCCTCGGTCATCGTCCCCACCTACCGCGACTGGCCGCGACTGCTGCTCTGCCTGGACGCGCTCGCCCTTCAGACCCTGCCGCGCAGCGAGTTCGAGATCATCGTCATCGACAACGATCCGGATGCCCACGCACCACCTGCGCTGCCGCCCGACGTGCGCTGCCTGCACCAGCCGCAGGGCTATTCCTATGCCGCCCGCAATGCCGGCGTGCAGCAGGCCGTCGGCGAGGTACTGGCGTTCACCGATGCCGACTGCCTGCCAGAGCCGGACTGGCTCGCCGCCGGGCTGACAGCACTCGCCAAGCACCCGGAATGGGGCCTGGTTGCCGGACGCATCGAGGTGTTCTCGGACACCGAGAACATGGTGATGCGCTACGAGGCGCTGTTCGAGTTCCAGCAGGAAACCTGGGTGCGGCAGCTGCGCTTCGGTGCCACCGCCAACCTGTTCGTGCGGCGTGCTGCCCATGCGGCGGCAGGCGGCTTCGATGCGACCATGAAATCCGGCGGCGACAGCGATTTTTGCCGCCGCTGCGCAGCACTCGGCTGGGCCATTGGCTATGCGGCTGCGCCATGCATCCGGCATCCCTCGCGGCACACGGTGGCCGAGGTGCTGCAAAAGAATCGGCGGGTCGCGGCGGGCTTCTACGGCCATGCGCTGCGCGACAACGGCGGGGTGCCAGAGGGCCTGTGGCGGCGGCTGCCCTGGTGGTGGCGGCCGCGGCTGCGCGAATGGCTGCACATTCTCACTGGCCAACGCGGCAGTAACCGGTATCCGCTGCGGCAACGCTGGGGCGTGCTCTGGCTGCATCTGCTGCTGCACTACCACACCGCCTGGTGCCTGCTGAGCACCCACTTCACCCATGGGCGCTCGCACCATGCGGTCCGTTGAGCCGACCGCCGCACCGCGCATCTCGGTGCTGATCCCGGTCTACAAGGACTGGGCACAGCTGCGCCTGTGCCTCGATGCGCTGGCGCTGCAAGAATGGCCCGCCGAGGACTTCGAGGTGATCGCCATCAACAACGACGCGGCTGCCGCGCCGGAGGGCTTCGCGCCGCCGTGGCTACGGCTGCTGCATGCGCCGCAGGGGCATTCCTATGCGGCGCGCAATGCGGGGCTGTTGCGCTCGCGCGGCACGGTGCTCGCCTTCACCGATGCCGATTGCCGGCCGGATCCGGGCTGGCTGGCGGCCGGCTGGGCGGCGCTGCAACAGCCGGGCGCGGCGCTTGCGGGTGGGCGCGTTCGCATCGCGGTGGAGCGACGCAATCTGGCCACCGATTTCGATCAGACTTTTGCGTTTCGCCAGAGCGACAACGTCAAGGGCGGCACCTCGGTCACCGCCAATCTGTTCGTGCAGCGCGCGGTGTTCGAGGCGGTCGGGCCGTTCAATGCCGGGATGCAGTCGGGCGGTGATTTCGAGTTCTGCCGCCGTGCCGGTGCGGCCGGATTCAAGCTGGTCTACGCCGAACCGGCGGTGGTCTGGCATCCGGCGCGCGACAGCTTGTCAGCCCTGTTCCGCAAGAACCGCCGCGTTGCAGGGGGACTGCGCAGCGAGTTCGAATTGCAGGGACGCGGATTTGCGGCGCGCCTGCACTTTGTCCTCGGCCAGTTGAAACCCCGCCTGCGCTACTGGGGCCGCCTGCTGCGTGGCAGCGAGAAAACCGAAGCCCTGCCGCCCGCGCGCCGCGCGGCAGTGGTGGCTTTGCAGATCGCGCTGCACTATCACTTCGCCTGGTCGATGCTGCGCTCCCCGCCACGCAAGGATCGGCATTGACCATGCGTATTGCCCTGGCCGTCACCGAGTTTCCCGCCGTCTCGCAGACTTTCGTGCTCGACCATGCGGTCGGGCTGATCGAGCGCGGCCACGCGGTAGAGCTGCACGCGCTCTGGCCGGGCTCGATGCAGGCGCTGCACGCCGATATCGAGCGCCTCGGTCTAATGGCGCTCGCGCACTACGCACCGCCGCGCTTGGCCGGGGCTGGCGGCACGCGTCGCCTGCTGGCGCTGCTGCGTCACTGCGGTCTGGGCTTGCTGAGGCAGCCACGGTTGGCACTGCGCCTGCTGCGCGCGCGCGGGGCGAGTCGCTACGAGCAGATCACCGGCGCTTACAGCTTCTGGCACTGCCGCGACCGCTACGACCTCATCCACGCCCATTCCGGCCAGAACGGCGTGCGCCTGCTGCCGCTGTATGCGGCGGGCCATCTGAGCACGCCGCTGGTGGTGACTTTTCACGGCCACGATGTGCACGGCTATCTGCGCGGCCAGCCTAAGGACTTCTATCAGCCGCTGTTCGCGCAGGCGGCGGCGCTGGTGGTGTGCTCGACGTTCATGCGCCAGCGCCTGCTGCAGCTGGGCGCGCCTGCCGACAAGCTGCACGTCATCCCCAATGGCATCGAGGCGACTCACATCCCCTACCGGCCAAGACAGCGGCGTGCGACGGGCAGCTTGCAGCTGCTGACGATCGGCCGGCTGGTGCCGTTCAAGGGCATCGAACATCTGCTGACGGCGCTGGCGCTGCCTGTCATGCAGTCGCTCGATTTTCATCTGCATGTGGTGGGCGATGGCCCGCTGCGCGCCGCCTTGCAGGCGCAGGCCAGGGCAGCTGGCCTCGACGGCCGGGTGATTTTCCACGGCGCCTGCCCGCGCGAACAGGTCCTGGCCCTGCTCGATGACAGCGATCTCTATGTCGCACCGGCGGTGGTGGATGCCGAAGGCAACACCGAGACCCAGGGCGTGGCCCTGCTGGAGGCGATGGCGAGCGGCCTGCCGGTGATTGCCAGCACGGTCGGCGGCATTCCGGAAACCCTGGGTACCGCCGCCGCTGCCCTGGTGCCAGCGGCAGACCCTGCGGCGCTGGCCAGCGCCATCGCCGCATGGGCGACCGGCGAGGATGCCGGCGCGGCATGCAGCCGGCGCGGCCGGGCGCACATCGAAAACAACTATCCGGCGGCATCGTGGCTTGCGGCACTCGAAGCCCTGTATTCTGAAGTCACCACAAAGAGCCCGTAAGGGCGCGGCGCAAGGATGCGCGACAGGGAGTGAAATCGAGCACCATGGTCACCACCAGCCCTCAGGGATTGCCTGCCGGCGCAGGCCTGCGTTTCTGGGAGCTGGACTCCCTGCGCGGTACGGCCGCGGTCGTGATCGTGCTGGCGCACATCGATCTGGGCCCCTGGTTCTGGACCTGGTCGCTGATGGACATGTTCTTCATCCTGTCCAGCTTTCTACTGACCCGCATCGTGTTCAAGCAATGCAGCCACTGGCGCGGCGTGCTGTCGTTCTATGGCCGGCGCATCGAACGCATCTGGCCGCTGTACATGCTGACGGTGGTGGTGCTGCTGCTGGTCACGCTGCTGATCAACTATCGCCACGGCAATGCCGGCTACGACCTGGGCATCTTCGTGCGCCTGTTCACGTTCTCGCAGTATTCGGAGATGCTGTTCCATCCAGTGCCGGGCTATCAGTACCTGCACTACGCCCGGCATCTCTGGTCGCTCGCCGTGGAGGAGCAGTTCTACGTGCTGCTGCCGTTCGCGATTCTGCTGTTCCGGCGGCTACCGACCGCCATCTGGATTTCGGCAGTGCTGGCCATCATCGTCTTCGCGGTGGCCCGTCGTGCAGACAATCCCAATCTCTACGTGCTCACCAGCCATGCCGACGGCTTCGCACTCGGCAGCCTGATGGCGATCGCCTTTCCGCTGCTGACGGCGCACATCCGTCAGGCCAGCTGGATGCTGGTGCTGATCGCTGCGGCAAGCCTGCTGTGTTTCATCCCGTATCTGGTGGCGGGCTACGCGGCCTATGCCACGGGTGGGCCGATATTCGACTATCAGGCGGGGCCGGCGACGGCGAGCACCTTTTTCTGGACCGGCATCATCGGCCTGCTGGCGCTGCATCGCGGCGCAAGCATCCTGGCGCCGCTGCGCTGGCGGTTTTTCGTCCATCTCGGGCACTTGAGCTACGCCCTGTACCTGGTGCATTTCCCGATTCTCAGGCTGCTGCCGCAGCCCCTGATGGCGCGGATTCCCGGGCTCTCCCAGCTGTCTGCGGAGTTGCTGTGCCTGCCGCTCATCTTTGCCATCGCCGAGCTGCTGTACTGGAAGATCGACCGGCGCGTGCAGCAGAAACGCAGCGCCGCCGCAACGCCGGCGATTCAGCCCTAGTTGCTGGTCGCCGCTGGCAGCCTCAGCGGCTGGCCTCACCACCGGCGCGTTGCAACAGTTCGGCCCTAGCAGCCGTGATCGCAGCTGCGGGAAAGCCCAGTTCCAGCCAGGCCGGAGCCGGGCCCAGCCAGACCGCGAGCGGGATCCAGCCAGGCTGCAGGCGGGCGGCGATCTGATAACAGGTCAGCGCCTTCTGCGGCTGCCACAGGCCGGTGAACCCGGGCACCCCTGCCATCGCGCGAGTGCGATCAAAGGCAACACTGCTGCGCACGAACTCCTCATGCTGTTTGCGCCCGCTCGCGTAGGGTGCCAGCCACTGCAGCGCCCGCTCCAGCGTCGCACCGTTGCTGCCTTGCAGCCCGTACCAGTTTTCGCCGTGGCGTGCTGCCACCAGGGCGGCGATCAGCAGCGGTTCCAGCGAGTAGGTGACGTAGTGCAGGGCGTCGCGCTGCCGGAAGTCGATGACCTCGCCGTCGGAGCCGATGTTGTCGGCGAGCTGCTTCTGGAATGCCTCGCGGCTCTCGGTGATGAGTGCGGCGTCGTTGACCGCAAAAGCCAGCGTCGCGGCGAGCTTGACGCGATGGCTCTGCCAGTTGTTGGTGCGGGTGCCGCCGCCACTGCGGGGCGGCGCCAGATAGCCTGCGGCCATCTGCCGGAACAGCCTGGAGACCTCGGCATCGGTGGTCGCCGTCAACTGACCGTGGCCGAACTCGTAGGCCAGCGCCAGCCAGTGAAACTGCGATTCGCTGATCGGGTTGAACTGCGGTTGGAACACAGCGAGCCAGGTGCTGAAATAGCGCTCCAGCGCCGGCCCGTAGCGGCTGGCGTCGCCCTGCTGGGCAGCGAGTGCCAGCATCAGCATGCGGTACCAGTCCTCCTTGGCGGCGCTGCTGGCCTGCGCCACCGGGTCGGACGGCAGACGACCTTCGGTGCTGATGACTTTCCGTGCACGCGGTGGGCGCGCAGCGGTTTCCTCCGCCAGCGCAATGGTCTCGACCACTGCGGGCAGGTGTTGGCCGGCGGCTGCCGGAGCCGGTGCTGCGGCTGGTTCGACCAACACCCGCTGCGGCAAGGGCGCGCAGCCGACCAGCAGCGCCAGCCACAGCGCCGCCGCCGTCTGCGGCCAGACCGCAGACCCCGGCCTGCCGATTGCGGACATCTGTCTTTGCTCGGGCATCGGCGCTAGCTTGCGGATGACGCCGGCTGTACCAGCGCGATGTAGATCATCGCGTCGTTGGCGCGCCCGACACGGCCGTGCAGGCGGTCAGTGGCGGCGATCAGGCTCTGCATCAGCCAGACGAAGGGCTTGCCATACCAGTGCTGCCGCAGCGCCAGCCGTTTGTAGAGATGATCCTGGATCAGCTGCAGGCCGGCCGGGATCAGCCCCACCAGGCCGTCGAAGCGCGCGATGCTGAACCCCGACTGCTCCAGGATCCGCCGCAGGCCGGCACCGGTCCAGCGCCAGAGATCCAGCGGGCAGGGGTGGTAGATCCAGATGCCGTGGGTGGACAGGATCATCCAGCCGCCGGGGCGCAACAGCCGACGTGCTTCGGCGAGGTAGCCGGCGGGATCGGTGACGTGTTCCAGCACCTGCGCGGAGATGATGAGGTCATAGCTGCCATCCGCCGCCTGTGCGCGGCCCTCGTCGTCGATCAGCAGATCGGCGTGTGGATTGCCGCTCAAGTCGGCGCCGGCATAGTCCGCGCCGCTGGCGCGCACCATGGCTTCGTAGGGGCGGGCACCACAGCCGAGTTCCAGCACCCGCCAGCCAGGCCCGGTACCGGCTGCGGCCAGCGCCTC
>JBKJJE010000188.1:0-3270 GCA_046598075.1 Stagnimonas sp.
GCAGATCGCCAAGCTCAGCAGCGACCTCGCCCTCAACACCGGCAAGCTCGACAACCCCAATTTCGGCAAGGCGCCCGAGGCAGTGCAGCAGAAGACGCGCGATCTCATCGCCCAGCAGGCGCGCGATCTCGAGGCCTTGAAAAGCCAGGCCGCGCGTATCGAGGCACTTTGATGCCCTTGCTCGCGGTGGTGCTGTTTATCGGCCTGGAAACCTGGGGCATTTTGCGGATGGCCGAACACCTGGGTGGCGGACCGGTGCTGCTATACCTGCTGGGCGCCGTGCTGCTGGGTGGGGCGATGATTGCGCGTGGTGGCCTGAACGCGCTGATACGCATGCGCAGTGCCGTCTCGCGCGGCGAGTTGCCGGCAGCGGATATCTTTCAGGGGCTGGTCACCGCGTTCGCCGGGCTGCTGCTGATTCTGCCGGGCTTCATCACCGACCTGCTGGCGGTGAGCCTGCTGATCAGCGGTGCGGGCATCAAGAAGCGCCTGGGCGAGCAGCTGTCGGCAAAAGTCGCGCAGGCGCGGCCTGATTTGAAGCAGCCGGTGACACTCGATGGAGAGTATCGGCGCAAGTAGTCGGTCGCCTCTGCGGCGATGTCAGCGCAGCGCGCCAATGGGATCCACGGCAGGCGGTGCTCGCCTGCCGACGCGGCTCCTATCCCCGATTTCGCACCACACGCAGCGCCGGCTTGCCATTCTTTGGTCGGGTCGCCGCAATCACCGGTGCCGCCTCCGCGCCACCTTCGAGCTTTGCCAGCAGGCGATCCAGCGTCTGTGCCACCACCGTCTGGTTGCGGATCATCTCCATCCGCGGCCAGGTGGCCCGCTCGCCTTCCAGCATGAAGCGGGTGATGCTCTCCTGCGAGGGATTGGTGGTGACGTTGGCATAGCGCCAAAGGCTCACTTCCGGGACGATGTTGATGTGGCCTCGGTAGTCCTGATCGAGCAGGCCGGCAGCGGTGTCCAATGGCTGACGCAGGCCGGGAAACGGAATGTTGGCACGGGCAAAATTGAGCGCGCCGGTGGCAATGCCTTTGGCTGCCGAGTAGGTGAGATCACGGGTGCCATTGATCAGCCCGCGCGAACCCTCGGTACGCGAGACAAAGGGAAGCACATGCGGGTTGGTCTGGCTGACGATGAAATGGTTGACGTTGTGCAGGCGGCGCAGGCGCAGCATCGGCAGGTCGCTCATCAGCGAACCGTCGTTCCAACGCAGCAGCGGCATATATGGCGTGCGCTCGCCATCCTCGCCACGGGTCATCAGCATCACCGGCGGGAACAGCAGGGGCACCGCGCAGGAGGCCAGCACCGCCTCGCGCAGGTAGAGAAAGGGGAAGGTGAGGTAGTTGAGCAGTCGCGGCGCCTGGTTGCTGCCCGCCGGCGAGACGGTGATGTTGACGACGCGGCCGGACTTGGCATGCGCCTCCTCGAACGTCAGGTCGTGGACATTCTTGGCGATGGCGCGCTTGAGCTGATTGGCGTCCATCAGCGCGCGCCTTTGCAGGATGTGCTTGAGCGGCAGGATGCGCCAGAAGTGGTAGTAGGCGTTGGCCGGGTCCATCAACTCCTCGGCCTCTTCCGGCGTGCGGCTGCCGACAGTGGCAGCGACCACCGAGCCTGCCGAGGAGCCTGACAGCACCAGCGGCAGCAGGTTTTCACGGAACAGGGCTTTCACCACGCCCACATGAAACAGGCCCAGCGTCGCACCGCCCGACAGCATCAGCGCAGAGCGGCCATAAGAGAGCGCCACCTCGTGGAAGAAGCGCAGTTTTTCGACATGGGTGAACTCGGCTTCGGGCAGGTCTGCGATGTGTTCCAGCGAGTCGCACACCGCCGCCAGATAGTCGGTCACCAGCTTCTTGGTGCCGACTCTTGCAACGCCATACAGCACGGTATTGCCGGTATTTCCCAGGTTCCAGTGCAGGCCCTGGCGCAGATGATGGACCAGCTTGCGGTGCGCGCCCTCCTGCCGGTACTGGCGGATCTGCCGCAGCCGCGAGCGCACCAGGCGCCAGTCGTAGTCGTCGCTGGCATCGTCCTCGCGCCAGGCATCCAGGCCCTCGCGGTGATCCAGCTGGCTGGCGGCATCGCGCCAGCCAGCGTAGTCGGTGGCCTGCTGCATGGCGGTGATGCATTCCCGCTCGAATCGATTCACTTCCTGCTCCTTGACGGTACGGGCCTATGGTGCGACAGCGTGCCGGCAGGGACAAGCACGGTGGTCAGCTGCCACAGGCCGTTCGCTACAATGGGCGACTGACCTTGTTAAGCATGGAGCTTGTTTTGAACATCACCATTTTTGGTTCTGGATACGTTGGCCTTGTCACCGCCGCCTGCTTTGCCGATGCCGGCAACGACGTGTTGTGCGTGGATGTGGATGCCAACAAGGTGGCGATGCTCAAGCGCGGCGAGTCGCCGATCTACGAACCGGGTCTGACCGAACTGCTGAAGAAGAATATCGACGGCGGTCGCATCTGCTTCACCACCAGCGCCGCCGAGGGTGTTGCCCACGGCATCTACCAGTTCATTGCCGTCGGCACGCCGCCTGCGGAAGACGGTTCTGCAGACATGAAATACGTGCTGGCGGTAGCCAAGTCCATCGGCGAGCACATGCAGGACTACCGCGTCGTCATCAGCAAATCCACGGTTCCGGTCGGCACGGCGGACTCGGTTACTGCGGCCATCAGCGGCCAGTTGCAGTTGCGCGCGAAAAGCTTCGACTTCGATGTGGTCAGCAACCCCGAATTCCTGAAAGAAGGCGCAGCGATTGCCGACTTCGTGAAGCCTGATCGCATCATCGTCGGCTCCAGCTCCGCCCGCGCCACCGAGGCCATGCACGCGCTCTACGCGCCCTTCAACCGCAACCACGACAAGCTGATAGTGATGGACGTGCGCTCCAGCGAGCTGACCAAGTACGCGGCCAATGCCATGCTGGCGACCAAGATCAGCTTCATGAACGAGCTGGCAAATCTGGCGGAAAAACTCGGCGCCGACATCGAGCGCGTGCGCGTCGGCATCGGCAGCGATCCACGCATCGGCTATCAATTTATCTATCCCGGCTGTGGCTACGGCGGCAGCTGCTTCCCCAAGGACGTGAAGGCGCTGGTGAAGAGCGCGGCCGAAGTCGGCTTCGACGCCCGCGTGCTGAAGAGTGTCGAAGACGTCAACAACGAGCAGAAGCACACCCTGCACCGAAAACTGAAAGCGCATTTCGGCTCGCTGGCTGGCAAGACCATCGCGCTCTGGGGGCTGGCCTTCAAACCGCAGACC
>JBKJJE010000077.1:0-85929 GCA_046598075.1 Stagnimonas sp.
CCAGCGCCAGGCGCTTTCCAGCCTTCGCTGCTCGCATCGCTGCGCAGCGGCGTGCATGAGGACTACTGGTCTTCATCTTTGGCGACCTTGCAGGCTCCGTCTAATCTGTTGTTGGGCAACACGCTTAGAAACATCCATGGCTCCGTGCGAAAGGTCGGCACGACCTCTCCATCAGCAACAGGCTCCAAGATGGTCGAGGTGCGCTTGAAGTTCTCCCCCTCGAAAACAAGCACCTTTGCGCCGCGCGAGAAGTAGATCGAGTGGATGTCTCTCGCCCTCATCGAGTAGCAGTCGCCAGCTGCATAGACGGTTTCAGACCGCGCATAGCGGAAAATGCCGCCTGCACGACACTGATACTCACCTTGCACACCGCCGTATTCCATTTCGCTTTCGCGGTACAGATCGGCTGAGTCTGAAAACGAGCGTTCCCAGAGCACATTGCGGACCATGCCGGCGAGCACCCAAGCCTGAAAGTTGTAGCGGTGGCTGTGCGGCGTGATGTGCTCCAACTGATCGCGCTCGCATTCAAATAGCCGCACGGTTCCCTTGGGGCTTGGCAGGCCAATCAAGCTGCTGGTGAGCCCAGGCGCGACATAGTTGCGGATGGGGGAGTGCGCCATCGCCATCACCGATGCAATGTCGAAGTTCTTGGCGTTCATAGCGTGCCCACCACGCGGCCCATATTCACGCGCTCAAGGCGCAGGCCCAGCATCGTTGCCGAGCAGCCGTCGAACTGGCCCGTGCTCCACCAGTCGCGACGCTTCATGGCGTTCTGGATGCTTTCGTAGCACTCGTCCTCGTGCTTGTTCGGGCACTCGATGCGCACGATCTCGCCGTTGTCGAGCACCAGGTCAATCAGGGTCGGGCTGCTCATGCTGCTTTCTCCCTTGGAAATCCGTTGTGGAACCGACCATCAAGCACGCGGCCAGCCTTCTTTTTGCCGACAGGCTCACCGCAATCGTTGTGCTCACCCCATTGCTTGAACAGATACGGCACGCCAGCGGCAGCGCACTGGTCGCGCAGCGAGCGAGCCCATTCGATGTGCATAATGCGCGACTTAGGGCCGCTTTCGCCGCCGACGATGACCCAATTGAGCTTCGGGCCATAAGTGCCTCCGCACTTGTGCGCACGGAAGCCATCAAGAGCGTTGTCGCAATAGGTCCAGACGTCATCGACCTCGGGATTGCCACCGCCTTGCCGCATGATTTTGTCCAGGCGAATCGCGCCAAGCATCGGCTCGATTGAGAGGAACCTCACGCGCGCAGGCGCCGCCAGCAGCTTCGGCACGTCGCGGTCGACCTCGGCTTGATTGACAACGGTTGCACCGAGCCAGACGTTATTCGGCGCATCCCCTTGCAACCACAAAGCCAGCCACTCGCGAAGCTCGATGCTATTCGACGCGTTGAGTGCAGCTCCGGCCCGGCCACGCCAGTTGCCGATGCGCTTGGTGAGCAACAGCCAGTCCAGATTCGGCGTGAGGCGAATCAGGTCGAGCAGATCCACCAGCCACGCAATCGGCACCTCATTGTCGAGCCAGTCGGCAAGGGAGGCGCAGAAGACGCGCCGACGAGCGGGCTTGAACGTTTCAATGCGGTGGCACTGATCGCAAGTTCGGGAACGACCTACTGATAAGCCGCGGCTGTCAATTTGTGCCGGATGTTCTCCACGGAAGCCACAGTTGTCACACTCCACGAATGGCCGACGATTCCACACCTCCGGCTTATGCCAGTTGTCTTTGCCGGTGCGATGTCGTGGCATGCCGGTTCCCCACTGCACTTTGCCAGCGCGAGCCGGGGTGCTCCGCGCCGCGTAGCAGTCGTCGCAAGCCGGGCTGACTCGGGTGCATCCGATCCAGGGATTGAAGGTGCTGTCACACCATTCGATTTTGGTGCTGGCGCTCATGCTACCTTCCTCCGGCGGCCAGCGGCTACCTGCTCGTGGGTGAAATTGGCGCGTAGCAGGGCCGCGCCTGGCGGTGGGCTGACGCTGTTGCCCACCATGCGCACCTGCTGTTCGCCAGTGAAGCGTCGACCGTCATCGCCGCGGTCGATGATGTAATCCGGCGGAAAGCCCTGAGCGTTGTAAAGCTCGCGCGGTTTGAGCATTCGCAGGCCGATGTCGACCACCACGTAGGGGTGTCCGTGAATCCACACGGTGACCATCGCAAGCCGATCGCGGGTGGTGATCGTGTCAAGCGGATCGCGGAGATCCAGCGGCTGGCCGTTGCCGTAGTAGTTGATGAGGAAAGCGGCCACCCGCAGCGCGCCGGCTTCGTGCTCGGGCGCGAGCTGGTATTCGATGAGCGCCTGATGCTGCCCGCCCGCCGATGTGGTGCGCAGCGGGTCACTGGCGTCGCTGCCGGTGTTGTCACCGCGCAGGGTCACGATGCTGGCGGCGACGAGGCCCTGCTGACTTCCGGTTTTCGTGACGGTCGAGACCGGATCAGTCACTGGGTGCCCGGGATGGATGTTGCGCTTGCCTGACTCGCGCTCGGGCATAGTGTTGTGCTGGGCCATAAACGCAACCACCGCGGCATGCTTGGCGCCGCCCGCCACGACAGTGCCCAAGGGCGCGCCGATGTCGAGTGAGCGAGGGGCTTGCCCGTCCCGTTCGCCATAGCCAGTCTGCACCAGCATCGCGGCCGCCAGTGCGACACCGCCGCCGCTCGCGGTGACAGTGCCCGCCGGGCCTTGGATGTCGTTGATGCCGTGGCTCCAGCGACGCGCGCCTGACTCGCCTTCACCGTGACCGGCCTGAATCAGCATAGGGCTGATCACGCCCATGGCGTGCGCGTGCCCGGCTGGGCGCTTGCTGCCAGCGCCGCTGGTAATGGTTGGCAGAGGCGCGGCGAGCGAACCGCCGTCGCTGTCGCCGCGAATCTTCAGCAAATGAGGCGCGATGACCATGTGCTCGCCGCCCTTTGCCGTGGTGATGGTGTTCAAAGGCGACTCGGCGCTGTGGTTTTTGCCCTTCTGCGTGAACTGTTGCAGGTGCGGGCTCACCACCATCAGCTCACCACGGTGGGCAGCGGTGATTGTAGGGAGGGGATCGCCGATGTCGTGCATGCGGTGACTACCCTGATGGGTAGCAGGAACGATAAAGGGCGATGCCGCGTCAAGAACGTATCGCTTCAACCCGCGCGCAACACGCTGCAGCGTTGCCTCCGCGAGATCCTTTTTACGGCAAAAGATCGACGGGCAAGGGATGCTCCAATCGATGCACTCCGCAGCGGCCCGCCACTTCTTCTGACCCTTCGCGGGGTTCTTGAAGTGGGTGGGCGCTGGCCACACGATGGGCTCGCCATCGCAGCGGGCGACAAGGAACAGGCGCTCGCGCGAGGTCGGCGCCCCGTAGTCTGCGGCGACCAGCAGGCGGTGCTCCACGACGTAGCCGTGGCTTTGCAGCAGGTGAATGAAGCGTTTCCACGTCCGGCCTGTGTGGCGCGGGTCCGGTACCAGCCACTGATTCTCCACCGGCACACGCTCGCCCACGGTAGCGACACGGTTGATCGGCTTGCCGCCCTTCGGATTGGGTATCTCGTCCAGCGTAACCACGCGGCCGGTGTCAGGGCAGCGCTTGGCAATCAGCGGGCCCCAGGTGCGGATTTGCTTCACGTTTTCCATCGTCAAGACTCGGGGGCCTTTGCCATGCGCGCGACGCAACTGGCCGACCCAGCGAACGCCGACCCACGAGAGCCCGCGAATCTTCGTGCTGCGGTGCTGGCCGCCCTTGGCCTGGCTGAAGTGCGTGCAGTCGGGGCTCATGTGCAGCAAACCAACCTTGCGGCCGCGGGTAACCGCGCGCGGATCGACCTCGAAGACATCGGCCTTGAAATGGCGGGTCTGGGGGTGGTTGGCGCGGTGCATGCTGACCGCCGTCTCGCTGTGATTGGCGCTGATGTCTACGTGACGGCCCAAGGCCTGCTCGATCGCGGTGGACATGCCGCCGCCGCCAGCGAACAGGTCGACGATGAGTTCGTCGGCGAGGCCGAGAATGAACTGGCGCTGGGGCGCGAAGCCTGTTCCGTCAGCGCTCATGCCGGCCACCTGTTCGGAGCGCGCTTGCCGCCGCGACGATTTGCGGCTCGTCTTGCCTTGCGTCCATTGTTCATCTGCATAGCTCCTACGAATGGGATTTCTAGCTGCTGTTGTTCAAGTGAGTGGTGAAAGCGGCGGCACACCCTTGCGGCTGGAAGCCAGGGAAACCGTCGCTCGAAGTTGATTTGCAGCCGGTGGCTGTTGGCGTGCCGGAAGTGGCCGCTGTATGACGCATCGACGCTGGTGAACTGCCGATAGGCCCCTGGCGTGATGCGCAGGCCATCGGCGGTGACATGCCGGCGTGCCCACTGGCTGAACTTGCTGCGGGCATGCGCGACGACGCGCGGCCGCACCCGGATGTGGGTCGGGAAGATCACGTAGCCGAGAAAGTCCACGCCCTGGGACAGCGGCGTGATGACGTGCCCCGCCTTGAGTTCGAGATGAAGGCGCTCGGCGAGGAACGCCTCGATCTGCGCCAGCCATTCCGCCAACTGTTCGCGGCTGTGGTGGATCAGCACGAAGTCGTCGACATAGCGCGCGTAGCGTTTGCACTTGATGACGTGCTTCACGAACAGGTCCAGTGGGTGCATGTAGACGTTCTCGAAAAACTGGCTGCTCAGGTTGCCGATGGGGATGCCGCGGCCGGGTGGCGCGTTCTCCAGCCGCTTGTGCGGTGGCACCGTTTCTCGCTCGGCCGGCGTGCTGAGGTAGTGCACGCCGTAGTGCAGCGGCGGCTTGCGAAGCAGGGCATGCACGATGCGCTGCATCCACATCGGCAGCCCGGCGTCCTGCATGCCGGCCTTGAGATCGGCCCACAGGATTTCGCGGTCGATACTGGGGAAGCAGTTCTTGATGTCGAGCTTCAGGACATAGCCGCCGCCTTGGCCGGACTCGACCTCGTGCACGAACTGATGCACGCGGGTGACGGCCTTGTGGGACCCTTTGCCGATGCGGTTGGCGTAGGAGTCGAAGATGAACTTCGGCTCCCAGTGCGCCACCATCTTCGGCACCACCAGGTGATGCACCACGCGATCAGCGAAAGCCGGTGCATGGATCTCACGCGTCTTCGGGTGATCGGCGATGAAGCAGGTGACCGGCGAGGGGTGCCAAACGCCGGCATTGATGCGCCGCTGCAGCTCAAGCAGTTGGCGGCCGCGCTGCATCTGGAACCGCATTGAATCCATGCTGGCGGCTTTTCCCGCCTCGGCTGCCTTTGCGGCGGTGATCAATTCCTGAAGGCTGACGCCCTCGGCGCTCTGGCACTCACTGGCACGCACGCGGCGGCAGAACCGCACGCGGCCTCTGTTGTTCTGGTTGTTCCAGTTGACATTGCCGTTGTGCAGGTTCACGTAGATCGCGTTGTCGGCAGGCGACGACGCTCTCCGATTCTCTTGCGACCCGGCCGAGCATCCAGTGCGGTAGCGCGGCTTCGTCATGGTTTGACCTCCGTAGAGGTGGAATCGGTACTCAGTGCCCCAAGACGCTCCGCGCGCACTGAGACTCGCGGACTCTGCTGGATGGGGAGCGGATTGATCTTTCTTTCAACACTGACGAGCCATGCGCCTGCCTGCTTGCCGACATCGCACGCGAGTCGGATCAGGCCCTCGTATTGCCCGCTGGATTTGAAGCAACGCAGCTCGTAGGCCACGTCGATGAGGGCCTGCAGCCGGTCGTTGTGGTCGACCAGCTGCTTGAGCCTCGGTTGCTGCTCTGCCGCCCTTCGCTCGCCCAGCCGCGCGATGTCCTGCGCGCACAGCAGGCTATCCATCGCCAGCGCATAGAGCTTCTCGCTGACAATGAACTTGAGCTTCTGCGGAAAATCGGCACCGACCGAAATGCACTCCCTGAGGAGGCGCTTCGAGTCCTTGACGATCTCCGCGACGAAGGGCTTCTTCATGGGCGTGGTGCGCTCAAGAGCCCAAAATCAAATACTGACTGGCACGCACGCGGCGGCAGAACCGCACGCGGCCCCTGCTGAGCTGGTTGTCCCAGAGGACATGGCCGTCGCGCAGGTACACGAAGAACGCGCCGTCGGCAGGCGACGACGGATCGACCTGGTCCGTCCAGAACCAATCGCTCTCGGCGTCCGGCAGATTCGAGGCCGGATCCTCTTTGGTGTAGTCGATGCCGCTGCCGACCCATTCCTTGGGGCTGGGCACCTTCCAGCCGCCGAGCGCGAGAGCGCACTGGGCTGCAGCAGCACGCGCCTCGGTGAAGGTGGCGCGGTCGCTGAAGGCGGACGCAGGCGCCCATTCGAGCAGCTCGACAGCGGTGCCGTCGACAGACAGGAACAGGGCATTGGGATCGACGTAGCAGCCTTCGGTGGTGGGGATGAAGGGCTTGGGGAGTGCAGCGGTTTCAGTGGTCATGTTGGTGGTGCTCGGTGGGTTGTAGGGAATGGCCAAAAGGCCTAAAACTGACTGGCACGCACGCGGCGGCAGAACCGCACGCGGCCTCTGGAGCTCTGGTAGTACCAGCTGACATTGCCGCTGTGCAGGTTCACGTAGACCGCGAGGTCGGCAGGCGACGACGCCAGCGGTCGGCGAGTCCAGTAGATGTGGTCGGTCGGCGTATGGGCGGCCATTGTTTCGATCACGGCCGGGTCGGTGCGGCTGCGGTCGATGATCAGCTGGGCTTCGATGTCATCCCAGACTTGCCACTCGCCTTGGTCGTCGAACAACACGAACTTCGGCCCGAGTGCGACCGCGGCTTTCCAGTTGTCGGCCACTTGGGTCTCGACGCTATAGAGCAGATCGAACTGCGGCAGCAGCACGGCGACGTAGTCGGTGGCGGTGTCGGGCAGGCGCTCGCCATTGGCGCCGATGCGGATCTGGATCGGGTTGCGCAGGGCATCCAGGCTGATCGGCGCGGGCGTGAGGACTTCCGGCGCGCGTTCGGCAAGGAATTGCTCCAGCGCTTGGTTCTCGGCGATGGCCTTGCCGCTGCGGATGACGTTGGCGCGCGCGTCGAACAGCAGCTTGATCGCAGCATCGTTGCCGCCGCTGCGGGCAATGGCGGGGTCGAAGTCGGCGGCGACTTGCTGCTCGAAGGCCTCGCGTGCACGGGCGCGGATGGTTTTTTCGAGTTTGGTGATACGGGTGGTTGCGGTGGTCATGGTTCTCTCTGTCTTGGGTCTGGTTGAACGGATTGGCTCTAAGCGCTAGCCGCCTTGGAAAGCAGCTGGCGTTGGCCGGCGGCGGAAGGAGGGCCAACAAGGCCCTCTGACTCCATGCGCTCGATCAGTTGCGCAGCGCGGTTGTAGCCAATGCCTAATCGACGCTGGACGAAGCTCACGGAGACAGATTCCTTCTCCGGCAGCAGGGCGAGTGCCTGCGGATAGATCGGGTCAGACTCACCGTCAAGGCTGGTAAATATCTGTGCGTTCTTCGGGCCAGACAGCGGCAACGGGTGGTTGTCGCCAGCCTTCCGCGCGGGGGCCTCCGGGTCTTTCTCGCCGCCAAGTGCGGCCAGCAGGTCTTTCAGCAGACTGCCCAGCTCGCCGGCCATCAAGGCAAAGTCAGCCTCGAACTGATCGGCTTGGTTCACGCCCGCACCCTCATCGCCGCCTTGCTCCATCGCCAGCGATTTGACGCGCTTGATCTGGAATGGCTCTACCAGTAGCAGGCTCATGCGGTCGCGCCACAGCAGGCCAACGCGGGTGGCCACCTTTCCGCCAGCGATGTGCTCGCGGATTTCCTTGATGCTCAGGTCGTGCCGCAGGTAGCGCACGGTCGCGGCCTCTTCGCCGGTGCCTTTCAACTCGCATTCGCTATCAAGCGCGAACTGCGCCGGCGCGTCACCGACAGTGAGCCACTGGGTCATCGCACCCTGCGGCGATAGCTCGGTTTCCAGTCGCGTCACCGGCAACTCGCCGAGCGTGTTGCGCAGATGTTCCAGCAATTCCTCTGCGCGGGATGGGCTGGCGGCATCCACCACCATCCAGAGGTTTACGGGGTCGATCCAGGCGCGGGTGACGCGGCGCTTGGCAAAAGCGCGTGGCAGCAACTCAGTGGTGATGCGCTCCTGCAAGTCGCGCAGCTGCTTCTTGCCGGGCTTGTAGCCTTGCTGGGCTTCCAGTGTCACGGCGCGCAGCTTGGTTTCCTCACGCATCACACTGGCTGGCAGCACCTTTTCTTCGACGCCAAGCGCCAGCAGGAGATGCTTCCCCATGCCGAAAACTAGGCCAAAGCCCTCAGCGGGCGGCACCCAGCCCCGGCTCATCATGCTCATGCCCGTGCAGGGCATTAGCGGCTGCTTGTTCAAGGCGGCTTCGAGCGTACCTGGCGACATGGCCCAACCGGTGGCGAGGCGATAGACCTGTAGGTTCTTGAACCACATGGGCTAGACCTCCTGCACTGGCTGCTGCTCAACGCGGGCGTACTCGAACTTGCCCTTGATGTGCTGGCCGAAATGCTTGCCGATCGACTCGGCCTGCATGAACTTGCTCGCGTCCTCGGCGCTCACGCCGGTGTAGCGGTAGACGGGGCCGGGTAGCTGGCCGCCGTGCGGCGCTTCCTTGCGGCCGGGGAACTCGATCTCGAGCGTGCTGGTGGCGGGGTCGTGGCCTACAGAAACTATTTGCGACGATTTCACGGGTGTGCGTTGCATGGGTAACTCCTATGCGGCGGCTTGCGCCTGTGGTTTTGAAAGGTGGTAACGGATACGGGCGCAGGCCCGGCATTTGCGTCTGCCGAGCGTCCGGCAGGTGTTCGCATCGTTGTATTCATGGCCGCGCGGGCAGTGCGTTTTTGCCCGCTCGATTGCCGCGATGCGCTCGCCCACACCGCCGCGCCGCAGCGTTTCAGAGCGCGTCAGCTGCTCTTGGTGCTCGGGGTTGCAGCACAGGTCATCGCGGCATAGCTGGCTCAGGTCGTGGCTAGGCTTGATGCTGAACAGCAGGCTCTCGTAGACGCGCCGGTGGGCGTAGACCAGCCGCTCCCCATCCCAAACCCGACCACTACCATTGGGCTGCGCGCTGGCAATCCACTTCCAGCAGCTGGTGGCTTTCTCGAACACCAGCTTGCCGACGAGGTTGGCAGGCAATACCCGGATGGCGGCGTAGAACTTGCGCTCGTCCAGTGGCGACGGCTGAGGGACAAGATTGGCACTCATGCGGCCTCCTTGAATGGGGTGGCATCAAGCACCTCGCGGAGACGGCGGCCCAGCGCGCGGCAAATCGCAGGCAGTTCGCTCTCGGGGTAGAGCTTCGCCACCCGGCTGGTTTCAGAGGGCCGGATACCCAGCGAGGCCAGGCCATCGGCGGTCAGAGTGATCGGCGCCAGACGGCGGTTGATCTCGGTGATGTTGATGAGCTGCGCCACCGCCCCCGGCCGAACTGCCGCGGCTGGGGGTTGCTGGGTGGCCTCACCAAACACGGCGACGGCGGCAGGCGTCTCCGGGGCACTGGGCTGCGGGTCATTCGATGCGCGCATGGCTTCGCGGCGCTCGGCATCCTCCTTGCGCTGCGCATCCCACGCGGCTTGCTGCTCGGCCTGCGCCTTGGCCTGTTCCTCGTTACGGATGCGCTCGCGCTCCTGCTCGGCAAGGCGCTCGGCCTCACGCTGCGCACGCGCTTCTTCCTCGGCGCGGATCTTCGCGCGCTCGGCATCGAGGCGGGCTTGCTCGGCCTTGTCAGCCTCCGCAATGCGGGCCTGCACCAAATTGGAAAGGTCTTCCGGCAGCTTGCTGCGAACCAGCATCACAAAATCGGGGAACAGGGGCGCACGATTGGCGTCCTTGAAAATTGCGATGTTGGTGCGGTGCCGGTCAGCATCGGCATTGCTGGCGATTTTGTAGTTGGCCACCACCTGCGCCACGTCGGCGCGCAAGTTATCGAGGCTGCGCTTGCCCTTGATGGCGGCGGCCACATCGGCGACGAAGCTGGCCGATTCCAGCACCGGCACCGATAGCGTGGCGTTGATCTGCGACAGGTGCGCGCAGTAAGCCGTGCGGGCCTCGGCGGCGACATGGATGCGCAACGATTCCTTGCGCGCCTTCACCACCTTTTCGATCAGCAGGCGCGTGCTGCGCGCCAGATTGTTGAGGTCGGCCACGGTGCGGCGCATGGCCTCCACCGGGTCGATCTGCGCCAGCGCATTGGCCTCGGCAGCCTCCAGCGCATCCTCAGCGCGCTTGAGCACCTTCACGGCCTCTTCGCAGTCGGCAAAGGCTTGGTCGGTGCTCGGCTCCTTGTCGATGCGCTCGACGAAGGCACGCAGGCGCTCGCCGAACACGTCGAGGTTATCGATGACGGCGATCTTGCCGTCCAGGCGCACCGCGACGGCGGGCAGGGATTCGACTGGGGCGGCGAGCACTACGGCGGTGGGCGTCTCTGGCTGGTAGGCCAGCACATCGGCGTCGAACTGCGCCCAGCCCGCGAGCAGTTGCGCCTCATCTCTTGGGTCAAGGGTGACGGTGCAGTGCGCAACTTCGATGCCCTCGTCATCCACCAGGCTGTAGCGCAGTGACTCGGCTCGGCTGACCACCAGCTGCTGCACGGTCTGCCAGTGGTCGGGAAGTGGAACCGCGCCATGCTGCTGCACCCACTCGACCTTCTGCATGTTCTTCAACTTGCATTCCCATGCCAGCGATTCGTCCATCACCAGACCGTCGAAGCTGGACGACAGGTGCGGGTACTCGTCGCTCACGCCCACGGCGGGATAGAGGTCTTGGCCGATCTCGGCCTCCACGAACGGCCGCGCCTTCGCCTCCGCGGCATGGCCACGGTCGTAGTTGTGCTGGGTCTGCTCACTCACTTCCGGCGTCATGCCAGTAGCCACCCGGCGGAGCAGCTCGGCGCGCGTGACGTAGGGCGAGCAGCCCATCATCGCGCTGGCGTCGCTGGCGTTGCGGTGGTTGTCGCGGTGGGCCTGCCAAGCCGCTGAACCCTGCTCAAGCTGTAGCGTCTTCATGCCGACACCTCCACTTCCGTCAACGTGGCGTGCTGCTGCAGCGTCAGCGAGTTCTTGGTTTCCAGCATGTTGATGACCTCGCGGCTGGTCTTTTTGCCACCAGCGATGAGGGCAGACCAACCCTTGAGGCCGGCGGCGAACGCCTCGTCGGTCATCGGCTGCTTGGTGGGCTTATCGACCACCGCCGCACCCGGCTCCGGCGCATCAAACCAGTCCTCGGGCTTGCTCATGCTGTCGCGCAGGCTGGCGTAGACCTTCTTCAAGCTCACCACCTGGGCGGGCTGGATGGCTTCGAGGCGGCGCTGGATGCGCTTCTCGATCTGATCCTTGCTCACGCCGAAGTCGGCGAACGCCGTCACCATCTTCTGCATGGCCTCCGGCGAGGTGTCGGCCTTGGTGCGCATGGTCACTTCGCACTGCTGCACGGCGGCTTCGATCACGTCGCCGGGGATCACCGCGAGGATGCAAGCGCGCAGGCGACGGCTGCCCTGATTCGCCACCAGCTCGTAGATGTCGCGCGGGTCGGTCAGCTTCTTGCTGCCCTGCTTCGTGAAGCGGATGTGCGGGACGTGAAACACCTTGTCGCACTGGTAGCCGCTCTCCAAGTCCCAGGCGATGGTCTGCACCGTCGAGACGCCTTCCGTCTGGTCAATCTCGCGCACGCTGGTCTTGATGTTGCCCCACTGCTGGGCGATGGCCTCGGCCAGTCGAATCGAGGGGCCGGACACATCGGTGCCGCCCTTTGCATACGTGTAGACGGCGGCATCTGCCAGCGCGGGGCGAGTGCAGGCGTTCAGGATGCGATCCATCGCGCCCACAGCATCACGCGGGTTGGCGCGGGCGATCATCATCGCGGCCTGCACTTCAGCAACGGCCCGGTGCTGATCGGTGTTGGCGGCAGCACCCATGCTGCGGGCGACGGGCTGGGAATTGCCGAACGGGTTGGCGATGGGTTTCTCTGCGACGGCGGTGTTCATGCGTGGGTTTCCTTCGCCAGCTCAAGGCCGGTCATGTCGTGGTGTGTGGGGTAAAGCTCAGTCCGGCGCGAGACCTCAAGGCCCAGCAGGTGCGAAAGCCAGGTGCGTGGCGCGGCCTGCTCGACGTAGGCGCTCTTGAGCGCCCCGCCCATCTGGTCGGCCATCACGCGAGCGGCAGCGTCGATCAGCACTTCGGGGCGCTGGTCGTCTACTTCGATGACGATGGAGACGCGCTTCATGGCTACTCCATCCACTTCGCGCAGCCGTCGGTTTCACAACGGCCGTGCACATGGCCGTTGTATGCGGACTGGCTGAGATGCAGGCGGCCCTTGCAGACAGGGCATTCAATGATTTCGGACTTGCCAATAGGCAACTTCTTGCGCCAGACGGCAACCACCGGCATGACAACCGTCATGCGCTGAATCACCTTGTCCCACTCGGCTTCTTCGGCGTCGATTTCGGCCTGGGTGAGCACTCTGAAACTCGGGCATTCCTTGAGAGGCAGCGCCTCTTGGAAAGCGGACATTGGGGGCAGACAGGGCATCAACTCAGCGGGACGGCCCACTGCATCTCTTTTTGCCGCGCGAATGTTGCAGCCCGCTTTGCAGGCCTTGTTCTGCATCCCGTTGAAGTGGGCACAGGTCTGCAACTTTCGCGCGCGGCGTTCGGCCTGCTGTTGCTCGCGGCTCACTTGCCACCACCCAGCGGCCGCGGCCGAGTCAGACGGATGCAGGCCGGGCCTTTCGGCGCGCGGCCCATCCACTTGGGGCGGCGGGCGAAATCGGCGCGCACATTGGTTGCGGGGGCAGGGATGCGCATCACGATTGCACCGCCTTGGCGCTGTCAAACAGGCGGAAGCAGGCGCGGCACTGCGCGTGCTGCGTGCGGACTTCAACCTCGCCGCAGTCGCGGCAGGTGTAGACCGGCGGCGGCGGAGCAAACGGCTTGAGGGCCGCTGCGAAAATGGGGTGGATGCTGCTCATGTCTCACTCCGGGTGGGGTGAGACATAATCACATACGTGATTGATCTAGTCAAACACAAACGTGATAAAAAATGTCAAGTCAATCAAGGGCGATCACATCTGGCAGGTGATGCCCACAAAAAAGCCCGCACTGGGCGGACTTGCTAAGGGCGTCAAGTCAATACTCACCAATCTGGGTCGTCATCTCCGTAGTCTTCCAAACGCCTTTGCATGACGCCATTTTCTTCTGCAAACGACTCGCAGCCTTCAATGAACGAGTTGGAGTTGCCATCACAGTCATCCGGGTCTGTGATGTCGTTCTCCTCTGCCCAGGCATAACCGGCTTCATGGCCTGAGCAGTCTGAGGTGCAGGGGTCTCCCATGAAAGTCATCGGCTGCCGATCAGCCTGTTTGTGCTCAACACGCCGGGCCGTTGAAGGGTCAAATACGCCTTTCTTGCTGGCCTGCGCTTGCGGCTTCCGTACCGGGTCTGGGTCTTTACTGCCGACGACAACGCGCATGGAGCAAATATTGCGCCACCTATTTTTGCCGTCGGCGCGCCACCAGTCGTTTTGACTGGTGGCGCTTGCTCGGCACTCTTTCTCGACTCGACGCTGTTGGGCCAGAGTGGATTGTGATGATGCCGCCCCTGCGTGAAGAGAGATGACAGGGAACGCGGCAACCACGAGCAAGGACATCTCTTTGATGTTCATTACACATGCCATTTTCAGCAGGGCGGATAGCTGCACCGACTGTTGTCAGGCGCGGCATCGTAAGCGTTGAGCGTGCCGTCGCCGTCGTTGTCGTAGCCGCCGTAGACCGGATTGCGCTTGTTGGCGGCCGCGTTGGGGCTGCTCAACTCGTCTCGCTGCGTGCCGCCCAGGCTCTGGCTACCGTAGTTGTCGTAGCGGTTGGCATTGGGGCTGGCGCGGGCGTAGCCCTGCACATAGGTGCCGTCTTTCTTGGTGTAACCCTGTACGTATTTGTCGGCGCTGGCCGCGAGCGGCATGAGCGTGAGTGACGCGAGTAACAGTGTGGTGAGGTGCTTCATGGTTTTATCCCCAAAAACATCGCAAGGCCGGGCGATGTGGCCGGTCTAGTAGATGAAAGGTTCCTGCTCTTGGTAATAATCGGCATCCATGCGAGAGGTACAGCCGACGAGATGCATGATCCAGACCTGAGTCGCAGAAATCATCAACCAAGCAGCGGCGGCAGCGACATAACCAGCCCACTGGTAGCGCCATTTGGCATTGATCAGCGCAATGGCTGAGGCGGTAGAAATAGGAAAGAACATGCCGATCAGTGTCGCGCCGCCTGCAAGCACGATTAACGCACAAACTCCTAGAAACGCGATGGGAACGGAAAATATTGAGGGCCATTTTTCCAAGTTGAGAAGGCTTGCGTTCAATTAGGTCGAGCCCCCACGCCAGACCACGCGGCCCTCGACACGAACCATGTCCAATTCATCGCCAAGAATCGTGATGTCTGGAAAGCGGGATTTGTCCAGGTTGAAGCTGCGCAGCACCATTGCGCCGCGATGGTCATAGGTGAGCTGCTTCATGAAGACTTGCAGTCCGTACTGCACTCGAAAAACGGATTTGCGAGGGTTGGATGAAATCAGTTCTCGTTGCGCACGATTCACTAGCGTGATGTCGCCATGCTCCGCAAAGCCAGTCATGGATTCGCCGTTGATCGGATAGAGGTCCAGGTCTTTTGGCCGCCAGCCCTGCGATCTGATCCAGTCGGCCCGGAAAGCAAGGTGTTTGCTGATCTCCGGGTCGGCCGTCTCTGAGCCATATCCGGCGCTCATCGGCGAGTCGTAGAGGGGGAGCATCACCACTTCGTCATTTTCCTCAGTGGCTTCTATGGGCTTTAAGCCATCACGCAGCCATTCAAGCCGAACTCGCAGCGCTCGGGCGATCTTGTGAAGTGACCCTTGCCCGTTGCGCGACCCGCTTTCGATGTTGCCGATTGTTCCTTGGGCAACACCAGCCATCTTCGCCAACTCAGATTGAGTTGCGATGCCCCGCAATTTGCGGGCGTAGACCAGTCTCTCGGCGAGCGTTTGCATGGAAACCATGTAATCACGGGCGTGAAACACGTTGGTGTTGACCGAGTAATCACAACTGTGATTGACTAGGCGAATGGACGACTCGAACCCCACCACGCCGCCTTCACTCATCAGCGATCTCCGGGCTATCGGCATGTCCCAAGCCCAGATCGCCGCCGAAGTCGGCTGCTCTCAATCCAGCATCCACGAATGGGAGTCGGGCGGGCGAGGTACGAAGCACGGAATCAGTGGCAATTACCTGCTGAAACTGCTGGCTCTGCACGCAAAAAAAGTCCGTGCCACCAAGCGCGCCACCCGCCGCGCCACCAAGCAGAGCAAGGCGGCGTAGCTCGTGCTGATTCCTTCGCCTACGCGCATCACCCGCGCTGCCTTGTTGAATCAGCTGGACAACGATGATGTCCTCGCTGGCTACTTTTGCGGGCGTGATGGCGACGGCATCCCAGCCGGAGCGAGCTACAGCTTCCGCCACGGCTGGCGCAACGGCATGGTCGATGGCGGGCACCGAAAAACAGACCAGGCCCAGCAGGATCTTGCCCGCGACGTGCTCGCAACGGGTTATCTCCGAACCCTTCGGGCTGCCTGAATGCTCGCCGCCCTCTACTTCGCTCTTTTCGCGGTGATCGCGGCAGCGTTCACGCAGCGCCTGATCCGTTTTGGCAAGGGCCTCTGCCATGACCGCGATCAGGTCGAGACGGCGCTCGATGCGCAGTCGCTTCGCCGAGTCTGGCGGCAAATCGAGCGGGAGGCGCGGCCGTGACCGCCAGCACCGCGCCCATGCCGCCACTACCGATCCACGTCGAGCCAGTGCCCTGCACCACGCAACGCTGGTTGCCGATCCCTGATCGGCCAGCACCAGCAGCAGCACACCCATTTCGTCTCCCTTCCACGCGCTTCTGGTCGCACCCCAGCGACCCTCAAATGGCGCGCGTGGCTTACCCGTTGGCAGCAATGCCAGCGGGCTTTCTATTTCAGTGAGCGTGCCCATGAACGATCTCGGCGGTTTCGATGACATGCCTGCATTTCACCTCGCGCCCGGTTCAACCGCGATGAGTAGTGGTTGGAAACTGTTCGACGAGCGCCGCAAGGCCGTGAAGCAGGAGGCGCTCGCGGCACAAATCAACATGGACAAGGGGCAGTTGTCCGACGTGCTGAACTTCAAGCAGAACGTGAAAATCCCTCAACTGGTTTCGATTCTTGATGCGCTGGGTCTGAAGTTGGTGGACAAGGGTGCTCAGGTCATCGACGAGCGAGATTTTGAGGCGGTGACCCGCGCCGCCGGCCTGCTCTACACGCAGGCTCCGCACCTGTTGTTGAAGGGATAGCCAATGGCCAGCCCCCTCATCGGCCTGGGTGTGGAGGACTACTCCCGCAAGCGCCAGCTGTTCGAACTGCTGCGCAACCGCCTGCTGAAAGAGTCCCCCGAAGACAGCGCCGCCTCGCGCGAGCTGCTGCTCAACATCGAGGAAGACCTGACGCGCCTGCATCACCTGCTGCGCGAGCGCGAGCAACACATCCGCTCCATTGCCAGCCTCAAGGCCGGCAAGGGGCATCACGCGAGGGCTGCGGCATGAACTTCTCCGCGACGATTGCACGCTACCAATCCCGCGTCTGTGCGTCCGTGCGCTTGCAGACATTGCGCTTTCGTCTTTGGCTGGCCTACCGGCAGTTCTGGTATCTCGCCCAGGTCGCCGCCGCGCAGCTGATCGACGGTGAGGCCCAGCGGCAGTTGGTCGTCATCGGTTCGCGTATTCGCGTGCTGCAGGGCCAGTTGGAACGGATCGAGGCTAGGGCATGAGACGCGGCAACCGGATCTTGGGTTGCGACTGGTCTGAGCAAGAGATTGCAGCGCTGCGCGCGACCTATGCAGACAAGAAAACACCCGTCTCGCTGGCGGCTCTGGCGCTCAAACTGGGACGCAATAAAGCCAATGTTTGCCGCAAGGCACGGTCACTTGGCCTTACCAATCAAAGCCGGGGAAAAAGCCTTGAAAGGAAGCCGCCGAGGCTTCCGAAGTATGAAACAGCTGAAGCGAGAAACGCGGCTGTTGGAAATGCCACGAGGCTCCGCATCGCAAGCGAGGGCCATCCGCGCGGCGCTCTTGGAATTAGGCACTCGGCTGAAACCAAGAAGGTAATCGGCACAAAGGCACGCGCTGCTTGGGCAGATAAAACGTCAGCGCTGAACTCGGAACAAAACAAGCAGCGACTGAGTGATCTGATGCTTAAAAGGCATCTGAAATCAGAAGCGCCATCTGGCTACAGCCGCTGTCGCGGCGGCAAGCGCGCCGACCTTGGGAATATCTATTTCCGTTCCGCATGGGAGGCCAACTATGCGCGCTACCTCAATTTTCTGGTTTCCAAGGGGCAGATAGCTGGGTGGGCTTTTGAGCCGAAGACTTTCGAGTTCCCCGACATAAAGCGCGGCACTAGGGCGTACACACCAGATTTCAGAATCGATCTCAACACAGGGGCGCATGAATGGCATGAGGTGAAGGGCTGGATGGATGCCAAAAGCAAAACGCGATTGGCGCGATTTGCAAAGCGCTTTCCGCAAGAACGCCTGCTCGTCATCGACTCAAAGTGGTTCAAGTCAGCGAACACCACAGTGGGTCGGATTCTCCCGGGTTGGGAGAGGGGAACCGTCCATGTGTAGCAAGTGCAGTCACGGAGAGTGGCCATGACCATCCAACACCAGCCGAAGGGTGGCCTTTGTGCCGCCTGCATTCACCGCACGCGGGATTGCTCTTTCCTGCGATTCGACACGATGCCGGTGATCGAGGCGGACGGACTGACTCGCATCGTGCGCTGCACGGACTTCCAGCGGAGGCCGAAATGAACAGCGCCAGTCTCAGCAGCAGCCAGCGCCTGCAGCGCGTTGCCGACGTGCTCAAGGACGGCTCCGAGCTATCGACCCGCCAGATCATCCAGCGCGCCAAGGTCTGCGCCGTCAATTCCATCGTGGCCGAACTTCGCGACAACGGCATGGACATCGCCTGCACGCGCCGCCGAGTGCGTGGCGAGTGGCGCTGGTTCTACAGGAAGGCCGCATGAACTTTTTCAAGCTCTATATCGGCGATTACCAGCGCGATACCGCCCATCTTTCTGTCACTGAGCATGGCGCGTATTTGCTGATGCTCCAGCACTACTACGCGACTGAAAACCCCCTGCCCATCGGCAAGGCGCTGCACCGCATGTTGCGGGCACAGGAAAAGGCCGAGCGAGAAGCTATAGACGCCGTGGTTACGAGATTCTGGCGCGAAACCGATGCAGGTCTCGTGAACGACCGGGCCGACGTGGAGATCACGAAAGCCAGTGCGCAGGGTGAAACGAACGCACGCATCGCTCGTGAACGAGAGGCAGCACGAAAGAAGGCACGCGAGACGCACGAACAGAGCACGAATCGTGCAACGAAAGGCCAACCTAACCAGACACCAGACACCAGACACCAGAGAAAAGAAGAAGCACATACGGCGGCTGCCGCCGCCTTCGAGCGTGCCTGGGCCGCATATCCGAAACGGGCAGGGGGTAACTCCCGGGCTGATGCGCTCAAGGCTTTCAACGCTCGGATCAAGGCTGGCGAAGATGTTGAGTTGATGATCGCCGGAGCTGTGCGCTACGCCGCGTTCATCCGGGCAAAGGGCGACGAGGGCGGCCCTTACGTCAAGCAAGCGGCCACCTTCTTCGGGCCGGGGAAGCACTACGCAGAGACTTGGGATCTGCCCAAACAGCAGGCCCCTGCCGTCCCCAAAACCGCCTTTGCCCAGCAGGACTACACCAAGGGCCTGCGCGGTGAAGTGCTGGGAGCGGCCGGATGAGCGTCGTGACCGGAATGGACCTGATCCGTCAGGCGCGCGAGCAGTCCATGCAGAGCCACGCGGAAGCGATGCTCAAGGCGCGCAAGGACGGCTATCGCAATGGCCTGCCGCGCCTGGTGATCGATGCCCGCCTGAGCCAGTTTGAAGCGCGCAACAAGGCCGACCAAGCTGTGCTCGCCGCCGCGCGCCAGTGGCTTGAGGCCTGCGTCGATGGCAGCCCGAACAACCTGGTGCTGATCGGGCCGAACGGCACTGGCAAGACTTGGCTCATGGTCGCAATGGGGTGGGCGCTACTCCCAAGCACGCGGCCGGCGGTCTACGTCAGCGCCCCCGACCTGTGGGCCGACGTCAAGCACAGCTACGGCGACAACTCGGCTGCGGATGAACTGCAAATCTTGAGCCGCTATGTCAGCGCCCCGGTACTGCTGCTCGACGAGGTGGGGGCTGGCCACGTCACCGAGGCATACCGCGCGTGCATCGCCGGGCTGATCTGCAAGCGCGCGAACGCCGGCCTTCCGACCGTCGCCGCCAGCAATCTGAGCGCGGACAAGTGGGCCGACGCCCTGGACGGCCGTGCTGCGGATCGTCTGGCGGGCGGCATCGTGCTCCCGGTCTTGGGCGCCAGCCGTCGAGGTGCAGCATGACCGTGCAGATCCTCACCGGCGATTGCAGGGAAGTGCTCAAGACTCTGCCGAGCGCCAGCGTGCATTGCTGCGTGACCTCGCCGCCGTATTTCGGCCTGCGCGACTACGGCCACGAGTCGCAGATTGGGCTTGAGCCTACGCCGGCCGAGTTCGTGCGCGCGATGGTCGAGGTGTTCCGCGAGGTGTTCCGCGAGGTGCGCCGGGTGCTGCGCGACGACGGCACGCTGTGGCTGAACTTGGGGGATAGCTATTCGGGCAGCCGTTGTGGCGGGAACAGCGACGCGATCACCGGGAAAGGTGCTGATGAGTCGGTGTCGGCAAAGCGAAAGCTGATCGCATCCAGCCGTCGCGACGACGCCCCCATGCCACGCAGCGACTACCGGCAGCCGGGGCTCAAACCCAAAGACCTCATCGGCATCCCATGGAGAGTCGCCTTCGCGCTGCAAGAAGACGGCTGGTATCTCCGCCAGGACATCATCTGGTCGAAGCCAAACCCGATGCCCGAGAGCGTCACCGACCGCTGCACCAAGAGCCACGAGTATCTGTTCCTGCTGTCGAAGTCACCGCAGTACTACTTCGACAACGTAGCGATTCAGGAGCCGCTGGCCACCAGCTCCATCGGTCGGCTGTCGCAGGACGTGGATGGCCAAGCCGGAAGCGACAGGGTGCCGGGCAAGTCAAACGGCACCATGAAGGCGGTCTACACGAAGCCCTACAACGGCAAGGCGACCAAGGACTTCCAGGGCGTCGGCGTGCAGGACGCAAGCGCCACCAAGGCTCGCATCGTGGATCGCATCCTTTCCGGGGAGATTGCCGGCCGCAACAAGCGCAGCGTGTGGACCGTCACCACCAAGCCCTTCAAGGGCGCGCACTTCGCTACGTTCCCGCCCGAGCTGATTGAGCCTTGCATCCGCGCCGCTACCAGTGAAGAAGGCTGCTGCTCGGCATGTGGTGCGCCCTATCAACGCCAATCGGAGTCTGCGATTCCGGTAGGTAACACCGGCAACACAGATTCAGCGTATCCAGCCGGCATGAGCGCCAACCGGCTGGCTATGAAGCGTCAAGCGGCCAGGGAAATGGGTGTCGAGTACACAGGTGCTCGCGTTACTACTGGTTGGGCAGCTTCATGCGCCTGCGAAGCCGCGATCAAACCTTGCTTGGTGCTTGATCCCTTCGGGGGCGCTGGCACGACGGGGCTGGTCGCTGATCGCCTTGGTCGCAGCGCGGTGCTGTGCGAGCTGAACCCGAAGTACGCCGACATGGCGCGGGCTCGTATCCGCGATGAGTCGCCACTGTTCGCACAGGTGGCCGCCTGATGGAAATACTCATGCTCCGCGGCCCCGCCGGCTTCCTGCCCGCCAACGAAGAATCGTGGGAGGCGACGTGACCGCCATCAAGCGCAGGCCAGAACGCATCATGCTGCGCGTGCGCAAGGGCGCGTTGGTGCCCGCCTTCCTTATGGACGCAAAGAAGTTGCGCGAGCGTCGCTACAGCATCGACGACATCGTGTCGGCTGAGATCAGGAAGCCCCGAAATCCAAAGTTCCACAGACTGGTGCATGGCTTCGGGACGCTGTGCGCGCAGAACCTAGAAGTGTTTTCTGGCTTGGAGTCTCACACCGTCCTCAAGCGGTTGCAGCTCGAAGGGAACATCGCCTGCGACGAGATCGCGCTGAACTTTCCGGGCATCGGCCCGTGCAGTTACCGCATCCCGCAAAGCCTGAGCTTTGAGTCGATGGGCGAGGAAGTATTTAGCGCCACCTTCCGCCAGTTCTGTGACTACGTGAGCCGCCGCTATTGGCCCGACCTGTCACCGGATCAGATCGCGGCGATGGCAGAAATCATGCCGGAGGAAGGCCCGTGAAAAAGAGCGATCTGACCGGCCTCTGCGTTGGCCGACTCGTCGTTGCGAGTGAGGCTGGTATTGATAAACACGGGCGGCACCTTTGGCGGTGTGATTGCGCCTGCGGCGGTCAGGTCGTGGTCATCGCAACGCTGCTGAAAACCGGCAAACGAAAGTCTTGTGGGTGCGGACAGGCTGCTGGCTTTGCCGCTCACGTTCTCAACAAGAAAGGCAAGGGCCCAACAGTGGCCCATCCTCGCGAATATGGCGTGTGGAGCAAGATGTTGCGGCGTTGCGAAAACTCGCGCGATGGCAGTTACGCAGACTACGGCGGGCGTGGCATTCGAGTCTGCGAGCGTTGGCAGTCCTTTGATTTGTTCATCGCCGATATGGGACGCAGGCCAGAAGCGACCAGCCTCGATCGAATCGACAACGACGGCCACTACGAGCCCTCCAACTGCCGTTGGGCCAGCTCAAAGGTGCAAGCGCGCAATCGCCGTAGCAATCGAATGGGCATTTTCGACGGCGAACGCATGACCGTTACCGAAGCCGCCGAGCGACTGAATGTAAAGCCCATCGTCCTGTTTCGCAGGATCACCAAGGATCTGTTGGCTCTCCAGCGCCAATACCAACCCAAACCCGTACCGGCGCGGCCCACCGGCAATCAGCAGGAGAGTCACATGGCAATGAAACCCCCGATGAAGATGCCCGGCAAGGGCGGCAAGGGCGGCAAGGGCGGCGGCAAGAAAAAGGGCTGCTAGTCAGCCTGCAGCAATAGGGGCCGTGGTTGTGACGCGGCCCTTTTCCTCAACCCCACCGAGAACACCATGAACAACCAAAGCATTGAGACTGAGATACAGGCCAAGGGCCTGACTGCCCCGCGCATCACGCCCGCCGACATCGAGGCGAACATCATCAGTGAGTTTTATTTCACCGCCGGCAACGCGGCCCGCGGGCTGAATGTCCCGCATCTTCCAGCGCTCGACCTGCTGACTTTCTGCGTGCTGGCACTGCGCAACGGCTTCACCGTCACCGGCGAGTCGGCCTGCGCCAGCCCGGAGAACTTCGACGCCGAGATTGGTCAGAAAATTGCACGCGCGAACGCTGTACAGAAAATCTGGCCGCTGATGGGCTATGAGCTGCGCACCGCACTCTACGAACACAGCTTGAGTGCCACCATGCCGAAGACCGGCGCTGCTCTTGGTGGTGTGCAATGAGCGCCGCCAACCTCCCGCAGTGGAAGTGCCACAAGGTCGTGCGGGCAGCCAAGATTCTTGAGCTCGAAGAGTTCGGCATGAGGCTCATTCTGGATAGCGGAGCCAAGGTTCAAAGGCCGAAAGGCGCCGCCTTCAATGCGGAGCTGGTAGGCGGCTACTACGTCGACTACGAAGACGGCTACACCAGCTGGTCGCCCGCCGCAGCCTTCGAGGCTGGTTACGCGCTGCTGCCTAATGAGGACTCAGACCCCCTCCCTGAGCGCGCCACAACTGCGGGCTTGAACTTTGGCTCGGCGCTGATGTGGCTCAAGGCCGGAAAGCGCGTTGCTCGCTCTGGCTGGAACGGCAAGGGCATGTGGTTGCAGCTGCAAGTGCCTGACGAGCACAGCAAGATGACGCACCCCTACATCTATATCGAGTATCCGTCCGGCCACCCAGCTTACCCAAGCGGCAGCCGCGTGCCGTGGCTGGCCTCGCAAACTGATGCTCTTGCAGACGACTGGATGGTTGTTGAGTAATGGCGCTGCACACCAGCACCGGCACGCCGATCAAGGCCCAGCAAGCTCGCTTCACGGCGATCAAGCTGGACACCGGCTGTGTGGCGTGCCGGTTGCAGGGCTTGGGGTTCAGCTTCGCAGAGATTCACCATCTCGGCGTCGGCAAGCGGCTGGGCCACAACGAGACGATTGGTCTCTGTAGCTGGCACCACCGCGCGGTTCGACCTGATGGGTGGAGTGCCGAAGAAATGTGCAGCCACCTGGGCCCAAGCCTGGCGCGCGGCTCCAAGCCCTTTCACGCCCACTTCGGCAGCGATGATGAGTTGCTGGCCGAACAAGAACGGTTGCTGGTGCGGTACGGGTTCAAGGAGGCCGCATGAGCCTCACCCCCGCCCACCGCAGCGCCATTGAGACCGCCTTGGACGCGCTGATGATGGCGGTCAAGGCGCCTGACGACTAGATGGCC
This sequence comes from Stagnimonas sp., assembly GCA_046598075.1. Taxonomy (GTDB): domain Bacteria; phylum Pseudomonadota; class Gammaproteobacteria; order Nevskiales; family Nevskiaceae; genus Stagnimonas. The sequence continues at coordinate 23,439 of JBKJJE010000077.1, forward strand.
CGCCATCGCGCACTGCGCGCCTACATCAGAGCGATTGCCATCGTCCGTGACATTCCGGCTGGTCAGCGGCGTGTGCGCAGCGACTACGGCACCCAGCGCCCCAAACCGGGACAGGCCCAGATTTCCACCTTGGAGGCCCCATGAACGCCATGACGAATCCCGCCGATACCATCCAGTTACTCGACGCCAGTATTCGCCGTGATGCCTGGAAGGCTGACCGCCGGCGGGCAGAAATCACGTTGTTGCAGTCGAGCATCCACCGGGATCAGAAGCGCCGCCAAGCGGTGAAGCGTCGGGTGCAGGAGGACGGTGACGCGACCCTTTTCGCTTGGGGCGATGCAAAGCGGGAAGGAAAGATTGAGGCGATTTTACACTCGCGTGCGGCGGCTACGGAGGCCAATGGACGGCCGATCAGATCAGCGGGCAGTTACAGTAATCCTGTAGAGGCTACCGTCATGGCGGTAGATGCACTGGCGCTGCGCGTGGTGCTGCTGGTCGATGTGGAGGTGGGCTGGTGGCGGGAGGATCGCCACACCCGGATCTGGGCGGAGATCGCAGACCGTTACTACGCCACCGCAGGGCACGCCACCAATGGCAGCGTGGCGCGCGCCTTGAAAGTGAGCGAGAGCGTCATTGAGCGGTGCCGGGCGCAGATGCGACGCATGGTGCTGATGGCTGCCCAGCGGGGTGGATTGCAAATCTGACGGCATCGGCTATTATTTCGATACGTTGCAATTCTGTGGTCGATCAAAAGGCCGCAGAGACGCAATGCCCAGAACCGCCCCCGAGGCGGTTTTTTTGTGCCTACCGGAGTCCCCATGAAACGCCTTGCAACCGTGTGTTTACTCATGATCGGCGCTCTGACGGCCTCGCTGTCCTTCGCGGACGTGCCCCCCGCATTTGCCGGTTTCGCCGCCTCTCACGAGGTGGTGCAGCCCGCTGTGCTGGTGGACATGGCCCCGATGGGCTTCGAGATCGCCAAGCTCGATCTGCTGCCCGTCACCCTCACCGATGCAGTCGTCACGCGCCCCCGCTTGGTGCTGTTCACCGAGCGAGTGGCCAAGGGCAACACCCTCGCCGCGAACCCCTATGTCTGCCCTTCCCTCGGCAGTCCCTGGCGCCCTCTGCGAACGTCGGCCTGACCAACCTTGAGCGAAGCAGAGGCCGGGTAACACCGGCCTTTCTGTTTTGAGCCATGCCCAGATGGGCATCGCTGAAAGCAGTATTGCGGGGTAGGGCAGTTGGCAGCTCGTCTGGCTCATAACCAGAACGCCGCTGGTTCGAGTCCAGCCCTCGCAACCATTTCCGTGTCCAGCACTGCCCGCAACGGTAGCAGCGACGGAGGCCCACCACGCGGTGGGCATCTATTCACGCCCAGCCAGAGGGTCCCATAAGGGATATCTGGACGTCCGCAGCGGTGAGTCGTCGGGCGATTGCTCAAACACCCGCAGCGCGCGATGGGTCGAGCCTAAACAGCCTCCTTGTCCAAGTTGCACCCTAGGCGCGCATTGGCAGCTCGGAAAGACGGGTGCTGTTTTTTGCCGGTTCACAAAATCAAACGAGGTTTGATTAAAAATCAAACAATCAAACATGGCCACACAGCGAGGCGGCAAGCGACCTGGCGCTGGCCGTAAAGCGTCTTCGCAGAACAAGCGCACGAAAGATGCTGTCGTGAAGGCCGAGAAAGAAGGCAAGCTGCCGCTCGACGTGATGATGGAGGCCATGCGCGATGCCTACAAGGCTGGCGGCGCGGTTGCAGCCTTTCCATTTGCCAAAGACGCAGCGCCTTACCTGCACGCCAAGCTCAGCAGCATCGAAGCCAGCGGAAAGGATGGCGGCGCTCTGACAGTGACAGTGCAACGCCTCACCGATGCCTGAGATTGTCTTGCCCGCTAATGGCTGGCGGCCTCGCTGGTATCAGATGCCGGCGTGGACCGCCTTGGAGAAGGGATTCAAACGTCTCTCGCTGAAATGGCATCGCCGAGCGGGCAAGGACGACATCTGCCTGCATTGGACGGCCACCGCAGCGATGACGGAAATCGGCGGCTATCTGCACATGCTGCCGCTGGCGAATCAGGCGCGCCGCGCGATCTGGGACGCGGTGAACCCGCACACAGGCAAACGGCGTATTGACGAAGCATTTCCGCAGGAGTTGCGCAGTAATACCCGCGATCAGGACATGCTGATCCGGTTCAAGAATGGCAGCACTTGGCAGGTAGTCGGCTCCGACAACTACACCTCCCTCATCGGCTCGCCGCCTCGTGGTGTGGTGTTCTCCGAATACGCGCTCGCCGATCCGAACGCCTGGGCCTTCATCCGTCCAATCCTTGTCGAAAACGGTGGTTGGGCGCTGTTCATCAGCACCACGCGCGGACGCAACCATTTCAGTCGGCAGCACGATTTCGCGGTCACTGATCCGGGATGGTTCGCGCAGACGCTGACCATCAAGGACACGGGCGCGATAACGCTTGAGGCCATTGAGCAGGAGAAGCGTGAACTGGCGGCAGAGCGCGGCGAGGAAGAGGCCGAGGCGCTGATCCGGCAGGAGTATTACTGCGACGATGACGCGGCGATGCCGGGCACGTATTACGGCAAGCTGATGATGTCGGCGCAGAAAGAGGGGCGCATTGGCGTATTCCCGTATCTGCCGAACCTTCCCGTTGGCACGGCATGGGACTTGGGCCGTGGAGACAGCACCGTGGTCTGGATGTATCAGCAGACCTCGAACGGCCGCGTCAGGCTGATCGACGTGCTGGAAGGCAGCGGGGTGGGCATGGACTGGTACTGCCGCAAGCTCTTGCAGCGCCCCTACACCTTCGCTGACCACATCTGGCCGCACGATGGTGGTCACGGAAACATCCGTGATGTTGAGGGTGTGACGCTTCAAAGCACGGCAGAAGGTCTCGGAATCAGGCCGGTGCGCGTCTTGGAACGCGATCCGACTGTTGAAATGGGCATCAACGCCGTGCGCCAGCTGCTGCCGCTGTGCGAGTTCAACAACTCGCCGGTCCCGTTTGCAGACGAAACCATCGAACAAGCGAACGCGCGAATGACTCGCGCGTTGGACGCTATGCGCCAATATCGCAAAGCATGGGATGAAAAGCTGCGCAAGTTCAAGGACTCGCCGCTGCACGACTGGACAAGCAACACGGCAGACAGCCTGCGCTATCTGGCGCGCGGTCGGCAGCCATTTGCAGCAACCGATTACAAACCCATGAACCGCAATAACCCCGCACGCGACTGGAGGAGTTGATGGGCTTGATCCTCCAAAACCAGCCGTCGCAAATTTATCTCGGTGGCGGCGCCATGCCGGTGCCTGACAACGAGAAGAAATACGCAGCCGACCGCATGAAGGTGGCTGCATGGCGCGAGGCCGCTCGATTCGGCCAGCAGTGGCGCCGGGACAGTGCGAAGGCCATCGAATACTGGGACGGCAACCAGTTTGATTCACAGCTCGCCCAGCAGTTCAGGAAGCGCGGCCTGCCGATGATTGCGCACAACTGCATCAAGCGCTGGATCAACAGCGTGGTGGGAATGATGGAGCGCAATCAGACCGACGGTATCGTACGCATTGAGGACAACCGGTTTGAAGCATTGGGTACGGCCCTGAGCCAGAAGCTCAAGGAGTCCGAACGCATGACGATGGCAGATCGCGCCTGCCTGGATGCCGCTGACTTCGCCTTCAAGGGCGGCATCGGCTGGGTGGAGGTGGGCGAAAACTCCGACCCATTCCAATACAAGGATCGCGTCGAGGTGATGCCGTGGCGCGAGATGCAGTGGGATATGTCGGCCAAAAAGGCTGACCTGTCTGATTCGACTTGGTTCAGCCGCACCCGCAAATACAAGCGCGATGCGCTGATGGCAGCCTTTCCCCAGTTCGCGGGCATGATTGCGCTGGCGGGCACCGACAACGACATCGTGTCGTGGTTTGAGCCTGAGCGCTTGGAGCGCGAGGAATACAGCCGCCGTGATGTCAGTCGGTGGTCGACGTTCACCAGCGCCGCAGACGAAGTGACCGTCAGCGAGTTCCGCTATCGGGTCTACGTCTCTGGCTACGTGGTGCAGACGCCCGGCGGCCCGGTGATCTTCGACGAGACCAACGAGGCGCACCTTCAGGCCTACTACAGCGGCCAGGTGCAGCCGGAAGCCTGCATCTATCAGCGCGTGCGTCAGGCCTACTGGCTGGGACCGCATTGCATGGTTGATCGCTGGTCGGTGGTGCCCAACAACGAAGTCGGCTGGGTCTCGACCATCTGCTACATCGAGGATCAGACCGGTGTGCCGTATGGCCTGATCCGCGACATGATCAGCCTCCAGGACGAGATCAATGCGACCAAGGGCAAGATGCACTGGTCGATGGACTCGACAACCATCATCGGCGACGCAGACCGCGTGCTGGACTGGGAGGATGCCCGCGAGGCGGTGAATCGTCGCGATGGTGTGATCCTGCTGAACCCCAGAGCTCGGGATGGCCGCTTCGAGCTCGATCGCCACCAAGGCATCACGCAGTGGCAGTTTCAGGCGTATCAGGATGCGGTGTCGAAGATCGGGTATGTGCATGGTCTGGATGCGCCGATTGCGGGCTCGACGTCATCTTCTGGCCAGTCTGGCAAGAGCCAGCAGATTCAGATTGACCAGTCGGTGACCTGCGTCGGCAAGCCCATGGCGCACTGCCGCGAGGCGAGGCGCAAGGTGCTTGACCTGCTGCTGAACCAGCAGATTGCCCGCATGAAGAACCCCGAAGAGCTGAGCTACAAGGGTCACGACGGCACCAAGCAGTCGATCTCGATCAATGTGCCGGTGCAGTTGGCCGACGGCAGCGAGATGAACCTCACCCTGAGCGCCATCAAGCGTCAGGTGGTGCTGGACGAGACGCCGAGCACGCCGACCTATCGCAGCCAACAGTTTCTGCAGATCGTGGACACGCTGCGCTCAATGCCGGAGCAGGCTCAGAACCTGCTGATTCCGGCCATGTTCGAGATGAGCGATCTGCCGAACAAGCAGGTTTATGCCGATATGGCGCGCAAGATGCTCGGCTTGGGTGGCGACAAGACACCCGAAGAGCAGCAGGCCGATAAGGATCAGGCCGAGATGAAGCAGCGCGCTGATGCTGCGGCTGTGGCACTGCAAGAGGTTCAGGTTGAACTCGGCAAGGCCAAGACATCCGAGGCAAATGCTCGCGCCGACAAGACCAGCAGTGATGCACAGATGGCCGTCGCCGCAATGCAGGAGATGATGCAGAAGCTACCAGCCATGCTGAGCGAGATCGTGGCCAAAACGCAGAAGACGGTGGCAGAGACCCAGGCCATCGAGCAGGACATGGCAGCGCAGGCCGCGGCGCTGATGGCCAATCCAACCCCGGACAAAACCGCTGTCCAATACCGCTGGTAAACCACAAGGACCATCATGCGAAGTGCAGAGCAGCAGATTCACGAAGCCATCACCAAGGCCAACACCGAAGACATCCGCAACACCGTGTCGCAGATGCCGATCTACCGCAGCGTGAAGCCTGCCAAGGCCGCTTGCATCGCCGAGGTGAAGGCGCTGCCCGGTCATGAGGCGCTGATGGTGACCATCCCCGGCACCGATGGCACGCACCGCCTGCCGGTGGACGCGCTCTGGCTGCAGCGCTATCGCCCCGAGTCTGGTGGCTGGGTGCTGACCTACGGTGACGGCTTCCCCTGGTATGTCGCTCCCCACCTGTTCGCCATGGACTTCGTGCAGGTCGGCGTGCGCTTCATCGACATGGTGCGAGACTTCTGTCGCAACTCGCAGGTCGAGGGCTACACCGAAGAGCTGCCGGATCAGCAGGTGATGGCGGGCCTGCCGTCAGACGTCATCAACGACCTGGCGCTGCGCTTCACCGTGATGAAGGTCGAGCAGCTGTAACACCCATTTCGCAGCAAAGAGACCCCGCCAAGTGCGGGGTTTTCTCGTTGTGACCACGCCCGTGCCTGCGTCATGGCACCGCCCCGGAGTGCGCCACTTCCCCTCGCCGGTCCTGCGTCACGGACACCCACGAAGGCCCACGTTACGGGCAAGGAGCAGAGGTATGAGTACAGCAGAAGAGTTCGATGCGTTCGCCAATGGTTTGGGCAAGCCTGCCGAAGTGAAACCGCCAGCTGCACCGGTGGTTGAACCTGTAGCAGCTGCACCGCCAGCAGTCCCAGCACCTGCACCAGCAGCCGAAGAGCGTCCGCGTGATGCGGATGGCCGCTTCGTTGCGGTCGCAGTGCATGCCCGCGAGATGGGCAAGCTGAAGGATCAGGTTGCAGACCTGACCTCGCAGCTGGACAAGGTGAAGCAGACCACGGAGACGCCGAAGAGCATCGCCGCATTTGATGCGCTCAGAGAGAAGTTCCAAGAGGACTTCCCCGACGAGTACAAGCAGATGATGGGGGCGTTCGAGGGCGAGCTACTGAGCCGCGACCAGCAGATGGCCAAGATGCAGGCCACTGTCCAGCAGTTCCAGACCGCAGAGAAGCAGCGGGCCGAACAAGCACAGCAGCAGGCTGCGCAGACCGTCAACGAGATCATCCAGGCTTCGCCTGTGTTGAGCCAGTTGCAGGCTGCAGCGGAAACCGACGAAGGGCAGGCCGTCTGGCAAGCCGCCGTCGAGTATTCGCAGCAGTTGCTGACGATGCCTGCCTGGGCCAGCAAGACCGAAGCCGAGATTTATGAAGAGGCTGGTCTACGTGCTGCGCGCGACTACGGCATCAAGGTCGAACCGAGAACTCCTGCTACTCCAAGCCCGGCACCCGCACCCAGTGCGACGCCGGTACCCACTCCTGCAACGCCCAAGCCGCTTCCCCCACCTACGGTGCCCGGAAGCCTTTCTCTTGTGCCTACCGGCCAGAGCCCCGAAGTGAAGGGCGGAATGCAGGTCAACAGCCTGCACTCCGTCATGAACGCGTCTCGCGGCATGTCGCGCGAAGACTTCGAACGGGTGCTTTTGCACGGGGGCTAATCCCGGAGCAGGACCATGAACCTCGTAACCCCATCGAGCCAGCCCCTTGGCTCATTTCAAGCCTCGGTCTACTACAGCGCCTACCTCGGCACCCAGGCGCAGCGCGCACTGACCTTGCGCACTGGTCTCACCGGCATGCTGCCGAAGACCCGCGATCCGCAGGCCGGCAAGGCTCAGACCTCGCCCGGCATGCCCATCCTTCAGAGCTGGGATCTCCAGAAGATGAAGGGTGACCGCGTCACCGTCGACATGAAGGGCCGTTTCACGACCAAGCCCATCATGAATGACCGTGACCAGCTGGAGCGCAAAGAGTCGCTGCAGTACGCACGCGACCAGGTGCGCCTCTCGCTCTACACCCATAACGGCGACCCGGGCGGCATCATGACCCGCCAGCGCAACCCCCACGACACCCGCATGGATGTCATGGATGCGTCAGTCGGCTGGGCCGTGAACCTCGAAGACAACCTCTTCATGGTGCATGCCTTCGGCGCCCGCGGCACGCAGACTGGTTCCGATTGGATCATCCCCACCGATGATGACCCGGACTTTCAGGAAATCATCGGCAACGGCCCGGGCGAAGACGGCACTCCCGCCGGCAACCCGCTGCTGCCGCCGACCCGCACCCGCTACTCGATCCCCGGTGGTTTCACCGGCGTGAACACGATCGACACCACGGCTGTGTTGACGATTGCGTATCTGAGCGTCATCCGCAAGAACATCAACAACAGCCAAGTGCCGTTCAGCCCGGTGAACTCGGCCGAGATGTCGGGCAAGGCGGACGCCTACAAGGCGAACTCCAGCCTGCTGATCGGCTTCCTCACCGAAGACCAGTTCCTCACCATCAAGCTCGACGCTGGCATCACCGGCTTCACGCAGATGGTGAACAACGCCAACACCCGCGTGGACTTCAACAGCCACCCGGCGTTCGCTGATCTGGAGCGCTTCCTGTTCGCCGGCATCCTGTGGTTCAAGATCCCGCGCGCCATCATCTTCACCCCGGGCAGTCAGGTTCAGCAGTACAACCCGACGACCCTGGCGCTGGAGACTGTCACCGTCAATGCAGCACTGCCGGCCGGCAGCACGGTTCAGCGCGGTCTCGTCATGGGTGCGCAGGCTCTCTGCGTGTCCTACGGCGATGCCAACCCGCCGCCGCAGTCGGACAACGGTGGCCAGAGCGGTGAAGGCACCACCGAGGCGATGAAGTCGCCCTACAGCTGGCGCGAAGATGTTCGCGTGGGCGGTTCCGTGCTGGACATCTTTGTCCGCATGATGACCGGCTACAAGAAGCTCCGCTACAACTGGAAGAACAACGCCACTGGCGTCACCACGGCCTACGACAACGGTGTCTACGCATTCGACACCTATCAGGCTGCCACCAGCTGATCCACGTCGTGAACTGATCCGGCGGGGCAACTCGCCGGTCTTTCCAATTTTCGGAGTATTCCCATGCCTCTCAATCAAGCCTCGGGCCTCAGCCGCCCCGTACGTGCCGGCGCAACCGGCAACGTGTGCGAGGAAGTCTTCCAGATCACCGGTAACGGCAACGGCGGCACCGCCGCGGCTGGCTCGGTGTTCCAAATGGCCTCCCTGCCGCGGGGTCTTCGCATCCTCAACCTGTCGCTGGACATCAGCGCCGATACCGCAGGTCTCACCGTCTCGGCCGGTTATTCCGACCAGGCTGGTGTGGCCGCTGCGGTTCCCGCTGCCTTCATCAACGCCGGCACCACGCTGGCGGTGGCAACGGTGCCTGCACAGCGCAACAACCCGGCAAACCCGGCACTCGAGCTGCCGCGCGACTCCAACATCACGGTAACCACGGCCGGCGCGATCATCGCGGCGAACACGGTGCTGACGATGAAGGTTCGCTACACCAACGAGGGTCAGCACTAAACCTCGGCATGACGAAAAAGCCGCTCTCTTGGGCGGCTTTTTTTATGCCAAAGCCTCCGATTCCCGGTGGTTTTGCCATGAAAAGGAGTCAGCAATGACCGAAACCGTTTTGATCCAGCACATCGGCTTGCAAGAGCCGCGCATCGACAACATCAGCCCCGCCAGTGGCCGCGTGTGGCTCAAGACCGGTGATGCCCTGCCAGTCCCTGTTGCCGAGAAGTATCGCTACCTCGCGCACCCGATGTCCTTCCGCGAAATCAGCGATGAGGACTACCTGGCCGCTAAGGAAATCACCGACCGCGATGTCGAGTCCTTCGCCGAGCACATCAAGGGCGTCAGCCGCGACACGCTGCTCAAGCTCAAGCCGCTGCTCGATGCCGAGATTGCCATCCGCAAACTGGAGCCCGTCGCGGCTCCGCTGCCGGTGATCGTGCCCGTGACCGCGCTGACTGCTGGTGACGTCGCCAATGCGACCGACCCGGCCGTGATGCAGGTCTACAAGGAGCGCATCGACAAGATCGTGGTCGCGATCAAGAACATGGACCTGAAGGACGACAGCCTCGCTGTGAACGGCCGTCCCAAGGCGCAGGCCATCAAGGACTTCGTCGGCGGCGAGCTGCCCAGCGAGGACGACATCACCGAAGCCCTGGCCGTGGTCACCGGCATCCGGGAGCCTGCTGCGCCGGTTGATGGCGAAGAGCCCAAGAAGCTCGAGCTCACTCCGCGCGACAAGGCGGTGCTCGCCTTGGGGGAACTGGACCTCGCTGATCGCGCCACGCTCGAGCAGATGGCCAGCGTGTTCGAGGTGACGTTCTCCGCGCGCATCGGCGATGACACCCTGCGTGAGCGCATCCGTGACGTGCTGATCGGCCTGACGACCTAAGCCATGCACCCCCTCTCGGACTTCACAGTTCTATGCCTGGCTGAACTGCCGGGCATTCCGCCACCGATTCTCAATCGGCTGGTGGCGCGCGCTGCGCGTGAGCTGTGCCGAGAGGGGCGTCTGTGGCGGTTCGTGGTGCCTGACATCACCGTGGCCAACAACGTGCTCACATATGACCTGTCGGCCCTGCTTCCGGCGTGCTCAATGATCCACGACATCGATGTGGTGACCATCGGCGGCATTCCGCTCGACACCGCGTCGCGTGGCGCGAACCGCATCTCCACAACCGTGTCGTGGACGCGCACCAACAACAGCATCGCCTTGCGCAGCTACTGCGACGGGTTGCTGAGAGTGCAGGCAGTGCTGATCCCCACCATCGACGCCTGTTCTTTACCAGACATTCTGCTTGATGAGTGGATCGAGGCGCTGGAGTTCGGTGTGAAGGGCATGGCGATGGCGATGCCAAAGAAGGAATGGAGCGATGCCAGTTCTGGCGCGTTCTACCTCGGCCAGTGGGAAGAGAAGTTGTGTAAGGCACGCCTCTACGGCCGCAACGGCAACGCGACACCCCGACTGCGCACCGCCTCGGCCTGGGGCCGAATGGCCAGCGCTGAGTTTATCGAGCCTTTAGTGCCCAGCACGGACGGGGCGTGACATGCCCAACATGACCGGCAACGCCCTGATCCAGCGCGTGCAGAACACACTGCTGGATGAGACCGGCGTGCAGTGGCTGGTGCCTGAGCTGCTGCGGCATCTTTCTGCCGGCTTGAAGGCGGTAGTGATCGTCAAGCCAATGGCTTACATGGCCACAACGAGTCACCGCCTCGCCAAGGGCACCCGGCAGGAGTTGCCGGCTGGCACGGACTACCTCTCATCGGTGACGCGCAATCTGGGGGCCAATGGAGTGACGCCGGGCCGCGCGATCCGCAAGGTCGACATCGCCGAGATGGATCGCGCCGATCCCGACTGGCACGCCACGCCACAGTCCAGCGTGGTGGAAGTGTTCATGTATGACGAGCGCGACAAGGGTGTGTTCTGGGTCTACCCACCGCAGCAGTTTCCGCCTGGATACGTCGAGTTGTACGGGCCTGGCATTCCGCCGCCCTACGTAGATGGTACGCAGCCGCTACCGGTGGACGACAACTACGAGGACGCGCTGTATTTCTACGTGCTGGCCAATGCCTACGCAAAAAACGCAAAGCGCGGCGACACGGCCAAGGCGGGCGCCTACATGCAGATGTTCTTCGCCAACCTAGGCGCGAGCACGCAGGCGCAGGCTGCCGTAGCGGCCATGGATCAGGCGGAGAGCTAGACATGCCACTGACCTTGCCCTGCGCCAGCTGCAAAACGCCCCAGACGATCTTCTGGGGCTTTTCGCCGTTGACGGCGCTGGCGAGTGCCGATGTGCTGGCACTGCAATACAACCGCAGCAGTGCGTCGGCGCTGGGGGAGTATGCCTTTCCAAACGAGGCCGAAAACCGCTACATCTACGTGGCAATCCCAACGGACATGGGCTTTGTGGAGTCGTTTACCACCGACGGCTATCTTGACTTGGTGCCAGTGAGCGCGGCGGTGACGGTGACCATCGGCATCCTCCCTGTGGCCTACACCACCTACCGCAGCAACTATTTGCAGCACGCCGCGGACATCAACCTGGTGGTGGACTAGCGATGCGCATCGCGGTCGATCAGTTCCGGGGTGAGTTGCCGCGGCTGGCGTCGCGGGCGCTGCCAGACGGCTATGCGGAGGCAGCACAAAGCGCGCGGCTGCTGTCGGCCGATTTGCAACCCTGGAACAACAACCTGTTTGTCCTCGATCTGCCAAAAACCGGGATCATCAATGCGGTGCATCTGATGTTCCGCCAGTTTTGGTTGCACTGGACGCAGGCGGAGTTGGCGGCGGGCCAGGTCAGTGTCGACGTGGCGCTTGGCGCAGTCCCGGCGGACGTGACGGAGCGCACCTATTTCACCGGCACCATCGGTGGGCCGCGTGTCACCAACGTCGAGCGCGCGACTACTGGCGGCACCGGCGGCACATATCCGTATGGCAGTTACCTGCTAGGCGTGACAGCCCCTGTAGATGCGCCATTCATTGACGCTCTGATCTACATCAACGACTACAGCCAGCGAAGCTACGATGATGGCAGCACTATAGCGGCGTGGACTGTTAGCGATCCGGCTTTTGTCACGCAGTCCGCAATCGCCGGAAATCCAGCCCCGTCATATCAAATTACATATCCAGGTGGGGTGGCAACCGCCAAATACATGTTCGCGCCATTCGAGGTTCAGGCGCTGCCGGGTTTTGCCATCAGGTATGACGTGAATGGATTGGCCCCGTTCGCCGGAACTGGCAACAAGCTGATCTTTGGCGCAGACATCGACGGCGATGGAATCTATGTGTCGGTATCTCAGAGCAACGGATTGAGCATCGGCACCATCACTGCCTGGGCCGGAGGCACAGCTGTGATTGTTTCAAACAGCCCCTCTGGCATCACGCTTCCCAGCGCAGCCTTTCATCAAGTCACTGTTTTTGCCGATGTCAGGGGTGCAGAAACAATAGTCACGGTCGAGATTGCAGACCCCACGGGGGCGGTCATTTCCAGCGGCACTGCAACGGTACCGAAGCTTCCGAAAGGCATCTATGCAGGCATCGTCAACGACGGCGCTCCATTCAGCTACACCTTCAACTTCGACAACTTCCGCACCTACGAGGCGGTTGATGCGGCGGCGCAAAGCGCGCGGAGCTACGCCTACACCTACGTCAACGCTTTCTTCGAGGAAGGGGTGCCAAGCCCGCTTTCTGCCACTGTCACGGTGACAGATGGCGAGGCAGTGCTGGTGAGCAACATCAACGACCCATCGCCCTCTGAAATCACGGATCGCGGCCTGGTCAAGAAATATCTCTATCGCGCCGCCACCAGCGATAGCGGCACGCAGCTTCAGTTCGTCGATGAAATAAGCATTGGCACAACGACCTACACCGACACCAAGACGGATGCGCAGCTGGGTGAAGTGCTGGAAAGCGACCTCTACGAACTGCCGCCAGTCGATGGCTTCAGCATCCTGTCGCTACCCAATGGCGTGACGGTGATGGCATCGAAGAATCAGGTTTGTCCTTCGGTGCAGAACCGGCCTCATGCCTACCCGCTGATCTATCGGCTGACCACGGCATACCGCATCGTTGCTCTCGGCAACATTGACACCAACATCATCGTGGCGACCGAGGGCGGGATCCAGATCGTGTCCGGCACCGATCCGTCGCGGCTTTCGATGAGCGATCCGCTGCTGCCACAGGGCTGCGTCTCGAAGCGGTCGCTGTCGTCGCTGCGCGGCTTCGGCGTGATGTACGCGAGCCAGAACGGACTAATCGGCGTCAATGCGGTAGGCGGCGCAAGTGTCGTGACTGAGGAAGTCATCAGCGAGCGGGAATGGAAGTTGCTCAACCCGGCCAGCATCATCGCGGCGACTCATGATGACCGCTACTACGGCTTCTACGACAACGGCACTACACAGGGCGGTTTCATCTTCGACCCCAAACAAGGGGGCAATGGCTGGTCGTGGCTGGACTTCCACGCGCAGGCGGTGTTCAACGACCCGCTGGCGGATGCGCTCTATCTGGTCATCGACAACGAGCTGTATCAGTGGGACGGTGCGGCGCCGAGTCGGCCCTATCGCTGGCGGTCAAAGCTCTACCAGCTGCCGCGTGCGGCCAACCTGCGTGCCTGCCAGGTGCGGGCGTCGGACTACAGCAGCTTGACGCTGCGGCTTTTCGAGAACGGCGTGCAGTACTACACGCGCGCGGTGACGAGCGAGATGGAGTTCGTGCTGCCTGGCATGGGCGTGACCCGGTTCCAGTTCGAGTTGGCAGGAACGGCGCGCGTCAACAGCGTGCAGTTTGCCGAGGACATGGAAGAGCTGCTGTGAAGCCCCCGACGCTTACTCGCAAACCGGCGGTGCCGGATGTGCGGTCTTTGCAAGGCAATGTCGGGCTCAGGCAGTTGCAGACGGCGCTGGATGCCCTGCGCAAGCGCCTAGAGGAATTGGAGGTGTACGCCTCTTGGATGGGCGGTGTGGCGGTTGGAGTACAGCAGCTGGTCATCAACACGGGGGGCTCAAACATCAGCATTGACACAAGCCAACTGGCGACCAAGGCGCAACAGCTGCCAGATAACCACGATGTGAATGTCAGCAACCAGCCGAGCGATTACCCGCTGCCGGCCGCTCAGGTCACGGCCTTGCTGCCGCAGACCAACGCGCTGACGCGTGCGCAGCTTGATGCCGCACCCGTGGCGGTCAACACCGGTCTGGCGCAGGGCATTCAGCAGGGCGGTACGGTGCTTACCGATGACAGCAGCGAGCGCGAATACAGCCCTGGTCTCACGCCGCTGCTGGTCACTGTCGCGGGTGACACGACGGTTTACACCCCGCCAGCCGGCAAGGCCTGGCTGCTGCATTTCGCATACGCCGTTCCGGTAACGCGCGGCGTCGAGGATGCGCCAGTCATCACGATCAAAACCGTCTCCGCAGCGAGCGTGTTGATCGCCACGCACTACATCGCGGCGGCAGTCAGTAAGCGCAAGAAAATCGCCATGCCAGTAGATGCCAGGTTGGTGGTTAATCTGGATATTGCGGGCCGCGTGCCCACCAATTTTGATATCGAGCTATTGCCATGAGCAAATCAAACACTTTTGAAAACGAGCTGCTGGCGCACATTTTCCAGAACGCCAACATCGCCAACATCGGCGACGCCACGGGGCTACGCGGAAGCACAGCGGCGGGCAGTATCTTTGCCTCGTTGCATACGGCTGATCCGGGTGAAGCGGGCACGGCTGCGACAAATGAAATCTCCTACACCGGCTATGTGCGTCGTCCCATTGTCCGCAGCGCATCAGGCTTCACGGTGACGGGCAATGTGGTCACTCAGGTCGCCGATATTGATTTTCCAAAAATGACGGGCGGCACGGGCGGCACGGTGACGCACTTCGCCTACGTCAAGGAAGTCAGCGGGGCATCGGTGGTGCTCTACAAGGGCGCAATGAATACGGCGATTGCCGTGACCACCAATGTCACGCCCCGGCTCGAAGGCACGCCGAGCGGCACCAGCACCAGCGTCACGGAAGATTAAGTCGTGGCGCTCTGGACGAAGGACAGCATCACGCGCTCCCCACTCATCGTTTACACACGGGCGGAAATTGCGCCGGATGGCTTGGTGCGCGTCGTCTTCAACCCGGCGGATGGTGGCGTGGTGGGCATCGTCTACAACGTCATCGGCGGCGAACCCGTGACGGTGGGCAATATCGAGATGCTGCTCGAAGCCAGCGGCGGGCTGACGGGCGGCTGACGTGGCCTTTGGCACCATCAGCGTTCTTTACATTCCGAGCACGTTCACGACGGCGGCTGTTGGCGGCACGCGCATCGCGAAACTCGTGGATGTGGCTGATGCGGCCACAAATACCAGCACCACGACGCTGCACCCGTCCAACTCGACGAGTCGTAGATTCACAGACCCGTATCTCACCGGCACCAATGCCAACGTTGGGCCGGATTCCACGCGCGGGTATGCCGTAACTGTTGCCGACATGAACAGCGTGGCGGGCGCGCTGCGGTTCTATCCGGCGGGTACCCACACGGCGATCTTCTATGCCTCCGGCGGAAGCACCGCAGGAAACAATACCTACTACCTGCTGGCGTATCGCGTAGGGCCATCGCCAACCTTCACCAAAACGCTGCTCGGCAGCGCCAGCGCGACAGGCTCGGGGCTGGGTGCAACGGTGAGCATTCCGCTGTCATTGGGCCAGATCGTTCTCGCGGCCGGAGAAACCATTGAATATGAGATCGACGGGGAAACCAATCCGGGCGTGGTGACGGGAACGATCACCTACAGCTTCGGCACGTCCAGCGCTATTACCGGCTCAGTGGTCAGTCGCATCACCACGCCGGAGCTGGGCATCTTGGCATCGTCTTATGGAACTTCCGTGGGGGTTGCAACCGTGGCCGGGGCAGCTACTCCAGTCATCGGCAGCCCAGGAAGTGCGGCCGGCAGTGCGGTAGTGGACGGAAATTTCAGCGCCGTTGCCTCGTTTGTAGGCAATGCGACAGGAAGTGCCACAGCTGCCGGGCAACTGTCCGCCACCGCATCATTCGTCGGCACCGCCGCAGGTAGTGCCGCTGCAGCAGGTTCCAGCTCCAGCGTCATCGGATCGTTTGGCACTGCAACGGTTGGCGGTGGTGGTGGCACGACAATCGTCCGCCGCAGCACTCTTGTTTTCGAGGACTGATGAAACTCAGCCCGCACATCGTTCAGGTGCATGCCATCAGGGCTCGATGGGGCGAGGTGTCGCCGATGCTGGCCGCAGCACTGGAAACGGGACGCGGTGAGTTGGACATTGATCAGCTGGGCCTGCTGCTGATCCAAGGCCGCGCGAAGCTGCTGGTGGCCTGCGATGAAATGGGCGCTGTGCATGGTGCGCTGGCCGTGGAGTTCATCGACTACCCCAACTACCGCGTCGGCCATGTGATTGCGATCGGTGGGCGCGGCCTCGTTGAAAGCGCAGAAGCCTGGCAGCAGGTGAAGGACTGGCTCAAGCGCGAGGGCTGCGCCTGCGTGCAGGGCTTTGCAAAGGATTCAATCGCGCGCCTTTGGCGGCGGCGGGGCATGAAAACGGTCTACCAAGTGGTGAGGGATGAGCTATGAATCGACATGATGGTGACTGGTATCACCCGGATGACAAAGGCCCGCCCCGCGCGGGCTTTTTTATGCCTGCTTGCAAGCGGTTCAAGGGCGGCGGCAAGGTGAAGGAAACCCCGGAGCAGCAAGAACTGGCCGCGATTGCGGCAGAGCAATACGCTATTTACGAGCAGGATTTCATCCCGTTGGAGAACAAGCTGATCGAGCGTGTGCAGGACACCGGCACCGAACGTCTCTTGGGCCTGGGTGCCGCCAACCTGGAAAGCAGCCGCGCGTTCGGTACCGCAAAAAACCGACTGGAAGCAACTCAGACCAATAGCGGTGCCCGCATCGGTTCTGGCCGGTTCAATCTTGGCGCCGCTGAAATGGCACTCGATCAGGGGCAGTCTGCCGCTGCGAGCGCAGTCGATGTGAACCAGTCCGTCGATGATCGCAAGCTAGCGGGCTTGAGCGCGCTGGCAAGCATCGGACGCGGGCAGTCATCCGAGGCGCTGGCCGGGCTCAGCAATGTCGCTTCACAGGCCGCTTCACAGGCCAGCGCGGATGCGCAGTATTCGGCTGCGAATCGGGCCGCCGGACTGGGGGCGCTCGGCTCTGCCGCTGGATTCGCGGCAGGTTCACTGGGGTCTCGTGGCGGTGGCGCGACGGTGGCGGGCGGCGCAAAGCCCGGACAACTGAATGCGGGCGGAACCTTCACTGTTTCACCATACGAAGGCCTTTAGGAGAAAGAAATGAGCGTCGAAACCGCCGCATACAGTGGAGCCCGGCGTCGGCTGCGAGAAGAGCAACTGTTCCAGCAGCAGGAAGCTGGCCCAAATCCATCGCGTTTCGGCATCAACCCCAACGACAAGGAGTATGCAAGCCGCACTTTTGCCGCTATCTCCCGCGCTCAGTTTGAGGATTACAAGCGGCGTTATCGACCTCTGGAACAGCAGCTCGTCGGCGCCTACGACAATCCGGCTGATCGTACGCGTCTAACCAGCGAGGCCGTCGGCTTGGTGAATCAGGGTTTTGTCAATGCAGATGCGCAATTCAGGCGTCGTTCGGCTGGCCTGGGCGCGACCCTCAACCCAGAGCAGCAGCAGTCCTACAGCCGCAGCCAGAATCTTCGCAAGGGTTTGTCGCAGGTGCAGGCGGCGAACAGCACGGTGCGGCGCTTGCGTGACCGTGATCTGACGCTGCTCGGCGGTTCGGCGCTGCCGCAGCGCAACGCGCAATCGCTTGGAGTCGGCCAATGAGCGGACTGATCGGGCTGGGGCAGGCCTACAAAAAAGAGTCCAACCAGCTGTTCCAGAACGCCGCGACCGAAGAGCGTCAGCGCGAGCAGACCAACGATCAGGTCAAGGCGCAGGAAAAGCAGGCGAAGACCAGTCTGGCCGGAACCGGAGCCGGTGTCGGTGCGCTGGTGGGTGCGCAATATGGCGCGCAGCTCGGGATCGGCGCCGGACCCGTCGGCATTGCTGCCGGCGCTGGCATTGGGCTTGTTGCGGGCTTTTTGGCCGGCGAACTGTTTTAGGAGCGGACATGCCGAACACACGCGGATTAGGTGCGGCCAACTTTCTGGATGGCGCATTGCGGGGTTACAGCACGATCAAGGGCTTTCAGGCGCAGGAAAAGGCCAACGCCTTGCAAGAGGAACAACTCGGTTTGCAGCGTGAGGATCGCGCATATCAGGTCGCAGACCGTGAACGCCAGCAGAAAGAGCGGGAGACGGCAGAGGATCAGCGTGACCGTCTCGCCTTGTCCGACTACTTCACGCAAGCCGACAAAGACCCTTCAACGCCGCTTGACCCCGCACTTCTCGAAACCCGCGCCGGCAAAAAGCTGCGCGAGTCTCTCGGCCCCGATTTCGACGAGGCTGTGCAGACCTTTGGCAACCTGATGCAAGGTAAGGTAGACCCATACGACCCGGCCGTGAAGAAGGCTGGAAACGTGGTGTTTGCGCCAGAACTAGGGCTGCGCGTTGGCAAGAAACTGGATCGTCCAGTGCAGTTGTCGGATGGGCGCACTGCGCCCGCGGGCAGTGTGATTGAAACATCGGAGTTCGGCGGCTACTACCCCCTGAAAGGCGGCATGTTCGCAGTGGATATGCAGCTGGGCGTGAAACTGCCTGACGGCACTGTGGGAGCCTACAACGCGCCCGCGACCGAGGGCGGCAGCATGGCTGACGACGCCCCCGTGAAGGGTATCCCCTTGAGCAAGGCATTCGACCGCATCAAGGAAATGCGCCGGATGCAGCAGGTGCTGGCGCAGCAGTATGTGCGTGGTGGTGGCAAGCGCGAAGATTTGACCCCACGGCAAGACTACAAAACCAAATTGTTGCAAGCGCAGATTGCCAAGATTGAGGCTGAAGGCAAGGCAGCCGGGATGAAACCCGATCTCATCAAGGCACAGATCGCCGCGATGACAACGAGCGCCAATGCCAACATGGTTCGCGCTCGTAATACTGGGCTTCGTGCGGCCGGTGCGCCGGGTGGAGCGGCCCGCGATACCGCCAAGATTCGGGACAACAAATATCTGGCACAGACCATGGGCATCAGCGAGCAGGATGCTCTGGTGCTGACCATGCAGCCGTCGAAAAAGCAGATCGCCGACATGGCATCAAAGTATGCGAACCAGGTCATCAAGGAGAAGATGGCGGCTGGCGAAAAGTTCGACACGCGCGCGGTACTGGCGCAGGCCAAGGCCGACTACGAGGCGACGTTTGGCCAGATGGCGACGACCTCAAAGGGCGCGGCCGCATCTGGCCTGAGCATCATGGACTACCTCGGCGGCGGAAAGGCTGGAGCACCTGGAACCAGCTACAGCAACGCGCCCTATCGTGACCAACAAGTGGCCGCACCTCAGCAAAACGATAGCGGCTACATCGAAGGCCAGACCTACGAAGATGCCGATGGAAACGCGGCGATCTATCAGGACGGCCAGTTCGTGCCGGTGGAGTAGAGATGGCCTTCGACGCATCGACCGCGCGGCCTGTCTCCAAACCTTCCGGCGGATTCAATCCGGCTACGGCTAAGCCTGTTGACGCTGGCGCGGCGTACGCCAAGCGTTCCAGTTTTGGCCTGGCCGCCGCCTATCCAGTGCAAGCGCCCCTGCGTGGCGATGTGCTGGAAGGCGTGCCGGAGCAGAACGTTGAGGTCGATGCCGATGGCCGTCGTGCAGCCGTCGTGAACGGACAGGTATTGCCGCTGGATTCTGGCTTTGACCCGGCGACTGCTGCCCCGGTGATGATTGCGCGTCAGGGGCTGGCTGCTGCCCCGGTGCCAATCACCGGCCGCACGCTGCGCCGGGATGTGGTGCGGGGAGCTATTGGGCGGCCTACGCAAGACAACGAGCAGACGTTGCCGGAAGTCGAGCGAACGGCTGGCGAGATCGCCGATTCGTTGGGTCGCAAGGCAGTTAGCGGGTTCCGATACGGCTTGCCAGCTCAAGCCGCTGGCGTGGTGGCTGCACTCGCCGCGTTGCCGGAAGAAATGCGCCGGAACATCATGGGTGACGCGGATGTTGAGGCGATCACTCAGCGGGCAAATGAGGCGGCGCAGCGACGTCTGAATACGGAAACGCCGCAAGCCCCGATTCCATTTCAGCCGATTCGGCGCGCAATTGACCCGGGCAGCGTTGAAGGCCGGGCAATTGCCGAGCGTGCCGCCATTCGTGCCGACCAGCAGGTTTATGCGCCGACTGACAAGCGCGCGGGCCTGATGGAGCGTATTGCTGGCGATGCCTTGGAGTCACTGCCGAGCACGGCCGTTTCGATTGGTGCCGGCATTGCAGCCGGGCCTGCGGCCGGACTTGCAGCTGGCAGTGTGCTGGCGGGTGGCGATCAATATGCTGAGATGCGCGAGAAGGGCTATGCACCAGACCGGGCGCTTGCCGGCGGCTTTGCATCGGGCGCGTTCGAGGCAATCGGTGAGGTTTCGCCACTCGGCTACTACCTGAAAAGCATCCGAGGCATCGGCAAAGTGGTGGATGGCAATGCCGTCGCCCGCGTGCTGACCGGCACCGCACTCGAAGGCGCTGACGAAGCCATCACTCAGAGCTTGCAGGAGGCTTACAACGCAGGTGTTTTGAATGAGCAGACTTTGCTGCCCGATGCGCTCAAGCGCATTGGCATGGCGGCCGCAACCGGCGCGGTCATGGGCGGCGGGGTCAGCGGCACCATTGAGGCCACCCGCGCGACAGTTCAAGCCCCCGGCGTTCTGCAACGGTACTGGCTCAACAAAGGCGTGAATCCCAAGCTCGCCGACCTGTTCGCGCGCAAGGCTGAAGACAAGGCCTTCAAAGAACATCGGCAGCCGACCGCCGATGACTTGCTGGCTGGGATGGATGATTCGTCCGACAGTGAGCTTGGCGACGCCTCGCAACCCTATGCCGGTATGCGCAGTAGCGGCCTGAGCGAGAAGGCCGCGCGCGCCGCCATGAAGGCTGATCTGCTGGATGGCGAACTTGACGGCAAGGCGACTGCTGGCAACGGCACCGTAACGGCCGCGCTGCCTAACGGCATCTCAGCCACCGTCAGCGGCATCGAGGCCGATGCCGATCTTGATGCCGCCCTCAACAACCTGGACTCGCAGCAGTCCGGCGAGGCTGAAGCCGCCCGTACCACGCAGGCTGAAAATCAGGATGAAAAAAACGCTCGCCCCAATCCCCTACTGGCTGTTCCGGGCGTACCGGCACAACGTGCTGACACTGTGGGAGATGCGCAAGCTGGCCCAGGCACTGGCGGAGACGCCGATGGACGAGAAGGGAGGCAGGCCGATGCCGGCGGAGATGGAAGACGTGATGCAGCGCCTGCTACTGTGGGAAGTGCAGCCGCCGAGCGCGTTGATGCACTGACGCTGGCCGCTGATGGCTTTGTGCCGTTCCCGAAGCAGACCGGCACGCTGGGCATCCCGCGCGCCGAAATGCCCCAAGTGAAGGCCGAGCACCGCGGCGCGATGGTGAACTTCCTCAACGCCCGGGGCGTAGAGCACGAGCAGGACGAAGTGGATCCGGCGACGCTCAAGGCGACTCAGGCCGAGTTTTCGCCGGCCAAGGTGGAGAAGGCCAAGAGCTTCGAGGGCGGCAACCGATCGATCCTCGTGTCGTCGGATGGCTACATCGTGGATGGCCACCACCAGGCGCTCGCCGCGCTCGACAAGGGCGAGAAGATAAAGATCATCCGCCTCAAGGCACCGGTGCGAGAGCTGCTGCCGCTGGTTAAGGAGTTCCCCAGCTCGACGCAGGCTGCGGTGGTCACACCGCAATCCGCTGCCGAGCAGCCGACATTGCAGCCAGAGGCGGCAGCGGCCACGCAGACTCCTGCCGAGCAGCAGCCAATTCAACAGCAACAGGCCAAGCCGCGCGAGCCAGACCCGTTTGCAGCCACCAAGCAGCCCAAGCAGCCCAAGCGGCCCAAACCTAAGACCGCTGCCGACATGGCCGATGTGTCGCGCCTCTCACTACTCGCAGAGATCCGCAGGATGGGCGGCATCGAGCAGGCAGAGATGGCGGACATCACCGGCGAAGGTCGGCGCAGCAAGGACGGCAAGGGCACAGCTACGCGGGCCGGCGGACAGGTACGCGTACTGTTTACGAAGAATGGCGTGACGCTGGACCTCATCCGCGAACGCATGGCCGAGCTGGGCTACTTCACCGGCGATGGCGACGTCACTGGCGACCTTGATCGCGTGCGCGACATCATCCGCTCTGCCCTGGACGGCGACGGTGAGCCCACGTTGACCCTTGGCGAACGCGAGGAATACGACGCGCTGCGTGCCGACGAGCGTGCGGCTGCCGAGGAAGCTGCGGGACTGTTCGAGTTGAGCCAGCTTGAACGCGAGCGCGCCGAAGTCCAATATCAGGCCAACGAGCTTTTGAGCGAAGACGAGCGCGCCGACCTGGCCACTCGCTTCGAGGATGACACCGAGTATTTCAACGCATTGCAGGAGGCGGTCAATGCCAAGCGAGAGCAGGATGAAAGTGATGGCGGCGGCCAAGCTGATGCGGAAGCTGGTCGATCAGAAGCAGGCAGCGCGCGCGAAAGCGAAACAAGCCAAGGCTTCGAGCTAGAGCAGCAGACCGAGGCTGATCTCGCCGCCAAAGCTGCGCGCGAGGCCGACCCGGTAGACGAGGATGCAGCCCGCAAGCAGTCCGAAGCGGACGATGCTGCGAAGGCTGCCAACACCGCCCAGCAGCGCGGCTTGCTACCTGCCAGCGAGTTGGTGCGTGCGGCTGACCAGAAGCGCGAATCCGCGGTGCGCAATGCGCCGGATGCGGGTGCCGGTGGCGGGCTGTTTGCAGCCTCTCAGCAGGCTGCCGCCAAACCCGTCGCAGACTCGCCAGCGGCTACCAGCAAGCTCGACAACTTCGGCGAATCCCTGCCGCCCTCGAGACGCAGTGGCAAGTCGTCGCTCTCTGAAGAGCTGACCGATGAGGACTACGCCAGCAAGTCCCTGAGCGCCATCTGGCCTGCCGACGAGGTGGACGCCATCGAAGACCCTTACGCCGCGGCACTGTCTTTTGCTGCGCGCGCGGAGATCCCGGCCAAGCCGCGAGTGGCCTACAAGGTTGCGCGGTGGGTCGAGAAGGTGAAGCTGCTGCGCGGGATCGCCACCAAGGTGATTGACGGCACGCTCTCGAAAAGAGAGTTGGCGGACAAGTTCAAATACAAGCCCGAATTGCTGCAATTCGCGAACAAGGTGGCACTGCTGGAAGCCATTGACCGCAGCCAGTGGAAGCGTATCGGTGCGGTGGAGCTGTACGCCAATGCCACTCGCTTCGAGGATGGCAAACAGGTGCCCTCGCCGCTGGGGCGCGTCGAGGTGGATGGCAAAACTGAGAACGTTCGCGGCGCGACCGCGGTGGCCGAGTTGGTGCTGGCCGCAGAAAAGCTGCTGGGCGTTGAGGTGCAGGCCAAAAAGATGCAGTTCGAGGTGCGCGGACGCGACCCGGTGTGGGGCATCAACAAGAAGGGCGACCCGGAGTATCGAAAGCTCAAGACCTTCAAGACCAGCAAGGAGGCGCTGGACTACGCACGCACGCCGGAAGGCCAGCAGGCGCTTGAGGCCGAGTGGGAGGCGGTGAAAGACCGCGACAACGTGGGCAAGCAGGATGTGCGTAACGCGGAGAACAAGCCGCGTACCGGCAAGGATCACCGCAACGGCAAGAACGTCACCGACCAACAGTTCCAGGATTCTTTCGGCTTCAAGGGTGTCGAGTTCGGCAAGTGGATGGCGCAGGGTGAGGGTGCAAAAGATCGGCAGGGCATGTTGAATCAGCTCTACGACGCGCTACTCGATCTGGCCGAGATCGTTGGCGTGCCGCCCAAGGCAATGTCGCTGAACGGGACGTTGGGGCTGGGCCTGGGTTCGCGCGGTAGCGGCTGGGCATCGGCCCACTTTGAGTCGAGCAACCTGGTCATCAACCTCACCAAGACGCGCGGCGCCGGCACGCTGGCGCATGAGTGGTTTCACGCCCTGGACAACTATTTCTCTCGACAGCGCGGTGGGGAGGCGGCCTTTACCGGCAGCCAGCAGGCTTACCGCGAAGCGAACTACATCACCTACAAGCCGGAGGCTTTGTGGGTGCGCAAGGGGCGCCCCGGCAATGCCGCCCTGACCCGCGCCGAGCTACTGCGCCGACATGCACGCGACACCGGCAATGCCATCTACGACCCGCAGTACTGGGAGAAGGACGCCAAGCACCCGGAAGGCGTACGGCCAGAGGTGGAACAGCGTTTCGCTGCTCTGGTCGAGGCTTTGGATGCCTCGCCGATGAAGGCCCGAGCCGCTGCCATCGACAAGGGTGGTGATGGCTACTGGTCGCGCATCATTGAGCGCGGCGCGCGTTCGTTTGAGAGCTACGTCATCAGCAAGATGATGGAGAAGGGCTACCAAAATGACTACCTGGCCAACGTGAAGAAGTTGGCCGAGTTCACGCGCAACCATGACCGCTACCCCTACCTGACCATGGAAGAAGTGAAACCGATTGCGGAGGCGTTCGATGCGCTGTTCAGCACCATCGAAACCAGCGAGGACGATGCGGGCAATGTGGCGATGTTCAGCCTCAAGGCAGCGCTCGGCGAGAGGGCGCTGCCTTTGGAGCAGGTGCAGAGCATCGTTGACGGCATTAAGGCCAAATGGAAGAACCCGCTGCCGGTCAAGGTTCTGCGCTCAATCAACGACCCAGAAACCCCACCACTACTCCGTCTCGACTACATCAAGAGCAAGTTTTACGGAGCCACCGATGTGCCGCGAGGCGCGCTGCTGAACGGGACGGTATATGTCTTTGCGGATACCCAGCAATCAGAGCAGACCGTTGTGCAGACGGTATTCCACGAAGCCATAGGCCACGCCGGCCTGCGCGGTGCGCTGGGCAAGGACTTGTTCCCCGCCCTGATGATGGTGGTGCAGCAGCGCCACGCCGAGGTCGAGGCCAAGGCAGTGAAATACGGGTGGATGCAGGCGGGCAAGCCGAACACGTTGAGCCGCAACGATGCCGTCCGTGCCGCAGAGGAAGTGCTGGCAGAACTGGCGGAGACCCGGCCAGAGCACTCGCTGGTTCAGCGGGCCATTCAGGCCATTCGCCGCGTGTTGAAGCGGATGGGTTTGCAGCTCGATCTGACCGACGCCGACATCATCAGCGACCTCATCATCCCGGCGCGGCGTTGGGTGGAGCAGGGTCGCACCGCAACTGCCGCACGCGGCACCGCAACTGCGGTAAACGCGCAGCCAGCCTATGCGCTCACTGCCAGCACCAAGAGCGCCTATGAGCAGCGTATCAATGAGCTATTCAACGGCGCTGCTCGTGAGCGAAAAGGCGTGAAGGTTCTGGATCGTGCCGACATCCTCGACCTGTTGGGGCATGGCGATAAGCCGCTGCATTTGGTGGAATCGGCAGTGAACAAGAAGGGGGTAGATGGCAAGCCAAAACACCCCGGCATGACTGCCGAGCAGTGGGCCAAAGTGCCGCAGTGGATCGAGAGTCCGGTAGCCGCATTCCGTTCTCAGTCTGAGCCTGATCGTATCGTGCTGTTTGCGCCGGAGCTTGTCGGCGGTCGCCCCGTTCGCCTTGTGCTGGAGCCAAGCGCGGATATGGCTGGACTTGACGTGCATGTAGCGGTGAACGCCTACGAAGAAAGCGGTACGAACATCACGCCAGTGCAGGAGTGGGTTAAGAAGGGAGACCTGCTATATCTCGACCAACAAAATAGCCCCGAGTTGGCCGCACGGTCTGGGCTGCAATTGCCCAGGGATGTGCGTCAACTACGGAGCTACCCGCGAACGGTACTGACTGATGCCGATCTGGTCAAGTATCGGGAGGAAAAACCCGCGTTCTCGCTCGCCCCAGCTGGCCCTCAGCAGTCCATCCCCGGCAGCCAGCCGTCCGCGTCACTGGCCCCGCCAACCGGTCAGCCGCCGTTGCCGCTGGGGGGCGGCAGCAATGGCAACAATGCTTCTTGGAATGCGCTTGCGGACAGCCGCTTTGATCGGCTGGTCTATCTGTTTCAGGACAAGCACATTGACACCAAGCGGGTGCTCGCAGCCATCCGCAAGGCGGTTCAGCGTCTGGGCGACCAGTACGACACCTATCTGAAAGAGGCGATGTACCACGGTCGCGTGGCGAAACGGCAGGCGGATTTTCTTGCCTTCGAGCTGACGCCCTTGCTGCTGGATATGGCGCGCGCGCGGGTGACGCTGGGCGAGTTGCAGGACTACCTGCACAACCTGCACGCGGAGGAAGCAAATGAGTACATCGCCAGCATCAATCCGCAGATGCCGGACGAGGGCAGTGGCATCAAGACCGTCGACGCGCACGCCTACCTCGCGGCACTGACTCCCGTACAGCGCAGCAGGCTGAATGCCTTGGCCGCCAAAGTGGACGCCATCATCAACGGCACCCGCGACACCTACGTGAACTACGGCTTGCAGTCGGCCAACGACATTGCACAGTGGAAGGCGCGCTACCAGCACTATGTGCCGCTTATGCGCGAGGACATGGATGGCAGCCCAGGCACAGGCAGCGGGTTTTCCGTGCGTGGGCCTGCCACCCGACAGCGCACCGGCTCGACGCGGGCCGTGGTGGACATCATGGGCAACATTGCCTTGGCGCGCGAGAACGCGATTGTGCGTGGCGAGAAGAACCGTGTGGCCAATGCGCTACTCGGCCTCGCCATCCTCAACCCAAACCCGACGTTCTGGCGGGTGAACGTGGTGAAGAAGAAAATCGTCTTCGACCCCAAGACCGGTCTAGTTACGCAGGTGGTGGATCGCAGCCAGAAGAGTGACGACAACGTGGTGGTGGCGCGTCGCCCCGGCAAGAACAGCGAGATCGTGGAGGCGACCATCACTTTCAACGAGCGCGACCCGCGTGCGGCGCGCATGGCGACGGCGCTCAAGAATCTGGACGTGGATCAACTTGACGGCGCGATGCGTCTGTTTGCCACAATCACCCGCTGGTTCGCGTCGGTGAACACCCGCTACAACCCGGTGTTCGGCATCGTCAACGGCATTCGTGATGTGGGCGCTGCGACGATGAACCTCACGACGACACCGCTGGCAGGCAAGCAGGCGGATGTGCTGAAGAACTGGCCTGCTGCCTTCACGGCCATCTACGCAAGCGAGTTCAAGCTTCGGCGCGGCGTACGCTCGACGCAGCAGATGGCGCAGGTGTGGGAGCAGATGCAGCTCGAAGGCGGCCGCACTGGCTACCGCGATATGTTCCTCACCGGCAAGGAGCGCGGCGAGGCGATTGCCGATGCCTTAAACAAGGCAAGCGAAAATCCCGGCAAGAAAATATCGCTGATGCTGTTCCGCGCGCTCGGCAACTTTCTTTCCGACTTCAACGAGTCCATCGAAAACGCGACCCGCCTGGCCGTCTACAAGACCGCCATCGACGCGGGCCTGACGCCGGAACGATCCGCGCAGCAGGCGAAAGAGATCACCGTCAACTTCAACCGCAAAGGCGCATCTGCGCAGAAAATCGGCGCTCTGTATGCCTTCTTCAATGCTGCGATGCAGGGCAACACCCGTCTGGTTGAGACGATGACCGGGCCAGCTGGGCAGAAGATTCTGGCAGGTGGCCTGATGCTGGGCGCGATGCAGGCGGTGATGCTGGCCTTTGCCGGGCTTAATGACGAAGAGCCGCCGGAGTTCGTGCGCGAGCGCGCTTTCATCATCCCCATCGGCAACAAGAAGTATGTGAGCGTGCCGTATCCGTTGGGCTTTCACGTCATCCCCAATATCAGTCGCCATGCGATGGAGGCGCTGATGAGCGGCAACGAGGAATGGACGCAGGGCCACATCAACAAGGACTTCGAGCGCGGCCTGAAATCGCCGGGAGAGCATGTTCTGGATCTGCTGGTGACCATCGCCTCGGCGATGAACCCCATCGGCACCAGCACCCCTGCGCAAACTTTGACACCGACGCCTTTTGACCCTGCCGTGGCGCTACTCGAAAACAAGGACTGGACAGGCAAGCCCATCGCCCGCCGCGACTACAGCAACGGCACGCAGCCCGGTTACCTGCGCACCAAGGACACGGCTACCGAACCCGCCAAGTGGCTGGCGCACATCCTCAACAACGCGCTGGGTGGCACCGACTATACGGCCAGCAAGGTGCTGAGTCCGACGCCGGATCAGATCGACTTTCTGGTGGGGCAGGCCACGGGCGGTGCCGGACGCGAGTTGAGCAAGCTGGAGCAGTCGATCAGTGCCGCGTTTTCAGGCGAGGAACTGCCGCCCTACAAGATTCCACTCGCTGGCCGTTTCTACGGCAAGGCTGACAGCCAGTCCGGCGAGGCAGATGCCTTCTACCGTAACCTTGATGACATGGCCCGCCACGAAGCGGAGATCAAGGGGCGGCGGGATCATCAGAAGCCGACGGACGACTATCTGAAAGCGCACCCGGAAGCCGTTCTGGTCAAGGCTGCGGATACGGCCCGCGAGCGGGTGGCGGCGCAGCGCAAGCTCAAGCGCGAGCGTGTCGCCGAAGATGCGCCGCGGGAAGACATCAAGGAGATCGAGGCTCGCATCACCGAACTGATGCACAACTTCAACGAACGCGCGAAAGAGCTGAGAGCCGCAGCGGACGAATAGCCGCAGCGCCAACCGAATCCCCCACAACCCGCCTTGAGCGGGTTTTTTATTGCCCGGAGCAAACCGATGCGAATCCCTGGACAAGCGGTATATGCAAAATTGGTTCCGGCTGACGATCAAGACCAGTACCCGACGCATGATCCTTTTTACGGCCTTGGCGGGTTTCGCACCGTGGCCACGCTGGCTGCGCGCGATGCGATCCCCGCTTTTCGCCGCGAGCTTGGCATGGTGGTTCACGTCAACGACGCGCAGCCCGATACGGCGCCTGGGGTGTTTCAGGAATACAAACTGATCGGTGGATTGTTGAATGCCAACTGGTTTGGCTTTGATTTTACAGGCAGCCCCGTAGCTACAGTCGCGGCACTTCGGCTGTTTTTCTCAAATTACAGTTCGGCCTCCGCAGACATTCGCTGCCACACATTGCAATCAGCGGGCGGCGGCGGACGCTTCATTCTCGACTTGGCAGACACTACAACCGCTGACAACAACGGCACCGTCATTGTCGATGCCATCGGGCGGCGCTGGAAACGTGACACGCGCGGGAAAGTCAGCGTAGCCGACTTCGGGGCCGTGCCCAATGATGTGACCTACGCCGACACCAATCGTCGCGCTGCCAGTCGCATGATGCAGTGGTGCGATCTCTCTGGCGACGAAGGCAGCATGGGTGGTTTCGGCGTCTACTGGTGGGAACCGGGGACCAGCAACAATGACGTAACCGGCCTGAACCTGCGCGGCATCGATGTGCGCAACAAGTCGGGCCTCAAGATCAGCGGCTCCGGCTGGGGCACCATCTGGAAGCTCAACCCGGAATGGTTCTATCGTGTGGGCAATCTCGGCTCGCAGCCTGATGCCCATCTATTCTTCTGCACCAACACCAACAACCACAAGTTCTCCGACTTTCAAATTGACGGCTCGGCGCTGGAACTTCAGACCGCATTGAGTAGCACGCTGGCGGTCGCCTACAACGGCACGGATTCATTTGTCACGCTGGTGAGTGCGGCAAGGTTCACTGTCGGCAAAGTCCTTCGCGTGGCACTTGATAGTGGAGTCACTGCGCAAGCGACCATCACTGCCGTTGTCGGAAACGTGGTCAGCTTCGTAGGCAACCTTGGCGGTGTGGCATCTCTTGGCGCAATCGCCATCGTGCTCATCAATGAGCAGATGCATGGCTTCTACGTGACTGCCGGATCGAATGTGTTCGGTGGCATGAAGTCCTATACATACGGCATCCACATCCACGACATTCTGTTCAACAATATTCGTGGTGATGGCATCTTCACCCTGGGTGAACTGGTCGGCGCGATCCAATACACCGTCAGTGATCTTCTCTGTGACGGCTGCACGTTCTTCGGCCCTTACGCGAACAACCTAATCAACAAGTCGGCTGGTCGCAGCGGCACGGCGCACCAGCGAAACGTCGAGAACATCCGCATCATCAATGGCTTCTACTACGGCATCACGGATGCCCCATTGGATGCAGAAGCTACGGGCAACAGCCCGAATCGTGGCGCGCAGCAGTTCGTGTTCAACGACAACACCATTATCCAGACTTCGATTGCACTGGCTGTGTCGCCGGGAGGCTTGGACGGCACGCAGCCGATGACCAACCTGCAAATGTGCCGCAATCTCTTGATCGGCGGCTCGATGCGGACGAACGACGTGCTGCGAGCAAACGTCAGCGACAACGTGATTATCGGTGGCGTGCAAGACCCGGCCTTTTCCGCCATCAACTTCACCAACGGTTTGCATCTGTGCAACAACGTGATGGTTGAAGGTCGGACTGTCGCAACTGATGCCACTATTCTGCTGCGCGGCTCTGGTTCGGTTGCCATAAATAAAGTAACCAATGCGATGGTGAGTGGGAATACCGCTTACAGCAACGTCACACTCACCTCTGGCGGTCTGAGAATCGAAAACCCCGGCAGCTTCATCGCTGTTGTCCACAACACGTTTGAATGCTCTGCTGCCGCCAACGGTGCGGGCATTTCAGTCGTTACCGTGACGCCGGAAACTGGCGTGAAAGAGTCCCTACTCATCGAGGGCAATGTCACGAAGCGATATGCCACCGGCATCAACCTCAACGCTTACAACAGCGACAACGTGACCCTCACGCATGTTCGATTGATTGCCAACGCTGCAATCTCTGCGACTACCGGCATCACCCTGAGCTGCACCGCAGGCACTCCGCAGCCGTTTCCGTTCTTGACCACACTCGGAAACACCACGGATGGTGCCACTGCAACAAGCAACTCAACTGGCGGACGGCAGACCACAATCCTGGTGGGCGGCAACTTCGGTGGGAACTCTGCGCGCTACACCTGCACGAGTTCCCCTGAAGGTGTCGTCACTGCGCCTATCGGGGCGCTCGCAACGCTCATCGCGGGTACTGCCGCGACTGGGATCACTTTCCAGAAGCGCACCGGAACTGGCAACACTGGCTGGAAACCGCTGGATGGATTCACTGGTTCCGCCTCGTTCAATCCGCCGAGCCTGCGCAGCAATCGATATACGGGAAGCTCTACCTACGATCCGCCGTCGCTCGCTACTGGCGCGGAAACCACCACCGATGTGACAGTCACCGGTGCAAGGCTGGGAACTGGCGACACTGCCACCGCCTCGTTCTCGCTCAACACGCTGGGCATCAAGCTCACTGCGAATGTCATTGCTGACAACACCGTCCGCGTGACTTTCCGCAACGACACGGGCGGCACACTTGATCTGGCCTCCGGCACACTCTCTGCGATTGTGCTGTCGTCCGCCGCAAGCTCCACGACCACAACCGTGACGGTCGCTGGCGCAGTTCTTGGCGACATGGCGTGCCCCTCGTTCTCATTGAGCACGCAAGGAATCGAACTGTTCGCCGACATCACTGCCACGGACACTGCGACGGTCACTTTCGTGAACGCAACAGGCGCCACGCTCGATCTGAACACCGGCACGCTGAAAGTAAAGGCGCTAGCTCAATGAACGAACGTGATTTGAGCGACCTCAAAAAGCAGATCGAACAGCGCGGCAAGATGTTCTACGCGCGCAACGAAAAACTGCTTGCTGCGGTGCTTGCTGGCGATCAGCAGACTGCCGATGGAATCATTCGCGGCATGCAGCGGCTCAAGCAGGAGGCCACGGATTTGCGGGTGAAAGCTGTTGCCGCAATCGAGAAAACGTTTTCACCACGGCTCACCGAAGACGCAATCATCAATCGCGCTTTCAAGAGTGCAATCTCACAAGGAGCAGATCATGGCAGTTGAACAGACGATCAATACGGAAATCGGTGTGCCGGTAATGGGCGCTTACGGGCGTCCGATTGAGCACAAGAATTACCGGCTCGGTACGGCGGAGGGTGCGCCGCTGGAATATCGCGGACTGACGGTGTTCGGCTTCTGGCTGAGTAAAGCAAACTCCGATGCGCACCGGATCAGTGGTGTGCCTGCGCCGATCTACACATCCGGCGTGAGCTACAGCTACGATCCAACGCAGCGTCAGGATGTTCAGGCTTATGCGGCATGGATGCTGGTGAACCCCACTGCGATTGCCGTGTAAACGGAGCGCACCATGACCAAGCTATCTGTCCGCGACGAGCAACGTCTGATTGGCGTGCATCCCGACCTGGTGCGCCTGGTGCGCAAGGTTGCCGATTCGCCGGCGCCGCCATTCATGGTGATCGAGGGTGTGCGCACCCTCGCAAAGCAGCGCGAGTACTTCGCCGCCGGCAAGAGCAAGACCATGAACAGCCGTCACCTGCCCAAAGCTGCTGCAGGGGTCGCTGGCCTGGTCAGTCACGCCGTGGACATTGCGCCGCTCGTCGACATCGATCGCGATGGCGATCTCGACCTGAGCTGGCAGGCCGCGCACTTCTATCCGATTGCCGAGGCCATCCAGACCGCCGCCAAGGCGCTCGGAATTGCGATTATCTGGGGTGGCAACTGGGTGAGTTTCCGCGACATGCCGCACTTCGAGCTGGCGCGGGCTCAATACCCATGATCGCCGCCCCGATCCTGCCCTACGTGCTGCTTGCCGCAGTGTCAGCCACCTCTGTCGCCGGGCTGGGTGGTTACCTCTGGGGCCGCAGCGATGGCCGCGCGCTTGAGGCCGGCCAGCAGGTGGCCGACGAGGCGTTGATTGCGACAGTGGCCACCGCTGCGCAAACAGCGGCGGCGCGCGAGATCGCAGGCATCGAGATCAAGAACACCACCATCCGCCAAACCGTGGAGAGCAAGACCCGTGAAAACACCGTGTATCGCGATTGCCGCCACGCTGACGGCGTGCTCGACCTGGTCAACGCCGCCCTCACCGGCACCCAGCCCGCTGGTGGTGGCCAGCTGCCCGTTGCTGACAGTGGTGCTGGACGAGAGCTTCGCGGCGACCACCATCAAGCTGGTGGACGTGGCGACTCAGTACCGGCAGTGCCGGACGGCGGCGCTGGCAGGGAGCCCTAAATGAACTGGGTCTTCATGAAGCAAAACCTCGAGGCGTTTCTGATGATGGCCGCGTTCTCAATTCTGGGCGGGCTCGCCGCCTACCTGCGCAAAGTGGGGGACAAGAAAGCCACCTTCAGCCTGAGCGAGCTGGTCGGTGAGGCCGTCATCAGCGCGTCGGCTGGCCTCACTGTTGGCCTGCTACTGATCGACCACACCCCGATTGCCCTGACGTTGGCCGCGACGAGCGTCGCTGGTCACATGGGCACCCGGCTTATCTATGCGCTCGAGGCGATCGTCGTGGCGATCATCAAATCGCGCACCGGGGTCGCAGGGCAGACCGACAGGCAGGATTGATACTCGCACCCGGTCGAAATCAAGGTGCCGGAACCGCCCGGGTAGCTGTGCGCACCATTCCGAGCAGATTGGCCCCTCACGCTCGAATGAGGGCGCTTGTCGGCCCAGCGTCAGCATCAGGCGAGGGGCTGTCAGGCCTTCACAGCGCGCCGCAAATTGGCCGATGTCGAAGCGGACAATTCCTTTCCCGTTTACATTTCAGGTCCAATGCAATCATGGACTTACCAAGGGGTGCGACCTGCTTGATACGGGAATGTCGAAAATCCGATAATCCTTTACAATCAGTCGCATGTGGACGGCTTAGCGATCTGACTCTGACACTGTTTATCTAGGTTCGAGCCCTAGTCTCCCAACCAACAACACAAAGGCCCGTAGCGATACGGGCCTTTCTTGTTTGGTCTCATATTCTTACTTCGATCTCATATTGCCGAGGTCTAGAGTCCGAACTGTCTTCGCGCCGACCCCCAACCAAGTAGCCTTCAGTGCTGACCACTGAGCTGTGAGCGGCCAGCGTCGCTCATCGTGATATCGAACAGGCGCCGCGTAGCAGAGCGTCGGCCGATTTCAGGCCTGCGAACCTCCATGCCGGCGACGCCAAATGCCGGACGATGCCATTGAAATCAATTACACTAGTCGGCGTGTCGGGCGGAACTTTAAGAAGAACTGCGGATGGGGAATTCTTCAGTTCGGAAGGGTGTCTGCCCGTGTCTTCTTTGTCAGGACGGAGTCAATAATCAAGCAGTCATTCTGCGGGAATTTCCACAGCTGCGGGCCGCTTTCGGCGCTCTGACACGACTGCATTGCGCGACTCGCCAGCGACAGTGATTCAGGGTTCGCAGGTTGGCAAATAGGAGCCAGCAGCCTTAAACCTCGAAAGTGGCGTTCCTGTTCCGGCCCTCTGGGCGGACAGAAACTTCGCTTGCCCGGACGCAGGATGCTCCTGGTGCGCAATGGAAATGCATTTGCGGTTCACAACAGATTTTTAATCAGGAGTTTCTTGATGATTGCCAGATTTTTCCCATTGCCGGCGGTGCTTGCAGCGACGATGCTGTCAGCCTGCAACAGTCTGGCCCCGGGCCTTCACCTCGATGACAGCGACTTCAGCTATAGCAAAGACGTAAGCGAGGGCGAAACGCCGGAAATCACAATTGTCACGATCACCCCGGAGGTTATTGCAGAGCAGCTGGTTTTGCCTGTGGCAGAGGAGACTACCTCCGCCAACGCCGTTGCCGAACTGAGCAGCAACGGCCAGGGTTATGACTACCGGGTGGCAGCAGGCGACGTGCTGGCCATCAACATCTGGGGGCGGCCCGAGCTGTCCACGCCTTTGCAGCCCGCCGACCAGACTGCCAGCCTGGCGCTGGGTGCCGACAGCGGTCTCGCCGCAGCCCAGCCCGGGCATGTGATCACCCAGGATGGCTCGATCTATTTCCCTTTCGCCGGCGAAATCAAGGTCACCGGGATGACGCTCAGGGAAGTTCGCCGCAGCATCACCAGCGTTTTGAGCGAGTACATCCGCAACCCGCAACTCGATGTGCGGGTGCAGTCGTTCCGCAGCCAGAACGCGCTGGTGACTGGCCCGGGCGTAGTGAAGCCCGGTCTGGTGCCGATCACCGATGTGCCGCTGTCCGTGCTCGATGCGATCGGCAAGGCGGGCGGCATGACGCCCGAGGCCAATGCCTCGGCGGTGAAGCTCACCAGGGACGCCAAGAATGCCGAGGTGGATGTGGCGGCAATGGACAAGAAGGCGGATTACAGCCAGAACTGGATCTTGCGTGCCGGCGATGTGGTGTATGTGCCGAGCAATCGTGACCAGCGCGTCTATGTGATGGGCGAGGTCAACCGGCAGGCTGCTGTGCCAATGCAGAACGGACGTCTCTCCCTGGCTGATGCGCTGGCGGACACTGGCGGTTTGAATCCGCTCGCGAGTGATGCGAGGCGTCTCTACATCATTCGGGATGGCGCAACGCCGGGCACCCCCAAGGTATTCCATCTGAATGCCCGCAGCCCCGAGGCGCTGCTGCTGTCCACCCAGTTTGCGTTGCTGCCGCGCGATGTCGTCTATGTCTCGTCGGCCTCGGTGACCCGCTTCAACCGCCTGTTCAGCCAGATACTGCCGTCGCTGAGCTTCGTGCGGGATCTCGAGCGCCTCACCGCTCAATAAGTCTTTCACCTACCCGTTCCGCGACCGAGTCCGTTGCCAATGTCTGAACTTTCGTCCTCCCAACAATTTGCGGCGCTCGATCAACAGGGTTTTGATCCGATGTCCATCTGGATTGCCATGCGAGATGGCTGGTGGATCATGGCGGCCGCAATCATCCTGGTGCTGGGAGTGGCCTCCGTCCATCTCTACCAGACCGCGCCGATCTACAGGGCAGATGCAGTCCTGCAGATCGACCGACCTGCGCCCCCCCCAGGGCTCGAGGCCATTTCCCGTCTGTTTACCGCCGATGCCCAGCCGGGCGCCGAGGCCTATCAGCTGCGCTCGCGGGATATTGCCCGGGTCGTGGTGGATCGTCTCGGTCTGAACGTAACCGTCGAGCCCCGATATTTTCCGATGTTTGGTCAGGCGAAAGCCCGACGCTACCGGGGCGACTCTCTCGGCAGCCCGCCCTTCGGCGCGCTCGGGCATTACATCGGGTTCGCCCACTATGCTTGGGGTGGCGAGAAAATCGAGCTGGGCCGGTTCACCGTGCCCGATTCCGCGAATGGCGACCGCTTTGCCCTGGTGCGCGAAGGTGACACCGAATACTCGGTGTTCGACAGCGAGGGACATGCGGTATTGAAGGGGACCGTCGGCGTCTATGCCGAGGTTCCATTCGGTAACGGCAAGTTCGGCATCGAGGTGAGTCAGCTGCGGATCAACCCCGGGGTCGAGGTCTACATCACGCGAAGGGATCCCGTCAACGTGGCCGAGATTTTGCGAAAGCAGGTTTCCGCCAACCCCAGCTCTCGCACCGCCATGGGTTTGCTGGATGTCAGCTACGAGCACACCAGCCCGACACAGGCCCGCGACATCCTCAACGCCTTCATTCAGGCCTTTGTCCGCCAGAACATCGAGTACCGTTCTGAGCAGGCGGCGCAGATGGTGGGCTTCATCGAGGCGCAGCTGCCGGATGTGAAAGCCGAGGTCAAGGCCGCCGAAAGCGCGATGAACGAGTTCCGTCTGCGTCAGGGCGCGGTCAGCATCGAGTCGGAGGGGCAGTCGCTGCTCGACCAGATGGTGAAGATCGAGTCGGAGCTCTCGCTGCTGAATCTGCAGCGTGCCGAGTTGATCCTGCAACTCACCCCCAAGCACCCATCTGTACGCGCGGTGGATGCGCGTCGGGAGGAGCTGCTGCGGACGAGAGCCGCCGCTGAATCCCAATTGAAGGTTTTGCCCAAGGCCGAGCTCGAGCTGGTGCAGCTCAAGCGGTCACTGGACGTTTCCAGCGAGATCTATGTCTCGCTGCTGAATCGGGTGCAGGAGCTACGCGTCGTCAAGGCCGGCGAGATCGGCAACGTCCATATCGTCGACAGTCCGATCCTGCCGCGGGCACCAGTCAGGCCAAATCCGCTGCTGGTACGGATGCTGGCCTTGCTGTTGGGTCTGGTGCTCGGGCTCTCGCTGATCGCCTTGCGCGAGCTGCTCCGTCGTGGCGTTCGCGACGCGCACGTCATCGAGGCACGCTTGTCGCTGCCGGTGCTGGCCACCGTCGCTTTCTCGCAGAACGAGCGGACGCTGTTCGGCAACACCAAATCGGGTGCGATAAAAGAGCCACAGCTGCTGGTCTTCAAGGCCCCGCATGATCCTGCTACCGAGTCCATCCGTGGCCTGCGGACCTCGCTGCAGTTTTCACAGTTCGATGCCAAGAACAAGGTGATTGCCCTTACCGGCTGCTCGCCCGAGGTGGGCAAGTCGTTCATTTCGTCAAACCTTGCTGCGGCAATTTCGCAGACCGGAAAACGGGTTGTGCTCATCGACGCCGACATGCGGCGTGGCCGTTTGCACACGCTGGTTGGGGCCAAGCGCTCGCCGGGGCTGTCCAATATCCTGGCTGGCAGCCATACCATTGCCGATTGCATGACGGCCATCAATGAACAACTGTTCCTGATCCCTGCCGGCAATGTTCCGCCGAATCCCGCGGAGCTGCTGCAGTCCAGCCAGTTCACCAGCTTGCTGAATACGCTCGGAGAGCAATTCGACACGGTGATTCTCGATACCCCTCCGGTATTGGCCGTGACCGACGCGAGCGTGATTGGCAGTGTGGTTGGTTCGGTGTATCTGGTATTGCGGCATGGTCGTCACCCGATCCACGAGATCGAAGAAGCCGTGCGGCGCCTCAAGATGGCTGGTGGTGCTGTGCGCGGCGTCGTCATGAACGCAGTCACCAAGTCGGAGAGTGGTTACGGCTACGCCAAATACGGGTACTACAGATACGATTACACGCCGATTGAATGATCACGATGGATATTAAAAGTCAGTGGCCCCGCTTCGATGCTGACGAGATCGAGGCGGCGACCGAAGTGCTCAGGTCCGGCAAGGTGAATCGTTGGACCGGGCCGCATTGCGACGCTTTTGAGCGGGAATACGCGGCCTACTGTGGCGTGCCGCACGCGATTGCGCTCGCCAACGGCACGGTGGCGCTCGAACTGGCGATGATCGCGCTGGATATCGGTCCCGGGGACGAAGTCATCACTACCCCCCGCTCGTTCTTCGCCACTGCCGGCAGCATTGTGCTGCGTGGCGCCACGCCGGTATTCGCCGATGTGGACATCGACTCCCAGGCGGTCACCGCAGACAGCATCAGCGCCTGCCTCACGCCGCGCACCAAGGCGGTGATCGTCGTGCATCTGGCCGGCTGGCCGGCAGACATGGATCCGATCATGGCGCTGGCCGAACAGCACGGCTTTGCGGTGATCGAGGACTGTGCCCAGGCGCACGGTGCCCGGTACAAGGGGCGGCCGGTCGGTAGCATCGGCCATCTGGCGGCATTTTCCTTTTGCCAGGACAAGATCATGACCACCGGAGGCGAGGGCGGCTTGCTGCTGCTCAAGGACGCCGCCCAGTGGAAAAAATGCTGGGCATACAAGGAACACGGCAAAAGCTATGACAAGGCAATGGCCCCGGTCGTTGGTCACAGCTTTCGCTGGCTGCATGAAGGCTTTGGCAGTAATTGGCGGCTGACCGAAATGCAGGCGGCAATTGGCAGGCTGCAGCTCCGCAAGCTCGATCGCTGGGTGGCGCATCGTCGCCGCAATGCCGAGCTGCTCAGCAGCAGGCTCCGGGCCCTGCCGCAGCTGGAGGTGCCCATCCTGCCCCCCGCGGTCGAGCACGCCTATTACAAGTATTACCTGCGTGTAGCTCAGGGCATTGACCGTGATGCCGTCCAGGCGGGTCTGCTGGCACAGGGCATTCCCACCTTTGTCGGCGCCTGCCCGGCGATGTATGCAGAGGCCGCATTCCAGCACCACCCCGCAGCCACCACCAGGACGCCTGTCGCCAACGACCTTGCCAGCAGAAGCCTGATGTTCCAGGTGGACACGACGCTGGATGAGAGTCACATGAACCGCATCGCGGATGCGATGCAGTCGGTGCTGGCAGGGATACTCCCCGCCGCAAAGGCCGCCTGATGAGCCTGCCGCAGGATTTCTTGCGACGCGTGCAAACCACACTCGCTGCCGAGTCGGAACGTCTGCCCTGGCAGCAGCGCCGCGCGCTGCGCCTGCTCAAGCGTCTGCTCGACGTCATTGTTTCTGGAGCCATCCTGTTGCTGGCCTCACCGGTGCTGGCAATCACGGCGCTGGCGGTACGGCTCACCAGCCGGGGGCCGGTCCTGCTCAGGCAGGAGCGTCTCGGGCTGGCGGCCCAGCCATACGCCATGCTCAAGTTCCGTTCGATGGTGGCAAACAATGCCGACGGCTCGGCAGGTTTCGCGGGTGAAGTGACCGCCAGCGACGCCCGACTCACCCCCATTGGTGGCTTTATCCGCGCGTGGCGCATTGACGAGCTGCCGCAGCTGCTGCATGTGCTCAGCGGCACCATGAGCCTGGTGGGACCCCGACCGGATGTGCCCGTGAATGCCGCGCTTTACAGCGACGAGCAGCTGCTGCGCTTCGCCATGCCGCCTGGCTGTAGCGCCTGGACCTTCACCCGTGGCGGTTTCCGCAACGACTGGACCACCCGCCAGGACATCAATGTCGAATACGTGCGCCAGTGGTCGTTCTGGCTGGATGTGAAGATCATCTTCGGCTCCGCTCTGGTGCTGCTGCGGCAGGATGAAGCCAATCCCGCCGACCCCGCTGTCGAGCATCCCCAGGCCGGGTCTGGCGGGCAGGGTTCGTGACCGAGATGCCGGGCATCCACGGCGAGCGCGTGCTGCTCCGCTCGCTGGCGCGCGATGACTCCGAGCGCCTGCGTGCATTCGTCAACGCCCCCGCGGTGATGCAGTTTTCCAATACCTACGAGCCGGTCCACGAGGTGAAACAGCAGGCCTGGTTCGAGCAGGCGCTCAAATCACCGCATGCAGTGTGGTTTGGTCTCTGTGACAAGACCTGCGATGGCACGCCGCTGGTCGGCACCTGCTGCCTGGTGGATATCGACCCCATCGCTGGCAGTGCCGAATTGCGCATCCGGATCGGCGATACCGCAGCCTGGGGCCGCAAGCTCGGCAGCGAGGCTTGCGCGCTGCTGATCCGTTATGGGTTCGAAGAACGCAATCTGCAACGCATCTGGCTGCGTGTCTATGACCATAATCCCCGCGCCATCCGGCTGTATGAGTCGCTGGGTTTCGTCACCGAGGGAACCCTGCGCAGGGCGGCCTATATCGGTGGCAGCTGGCGCGACATCCGCCTGATGGCCCTGTTGCGCGAGGAGCCCGACACGCCATGAAAGTTGTGGGTATTCATCAGCCGCAATATCTCCCGTATCCAGGTTATTTCCACAAGATCAAGCACTGTGATGTGTTCGTGCATCTCGATCATGTGCAATACCAGGTGGGCGGTCTGCAAAACCGCAACAAGATCAAGTCCCA
The DNA here is from genome assembly GCA_046598075.1 of Stagnimonas sp. GTDB lineage: Bacteria > Pseudomonadota > Gammaproteobacteria > Nevskiales > Nevskiaceae > Stagnimonas. The sequence continues at coordinate 63,728 of JBKJJE010000077.1, forward strand.
GAATGGCTGGCAGTGGTTTACCCTGCCAATGAATGGCAACCCGGACATGCGCATTCAGGATGTACGCATCGATCCGCGTTCACAGTGGCGAAAAAAACACTGGAATACCCTGCAGGCCAATTACGCCCGGGCTGCCCATTTCAAGGCCGTGGCGGAAACACTGAAGCCGCTTTACCTGGACGGCGATGATCACCAGCTCAGCAGCGTCAACCAGACCTTCAGTGACTGGGCCATGCAGCAGCTGGGAATAAGCACGCCCACTCTGCGTTCATCCGACCTGCAGGTAGACGGGAACAGCACCGAGATGCTGCTCTCCATCTGCCAGAAACTGGGCGCCACCCATTATCTTTCCGGGCCCGGGGGCCGTCTTTACATGGACCTTGAGCTTTTTGCCCGCAACGGCATCGAGATCATCTGGCAGCAATACACGCCACTGGTCTATGAGCAGGTGATGGCCGCCAGTGGATTCGTCGAAAATCTCTCGGTGGTGGACATGATCTTCAGCCTCGGCGATCGATCAGGAGCGCTGCTGTGAGAAAAGCGGCGATGGCGCAGAAGCTCGGGCAGGATGTCATCCAGGCCTCCAGAACCAAGGCGGCACTGGTGTTCTGGATTGCCGGACTGATGGCATTTCCGTTCTATATATTTGCCAAGGGCTCCATGCAGATGTCGAGCTTCTTGATGCTCGGCGCGACGGTGGTGATTTCACTGCAAATCAAAAACGCGAAGCTGACCTTGTTCAACAAAGAGGGCACCTCGCTGATGTGGGCGATGGGCGCCTTCGTCGTTTACGGGATGATGATCTCCTTGTTTTGGGCGTCCTGGCATTCGGATAGCCGAATTGCAGTGCCACCGATCTATTACTTCTTCAATCTGATCATGGTGTTTCTGGTGCTGTCGCTGTATCAGTATTATGGCGGTGATGTCATCAATATCACCCGCTCGACAGTGCTTGCCTCGGTGGCGCTCCAGTTCGTGCTGTCATTCTTCTTTGCCCAGCGAGGCTATCGAGAGTTTCTTTTCTTCAAGAATGCCAATCAGCTGGGCTATTACGCTCTGGTTTGTGCCTCGATATTGGCGCTGCCCTATGACCGAGGCCGCAGCATGCTGCGCGATTCGCTTTATTCCGTCGGCATCCTGATGTGTCTCTGGCTCGCGCTCTTGTCTCTTTCAAAAGCGGCGACCATTAGCACGGTGATTTTTCTCATGCTTTCTGGCACCCGCAACAGAACGCAGCTGCTGATTGGCGGACTGGTCGCCGTTGTGGTTTTGTCCGCCAATATCAGTCTGGTTGAAGGGCGAATTGACAACCTGTTTACCCGCTTTGAGAGCCTGGGTGCCGAGGGCGGCGATGACAACCTGGAAGGGCGTGGCTATGACCGCATCTGGGAAAACCCGGAGATGCTTATCTTTGGTGCAGGCGAGAGCGGCAACTATCGCTGGTATGACGACGGCCGCAAGACCGAAATACATTCCTCATTCGGCACCGTGCTGTTCTCGTACGGTATTCCCGGAATAGTCATGATGGGAATTTTCATCGGCTTGATCGTCCGTTCCGGGGGTATGCGCATCGTCCCCTACATGATTCCGGAGTTCCTGTTCAGCATTACCCACATGGGACTGCGCTTCGTGATGACCTGGGTTTATTTCGTGATTCTATTTCTGGTCACGCTGGAATGGAAAAAAGAAAGGCGTCGGGCCCAGTCCGCCCAGGCGGCTGCGCGGCCACTGCTGCCGGCTTGAATCTCAACTGACTTCTGCAATGAATTTCTTGCTTTCAACGCTGAAAACCATGGGCTGTCCCCTCATCGGGGTTCCGTCTGGCCGCGCCGCTGAATCCGGATTGCATTCCATCCGCGTCCATCTGGCCACGGTCGCTTGCAGTGCTGGATCGATACCGGTAGGCCGCTGATGAACCGGAAACTCTCGGTGGTCGTGACCGGTGCCGGTGCTTTGCTGGGGCAGGGGATCATCCGGGCGCTGCGGCGCATGGATTTGCCGCTGCGCATCGTTGGTGCCGATGTCAGTGCGCTGTCTGCGGGGCTCTACTGGTGCGATGCCGGCTACAGAATTCCCAAAGCCCTCGACCCGGATTACATCGCGTCGATCGAACGATTGCTGGATCGCGAGCATCCCGATCTGCTGTTTGTGGGAACCGATGTCGAGCTGGCGCCTCTGGCCGCTGCCAGATCACGGCTTGAGAGCACCTTCAATTGCCAGATTCTGGTCAGCAGCCCCGAAGTGGTGGCGATTGCGGATGACAAGTACCTGACGGCGTCTTTCATGCAGGCACAAGGCTTTCCTGCCCCGGATTCGGTGCTGCCGGAAGTGTCCGGGGCGGTCGATGGCCTGATCGCGCGGCGGGGATTTCCGCTCATCGTCAAGCCGCGCAACGGGGCAAGGTCATACGGCGTGTCGAGAGTCAGCTCGCGCGATGAACTCGACGGTGCCGTCCGCACCCTCGCCAGTCCGGTGGTACAGGAATGTGTGGGTGCTGAGGACGGCGAATACACCGCCAGCGGCATCTACTTCGATGGCAGTTGCGATGCGGTCATCGTCATGCGCAGAGACCTGCGCGACGGCAACACCTACCGGGCCTATGTGGATCAGAACCTCGAACTGGCAGAAACAGTTCGTGCCTGGACTTGCGCCTTGAAGCCCCATGGCCCGGCCAATTTCCAGTTCCGGATCGATGATTCAGGCCAGCCAAAGGTTTTTGAAATCAACGGACGCTTTTCGGGTACCACGCCGCTGCGAGCGGTCTGCGGATTCAACGAGACCGAAATCTGCCTGCGGCACCTGCTGCTTGGCGAAACCGTTCGCCAGCCGGTGATCAAGCCCCTCACCATTCTCCGCCACTGGGAGGAGACGGTGGTGGACCCGACTTTGATCGCCGCGGTTCCGGTGATATGACGCCGATGCGGACGGCCATCACCGGAGCCACCGGATTCATTGGCCGCCATGTTCTGCGAGCCCTCTCGGCGGAACCGGCGATGGAGTTGACCGCTCTGGGTCGGTCGCCGCCGGTCGGCGCGGCCTGCCTCTGGAAGGCCTGGCATTTCGAAACAGCGGCTGCCGAGACGGCGCAGTTGTTGCGGGGCCTCGACACGGTCTGCCATATCGCAGCCTACATTCCGGCGAACCTGCAGGATCTCAGCCAGGCGGAGGCCTGCTGGCGGGCCAATGCCTGGACAACCAACACGCTGATTCAAGCGGCGAAGTCGGCTGGAGTTCGTCATTTTGTGTATTTATCCGGTGCCAACATTCTGTCGGCCGATGCCGGCGAGGCAGTTACAGAGCGCGCCGCCATTGGCTGCGAGCATGCACCCGCCTACCTGGGCAGCAAGGTGATGGGCGAGATATTCGCCAATGCCGGCCGCTGCGACCAGATGGCGGTCTCGGTGCTCAGACCGACTTCGGTCTACGGCCCTGGCATGCCGGCGCAAAGCTCGGTGGCGAGGTTTCTGAACCAGCTCGGACGAGGCGAGCCGGTCACCATCCGGAATCCGCTCTACCGTGCCGATCTCGTGAAGGTTGACGATGTCGCCGCTGCCATTGTCGAGTCGATACGTCGCCGCCATGACGGCACCTTGAATATCGGCTCCGGCAGCGCCCATGGTCTGGTGGAGCTGGCGACCATCATCTGCCAGATCACCGGACAGGCGGAGTCCCTGATCCGGGTCGAGGTCACTGAAGGCGAACCCCTTTCGCCGGGATTTCCGCCAGTGGACATCAGCCGCGCCCGGCAGGAAATCGCCTACCTGCCGCAAAGCCTCAGACAGGGCATCGAGTCCTGGATCGAGAGCCATGGTCAGGGCCAGGCATGAGGACTGCAGTCATCGGCGACATTCACGCCAACGCGATTGCGCTCAAGGCGACGCTGGCCGCAGTGAATGAGCGGGGCTTTGACCACTGCGTGCTGCTGGGTGATCTGCTGACCTACGGCGTTGATGTTGCCGAGACGCTCGATATCGTCCACGAATTCTGCAGGGACGGGCGGGCGATATTGCTCCGCGGCAATCATGATGCGATGTATGACGATGTCGCAGCAGGCAGGGCCTCCGCCTATGCCGAGAAGCTGCCGGACTGGATCCGGGAGAGCGTCGACTGGACGGTCGGCCGTCTGGATCCGCAGTCCTGGCAGTCGCTGCCATTCCAGGACGAATGGATGCTGGGGAACTGGCTTTTTTCGCACGCGAATCCCTTTGGCCCGGCAAACTGGCGCTACCTCGACCGTCCCGAGGATTGTGCCGAGGCGATTGCCAGCCTGGCGGCAAGGGGTTTTCAGCTTGGGGTTTTCGGGCATACCCATCGCGCGCGCGTCTCCAGCCTGTCGACACCCTTGCGGAACTGGTCAGAGTTGCAGGCTCCCAGTACGCTGGCGCTTGATCAGGCTCCATGGCTGGTCAATGCGGGAAGTCCCGGTCAACCGCGCGAATCCGTGCGATGCCCGGCCCTGGTGCTGTGGCTGGAGCACGCCGATGCCGCAAATGTGGCGCAAATCCGTTTTCAAGCGGTGGCTGTCGATGCCGACATGGTTTGCCTGCGGCGGCGCGCTGCAGGCTTTTCAACACGTCTGCTTTCCCGGCTGGAAGCCTATGATCATGTCGTCGAAGTGGGGCATTGAATGAAGCAGTGTGTACTGGTTCTCGCGCCACACCCTGATGATGAAGTGCTGGGCGCTGGCGGCTGCATTGCCCGCCATGTCGCTGACGGCGACGAGGTGCACGTCGCGATCATGACCAACGCCAGCGTGGGCGCACCCGAACTGTTCAGCGCCGCAAGGGTCGCCGAAGTGCGGCAGGAGGCTCTGGTCGCGCACCAGCTGCTGGGTGTCCATAGAACCCATTTTGAGGAGTTCGCTGCACCGCGCCTCGATGCCGAACCGGCGTACCCGATTGCGATGGCGATTTCCCGCCTGATCCGCGAAACCTCCGCCCAGACTCTCTACATCCCGTTCCGGGGCGACCTTCATGTCGATCATCGGGTGATCTTCACTGCGGCGCTGGTGGCGGCGCGCCCCATCAACGACTGCCCGGTCAAGCGCATCCTCGCCTACGAGACCCTGTCGGAAACCGACTGGGCGGCGCCCTTTGCGGACGATGCCTTCATCCCGACCGCCTTCGTCGACATCAGCGGTTTCCTGCAACGCAAGCTTGATGCCCTGGCCTGTTTCAGGAGTCAGATGAAGCCGTTCCCCAATTCACGCTCGCTGGAGGCGGTGACCGCACTGGCTAGACTGCGCGGGGCCACGGTGAGTGTGCAGGCCGCCGAAGCCTTTCACCTGATTCGCGATATTCGCTAGCACGACTCGTATCGCGGCGAGTCAGGTCTGGACCGAACCTCATAACCTCCAAGTTCTTCATGCCAAAACCTAGTTCCTCCGGATTGACAGGGCGCAGCGCCGACGCCATGGCGTGGATGGGTGCGTCCGTGGCCTTGCAGATGGTCGTCAAGCTTTCGGTGACCGTGGTTTTGGCGCGGCTGCTGACGCCGGAAGATTTCGGAGTGGTCGCTGCCGTGATGATGTTGATCGGGGTAGCCAACAACGTCATTTTTACCGGTGCGGGCCTGGCGATCATCCAGCGCGAGGTGCTGACACCCTCGTTCCGGTTTGGCATCCACCTGATCTGCCTGTTGCTCGGCTTGGGTCTTGCACTGCTGGCATTTTTCTTTGGCGAAGGCTGGGCTGCCTGGATGAATGCGCCCGATGGCGCGCTGGCGACGCAGCTGATAGGCATCGTTTTTCTGGGCCGCGCCATCTCGGTGGTGTCGGAACACGAGTTGGCGCGCGAATTCCGTTACGCGCTGATGTCCAAGATCGATTTCCTGAGCTATTGCGTGGGTTACGGCTTCATCAGCGTGATCGGCGCCTACCTGAACTGGGGGTTCTACGCTCTGATTGCTGGGGGCATCGCGCATCAGATATTGCGCGCCGGGGCGCTGTTCTGGTTCCGGCCGATGCCTGCTCCGCATCGGATGACCAGAAGTGAAATCACCGAGGCGCTGTCCGCGACGCTCGGGTTCTCCAGCGCAAATATCGCCAACGCACTCGCGGTCGAGATCGACAACATGGTCGTTGCCCGCGGGCTGGGGCCGGCTGCGCTTGGCCTCTACTCACGCGCCTACGACCTGATGAAGTACCCCACCACGCTCTATCGCAAGGTGTTTGGCCGCTTTGCATTGACTGCATTTTCAGTCACGGCAAAGGATCCCGAGCGTTTTGCCCGTGGCTATCTGAAAGCGGTCTCGATGATTGCCCTGGGTGGCCTGGGCATGAGCGCCCTGCTGTTTGTCTTCGCCAGACCGATCATCCATCTGCTGCTCGGGGTCCGCTGGGATGAAATGGTGCTGCCCTTCCAGATTTTTTGTACCGGCATGTATTTCCGGCTGGCCTTGAAGCTGCCCGAAGCGGCGCTGCAGGCGGTGGGCCGTCTTCGTCTGGCGACTGCGCTCAATGTGGTCTATGTCGGTCTCATCGCGGCAGGCAGCTCTGTCGGCGTGGCTCATGGCCTGCCTGGGGTCGCCCTCGGCGTGAGCCTGGCCTTGTTGGTCAATTTCCTGATGCTGAGCTTGTTCGCCAGGCACTGGGTCAGATTTTCAGCCGCCGATTTTTTCCGTGCACATCTGCCCGGACTCAATATCGCGGTCGTTTGCCTGCTTGCCGGCCTGGGCTGCACCCAGGCACTGAGAAACCAAGCCGATATCGTCATCCTGCTGGTGGGGTTGAGTGTGTCGGCGCTGGTGGTGCTGGTCTCGATCCGCATCGCGCCGCGGCTCATGCTGGGTGCCTCGGGAGTCGATTTTCTGGCGCAGTTCAAGGCCAGCGCGGCGTTAAGCCGTATCGCGCGCTGGTTGCTCAAGAATGCTGTGGCCCGGGGTGCCAGCAAACCTCTCAAGATCGAAGTCAGGGAGCCTTTGCCATGACCGGGGAACTTTCCACCCAGTCCGCCGCCGACGGCGGTGTCAGCCATGCCGATCCGGAGGCGCTGCCCGGAGTGCCGCTCGCCGCGCAGGAATACGAAAGAAAACGCAGACGGATCAAGGATATCCGCATGCTTCCGCGCGTACTGACCGCGCCGCTTCGGGTGCTGCCGGACTACCTCATCATCGGTGCCCAGAAATCAGGCACGACCACCCTCAGCGACTATCTCTGGCAGCACCCCTCGGTTGCCTGCGCCTACCAGAAAGAGACCCATTTTCTCGACCGCTACCACGCGCGTGGCGAGCGCGGCTTCCGGGCATTTTTTCCGCTGCGGAGCCGGATGCTTGCGCTGCGCAAGGCACAGGGCGTCGCGATTACCGGTGACGCCACCCCCTACTATCTTTTTCATCCCCAGGTTCCGACGCGGGCGAAGCAACTGGTGCCCGATGCCAAGTTGATCGCGATCCTGCGGGATCCGGCCGAGCGGGCGTTTTCTCATTTTCAGCACGAGGTTCGCAAAGGCCGCGAGACGCTGGGCTTTAACGATGCCATGCGCCGTGAGCACCAGATCATGGATAGCCTGGACCAGCTGATGGAGTCGAACGCAGCCGTCAGCAATTTCGAGCACCAGCACCTTTCCTATCTGCGGCGGGGTCTCTACTGGCGGCAGCTACGGCGCTGGTGTCAGCATTACCCACGCCAGAATCTGCTGTTATTGACCACGGCGGAACTGGCCCGGGAGCCGGCAGCCGTGCTGGCCCGAACCTGCGAGTTTCTCGGCATCGATGCCAGCAGGGCGCCGAGGCAGGCCATTCATGCCAACCGCGCCCCGCAAAAGGAAGAACTGCCCGCTGAAATCCGGGCCCGGCTGCAGGAGTTCTTTGCCGAAGAGAACCGCCGGCTCGAAGCAGACTTTGGCATCCGATTTGAAACCAACTGAACAGCGGCCTTCAACCCCTCATGAATCCAAACCTGTTTCTGGTCGGCGCACCCAAATGTGGAACCACGGCACTTTATGAATATCTGGGAACGCACCCGGAGGTGTTCTGCTCGCCGCTGGTCAAGGAGTTCAACCATTTCAACCAGGATCTGACCGCGGGCCGCAGTGGCGTGGTCAGCCGGGCGGATTACCTGGGCTACTTCAAGGACGCCGGGTCGCAGCGCTACGCCGTGGATGGCAGCGTGTGGTACCTGTTCTCCGAGGCGGCAGCCAGGGAGATCCACGGCTTTTGTCCGTCCGCGAAGATCATCATCGCGCTGCGTGATCCGGTCGATCAGGTGGCGTCCCTGCATAGCCAGAGACTCTCCACCGGCAACGAGAACATCAGCGATCTGACCGCCGCCCTGGCCGCAGAGACCGAGCGCCGGGCAGGGTTGCGCATTCCGGTAGGGGCGCATGTTCCGCGCGGACTGCTTTATCGGGAGGTTGCCAGCTACTGCGCACAGGTGCAGCGATTTCTCGAGCTGTTCCCGGCAGACAACGTCCACATCATGTTCTACGAGGACTTCCGCGACGATCCGGAGCGGGAATACCGCAAGATTCTGAATTTTCTGGGGCTGCCTCCGGTCATGCCCGGTGATTTCGCAATCGTCAATCCGAACAAGGCACCGCGCTCGCTCGGCCTGGTTCGGCTGGCCAAGCGCATGGCCCGAATCGGCTGGTTGCGGGCCGGGGTGCGTGCCGCGCTGCCGGCGGAGCGCCTGCGCATTGGGCTGGGACGCTGGATCAATCGCATGAACTCCCGCAAAGGCCCACGAGCGCCTCTGCCCAAGGACGTGCAGACGGGCTTGCGCGCCGACTTCGCGGCCGACATCGCCCGCCTGGAGACGCTCCTCGGCAGAAAACTGCCCTGGCCGAGCCGCCCGGGCGCTCCGCGAGGTTCGGCAGCATGAGCCTGAAAGTCTTCCCCGCAACTGCCTCGTCCTCATCATGAACTACCGCCGTGACATCGATGGTCTGCGGGCCTTGGCAGTGGTGCCGGTGGTGCTCTACCACGCGTTTCCGCAGTGGCTTACTGGCGGCTATGTCGGAGTGGATGTTTTTTTTGTCATCTCCGGTTTCCTGATCACCGGCTTGCTGATCAACGAGCTGGATGCCAACCGGTTCTCGCTGCTCGATTTCTACGAGCGAAGGGCACGCCGCATCCTGCCGGCGCTGGCGGTGGTGCTGTTGTTTACCTATGTGGCTTGCTGGCTGCTCTACCTGCCGGACGATTTCCGCAAGTTCTCCGGCAGTCTGTTGGCTACCGGCGGTTTCGCGTCCAACTTCTTTTTCTGGCGTACCTCGGGCTATTTCGATGGCGATGTCGAGATACAGCCGCTGCTGCACACCTGGTCTCTGGCGGTCGAGGAGCAGTTCTACCTGTTTTTCCCGCTGCTGCTGGCTGCGGTGGCGTTCTGGATGCGCCGCCACCTCGTCACCGTGCTGGCGACGCTCTGCGTCAGCTCGCTCGCGGCCAGCATCGTGCTCACCGAGCTGTTGCCGCAGCACTCGTTCTACCTGCTGCCGACCCGGGCCTGGGAATTGATGCTGGGGGCGCTGCTGGCGGTACGTGCCGTCCCCGCAAGCAGTAGAACCTCGGTCAACGATGTGCTGGCTGGCAGCGGCGTACTGCTGATGGGCTACAGCATGTTTGCCTATACCCGCGAAACCGCTTTTCCAGGCTATGCAGCGATTGCCCCGGCGCTCGGTGCGGCGCTGGTCATCCTGGCGGGTATCGGGGGCCAGTACCGCCTAAGGCCGATCCTCGAATCGCGGCTGGTCGTAGGCATCGGGCTGATCTCGTATTCGCTCTACCTCTGGCACTGGCCGCTGCTGGCCTTGCTGCGCTACTACGCGATCGACTCGCCATCGGTCGCCTCGCTGGTGCTGGTGGTGCTGGCTGCTTTTGCCGCTGCTGGGGCCTCCTGGCGCTGGGTGGAGAATCCAATACGGCGGCGCAAGGTGTTCGCCCGCAGGGCGTCGGTCTTCACGGCCTCTGCAGCGTTCATGGCGCTGTGCATTGGTTTCGGCGCCCTTGGCTATCTCACCCGCGGGCTGCCGCAACGCCTGCCTGCCGATATCGCGGCACTCTCAGGCGTCGATACCAGCAGCAAACTGAGGTCGGCAGATCGAAACTACTGTTTGCAGGTAAATCCCAAGCGATTGAAGGCCGACGAGCTCTGCGTGATGGGCAGCAAATCGGCGGCGCCGGGTCCGAGCTTTCTGCTCTGGGGTGATTCCCATGCAGAAACTTTCCGCGCACCGCTGGCGGATCTGGCGGTGGCGAGCGGGCAATGGGGGTATTTCCTCGGCGGGTCGGGCTGTCCACCCCTGCTGGGTGTGCGTCGATACGACAAGGAGGGCGGAGATGGCTGCACGGCCCTGAATGACGCAATCATCGCCTGGCTGGGCCGGCACGAGATACGCACGGTCTTCATGGTCGCCCGCTGGGCCCTGAACATGACCGGGGATCGCTATGGTGAGGAGCGGGGGGCACGCGCCCAGCTGTCGCCCGAGGGCGCCCAGAGCAACGCGGTCGTCGTCGCGGCAGCACTCAGGCAGACGGTCAGCAGGCTGACTGCGCTGGGAATCAAGGTGGTGTTGATTTCCGGAGTGCCGGAGGTGGGTCTCGATGTGCCCCGTACGCTGGCACTGCAGCGCTATCTGCACAAGACCTCAAGGCTGGTACCCACGCTGGAGGAGTATTTGCAGCGCAACGCCAGCAGCCTGCAGCTGCTGCAGGCCGTGAGCCAGGAGTTTCCGAACGTCGGGCTGGTGCACCCCTACCAGAAGCTCTGCCCTGTCGAGTCCGGCGTATGCCAGGTCGAGATCGGTGGTTCACCGCTGTATTCTGACGACGACCACCTTAGCCTGACCGGTGCGCGTTACCTGACCGAGATGCTGCGTCCGGCTTTCGCCACTGCCGACCTTGCCAGCAGCCTACAGCCCGAGAGATCCACCCCTTGAAAATCCTGGTTACCGGAGCCGCAGGCTTCATCGGTGCCGAAGTTTCCCGGTATCTGCTGGAGCGAGGCGATAGCGTGGTCGGCTACGACAATCTCAACAGCTACTACGACCCGGCCCTGAAGGAAGCGCGGTTGATGCAGCTGACCCCACGGTCTGGATTCCGCTTCGTGAAAGGCGGCGTCGAGGATCGCGAGCTGATGGAGCAGCTGTTCGCGGCGGAACAGCCCGACCGAGTCGTGCACCTCGCTGCCCAGGCGGGGGTGCGTTATTCGCTGAAGAATCCCCATGCGTACGTACAGTCCAACATCGTCGGGTTCACCAATATCCTCGAGGGCTGTCGCCACCACGGGGTGCAGCATCTGGTCTACGCCTCGTCGTCATCGGTCTACGGCGGCAACACCAGGTTGCCGTTTTCGGTGCATGACAACATCGACCACCCGCTGTCGTTCTATGCCGCCACCAAGAAGGCCAACGAACTGATGGCGCATACCTATTCGCATCTCTACGGACTGGCCACCACGGGCCTTCGTTTCTTCACGGTCTACGGTCCCTGGGGACGCCCGGACATGTCGTTGTTCCTGTTCACCAAGAACATCCTCGAAGGCAAGCCGATCGACGTCTTCAATCACGGCAATCACCAGCGTGACTTCACCTATATCGACGACATCGTCGAGGGGGTTGTGCGCGCACTGGATCGGCCGGCGACACCTGACCCGGCGTACCAGTCCGGCCTGCCTGACCCGGCGACCAGTTCAGCCCCGTACCGCCTTTACAATATTGGCGGTTCGCGGCCCGTGCAGTTGATGGATTTCATCGCCGCCGTCGAAAAAGCCACCGGCAGGACAGCAATCAAGAACTTCCTGCCGCTGCAGCCAGGCGATGTGCCCGACACCTGTGCAGATGCCGAGGACCTGGAGCGAGATACCGGGTTTCGGCCACAGATTGGCATTGACGAAGGCGTTGGCCGCTTCGTCGAGTGGTATCGCAGCTATTTCAAGATCTAGGGGAAACATCCATGTCGCGGAACGTCGCAATCGTCACTGCCCGTGCAGGCAGCAAGTCCATCATCAACAAGAACGTCATGCCCTGTAACGGGCGGCCGATCATCCATTATCCGATTCTCGCGGCCCGCAATGCGTCGCGTATCAGCGAGGTGTTCGTCTCGACCGACGGCGAGCTGATCGCCGACGCTTCCCGCGAGGTGGGTGCCACCATCATCCCGCGCCCGGACGAACTCGGTGGGGATTCCATCAATCACGGCCTAGTGATCCGCCATGCAGTGGATTGGGTAAACCAGCGCTACCCCGACCTCGAAAACGTGGTGCTGCTGCTCGGCAACACGGTGACCATCGACTCCGCGCTGATCGACCGGGCGCTGGATCTTCTCGATCAGAAGCCCGACATCGACTCGGTGATGACGGTGTGGGAGGCCGCCGACGATCATCCCTATCGCGCGCTGGAGATCAAGGACGGTCTGGTGCGGCCCTTTGGCGGCGAACGCAAGGTTTCCACCGAACGCCAGAGCTATCCCAAGGCCTATTACTACGATCAGGGCATCTGGGCTTTCCGCAAGCACACCGTCCAGGAAGACAGCGGCCCCAATCCCTGGTGGTGGATGGGCAAACGGGTGCACCCTCTGGTGCGCACCTGGGTCACCGGGCGCGATGTGCACACCCACTTCGACAATGGCATCCAGGAGTGGTGGCTGCAGGGCGGCGACAAGGTGCAGGCGGAGGATGACGCCAGGATCGTGCAGCCCGCATCGCAGGCGTGACCGCAAGCCATGACTGATCTTGTACAGATATCGACCAGCGGCTTTGGTGAAAAAGACCAGACCCCGCTGCTCAGACTGCGTGCAGCGGGCTTCGAGGTGCGCCTCAATCCGTACCGCCGCAAGCTGACGGTGGCAGAAAGCCAGAGCCTGCTGGCCGAGGCGGTGGGACTGGTTGCCGGAGTCGAGATTCTCGATGAGGCGGTGTTTGCCAGTGCGCCGCGCCTGAAAGTCATTGCGCGCGTGGGTACCGGCATGGATGCCGTCGATATCGACGCCGCGAAGGCGCGCGGCATCCAGGTGTTCAACACCCCGGATTCGCATGTCGACGCGGTGTCTGAACTCGCTCTTGCCGGGCTGCTTAACGGTCTGCGTGCGCAGATGATCTCCGATCGCGCGATCCGCGCCGGCGCCTGGGAGCGCAGCATGGGCCGCCTGCTGTCCGGCAAGACCGTGGGCCTGATCGGGATGGGCAAGGTGGGCCGGGCACTCATCCGCCTGCTTCAGCCCTTTCACGTCACGGTACTGGCCCATGATCCCTACTGGGACGAGAGCTTCGCCAGCCAGTTCCAGGTTCGCCGGGTGTCGATGGATGAGCTGCTGAAAAATGCGGATGCCATCTCGCTGCACGTACCTGGCACCAAGGGCATGGCCCTGCTGGGTGCTCCGGAATTGTCGCTGCTCAAGCCCGATGCGGTGCTCGTCAACACCGCCCGTGGCGGACTGATCGACGAAGCCGCGCTGCTGGCGTTTCTCAGTCGGAATCCCCGCGCTGTAGCGGCGCTGGACGTGTTCAGCGACGAACCCTATCGCGGCCCGCTGGCGGCCCTGCCCAACGTCCTGCTGTCGGCACATGTCGGCGCCTATGCCGAGGAATGCCGCGTGGCGATGGAATCGCAGGCGGTCGACAAGCTGCTGCACGCACTGGGCAAGGCATGAGCACGGTTCTGGTTACCGGGGGTGCCGGATTTCTGGGCAGCCACATTGCCGATGAGCTTTCTGCACGCGGTCATGCAGTGCGAATCTTTGACTGCGCTCCTTCGCGTTGGCTGGCAGCAGGGCAGCAGATGTTCGTTGGCGACATCACCGATGCCGAGGCGGTACGCAAGGCGGTTGCCGGCTGCGATGCGGTATTTCACCTGGCCGCCCTCGCCGACCTCAATGCGGCCAAGTCACGGCCCCAGGACACCGTGAAAATCAACATTGGCGGCACCCTGAACATCCTCGAGGCCTGCCGCATCGAGGGGGTGAAGCGGCTGATGTTTGCCTCCACGGTGTATGTCTACAGTCGGGAAGGCAGTTTCTACCGCTGCTCCAAGCAGGCCAGCGAAAGCTACGTGGAGGAATACCAGCGGGTATTCGGCCTGCCATTCACGGTACTGCGCTACGGCAGCCTGTACGGCTTGCGTACGGATGCCTCCAACGGCGTCTATCGCTATCTCAAGCAGCTGCTTGAGGGCGGTGAACTGCGCTACGACGGCTCGCCGGACGACCTGCGCAGTTATATCCACGTCACCGACGCAGCAGCCCTGTCGGTGGATGCACTCAAGGACGAGTTCGCCAACCAGCATCTGGTGCTCACCGGGCCGGATGCGATGAAGATGAAGGACGTCTTTCGCATGATGGGCGAGATCCTTGGCCGTCAGGTCAAGGTGCACTACACCAGTGGTGAGGGCGAGCAGTCCATGAAGGGGCATTACAGCGTCACGCCGTACGCCTACACCCCCAAGCCTGGGCGCAAACTGTCGGCCAACCCGCATGTGGATATCGGCCAGGGTGTGCTGCAGGTGGTGGAGCACATCGATGCTGAGGGCGGCGCGCATGGCGCGACTTGAGTTCAAGCCCGGCGACATCAGGCTGGTGGTGTTCGATTTTGACGGCGTGATCCTGGAATCGGCCGACATCAAGACCGACGCATTCCCGCAATTGTTTTCGGACTACCCGCAACACCAGGTGCAAATCAGGGACTACCACCTGGCGCACCAGGGCGTCAGCCGCTTCAAGAAATTCGAATGGATTCATGCGCAGCTGCTCAAGCAGCCCTTGAGCGAAGCGCGCTCAAAGGCCCTGGGCGAGCAATTTTCGGCACTGGTGCTTCGCAAGGTATTGGCGGCCCCTTTCGTGCCGGGTGCGGTTGAACTGCTGCAGGCGCTGCAGGGGCAGCGGCTGCTGGCGGTTGCATCGGGTACTCCGGAGGGCGAGTTGCACGATATCGTCGAACGGCGCGGCCTTGCCCGCTATTTTTCTGAAGTTTGCGGCACGCCGCGCGGCAAGGCGGAGATTCTGCGTGGCCTGATGAGCCGCTTCGGATGCTCGCCAGAGCAGACTCTGATGATCGGCGATGCCAACACCGATTTCGAGGCGGCGCGTGAAGTGGCCTGTGCTTTCCATGCCCGCATTGCGCCGGGGACCGATGCCGAATGGCAGGCGCGCGGCGCCAGCGGAAGTACTGATTTATGGCCACTGCTGAAAGCTTTTGTGGGAAAAATGGATAGCCCGGCCGGGGATGCAGGCGGGTGCCAGGATGGAGTTGAGGGCTGAAAACTTCCCTCGCCAGCCTTCTGGCTCGGCTTCAACACTGTGTGCTTCCATTCGAAACCGAGTCTTTGTTCGTTGCCTTTCAAACTGCCTGATGAATCGATGAGCGAAAATAAAATCAAGGTTCTCTTCTTTGCTGCATCGATGGGGCAGGGTGGTGCCGAGAAGGTCACTGCGACTCTTCTCAACCAGCTGGACCGCAGTCGCTATGACCTGCAGTTGCTGTTGCTGACGCAGGCCGGTGAATGGCTGGCGGAGGTGCCCGCCGACGTCCGTGTGCGTAGCCTGGATGTCCGTCTGCGCTCGATGCTGCTGCCAATGGTGAAGTTTCTTCGGCATAACCGATTCGATGTCGTGTTTTCGATGTGCAGCGGCGCCAATGCGCTGATTGCATTGGCTGCCCGGCTTTCCGGCAGCGGCTGCCGAGTGGTCACCTCGGACAGGAACATCCTGCTCAATGGCGGACTCCGGCCTTCGACAGTGCTCGGGATTCCGCTCAAGTTCCTCGCCTATCGGCTGGCCAGCCAGGTCACTGCGCTGTCAGGCGGAGTGGCAGACGACATCAGTCGAAAGCTTTGGGTCAGGCGCAGCAGCATTAAGGTTCTTTACAACCCGCTGGTAAGCCCCGCCATTCAGGAAAAAATGACCGAAGCGGTTGACCACCCCTGGATCGAAGACCCCGAAGCCAGGCTGGTGGTCGGTGCCGGCCGGTTCTTTCCGCAGAAAGGTTTTTCGGTGCTGTTGAAGGCATTCCAGCTGGTTGCAGAGCGAGTGCCGAAAGCCCGGTTGATCCTGCTTGGAGATGGGCCGCTGCTTGCAGAGTTGGGTCGCGAATGTGCCAGCCTCGGGATCGGCCAGAAGGTCTGCTTCGCGGGATTCCAGAAGAATCCGTATCGCTACTTTCATCGGGCGCAGGTCTTCGCGATGCCTTCCTACAACGAAGGATTCTGCAATGTCATCGTTGAAGCCATGGCCTGCGGGGCGCCGGTGGTGTCCACGGACTGCCCCTCCGGCCCCTCGGAAATAATCACACCGGGAGTGGATGGTTTTCTGGTGCCCGTCGGCGCTCACCGGCTCATGGCCGAGCGCATCGTCCAGCTGCTGGAGGACGAACCCTTGCGCCAGAAAATGGCCGACGCGGCGAGCGCTTCGAGCCACCGTTTCGAGACCGGCCCGATCCTGCGCAATTATGAGAACGCCATTCAAAGTGCCTATGCCGGCTAGTTGCCTGCTGCGCCACACGATGGGCCAGTGCGCGGTATCCGGTGACATTCGCAGTTAATCTCAACGCTATTGCACAGGAATTGGTATGGGAATTTCCAGGGTTGCCGGTCTGATCAGCGACGAATTGTGGTCATGGTTCCAGTTCGTCGTGGGCTGGGTACCGGGCCGTACCGGACGCATGCTTCGAGGGTTGGCATATGGATTGATCCTGCGCTCCGGGGGCGGCATGTCGATCATGGAATGGACCGATATCCGCAATCCGGCCAGGTTCAGGTGCGGCCGCCGGGTATCCCTGGGAACCGGCGTCACGCTGTTCTGCAGCGGCGGTTTGACCATTGGCAGCCATGTCATGCTGGCGCCGGGTGTTCGCATCGTCACCAACGGGCACCGCAACGAGCGCACCGACATCCCGATGCGCGATCAGGGCATCTACGAGAAGCCGGTGATGATCGGCGATGACGTCTGGCTGGGCGCCAACGTGATCGTGCTTCCCGGTGTCACCATCGGTCGGGGGGCGGTGGTTGCTGCCGGCTCCGTCATCACCAAGGATGTGCCGGAGTTCGCCATCATGGGAGGAGTGCCGGCACGTCTGATCCGTCTGCGCACGATGACTCCGCCTGCGGGTGCGATTTGAGACCGGATATGGCGGACACGGCGCGAACCCGATTTTTCCTGATCTCCGGTTATGCCGAATCGCTGCTGAGGTTTCGCGGCCACCTGATCGATGCGCTGCTGGCACAGGGCCTTGAAGTGCATGTCGCAGCGGCTGGAATGGAGCAGGCGACTGCGGTGCGGGAGCATCTGCAGGCTCGCGGTGTGGTGGTCCACAACCTGCCGCTGGAGCGTACCGGCCTGAATCTCATGGCGGACCTGCGCAGCTGGTGGCATTTCTATCGTCTGTTTCGCGAGTACCGCCCTCATGCGGTGCTGGCCTACATGAACAAAGCGGTGATCTACGGTCTCACGGCGGCCGCTCTGGCGGGTGTGCCGCGCCGTTTTGCGCTGATGACCGGGCTGGGGTTCGCTTTTCAGGAAGAGAATTTCCAAAGTCTGGTGGGTCGGATCATTCGACGGATGTACTGGGCGACATTTTTAATCACCAGCAAGGTCTTTTTCCAGAATCCGGATGACGAGGCACTGGTGCGCGAGCTGCGCCTGATGCCGGCGCGCGTGCCTTCGGTCATCGTCAATGGCTCTGGCGTAGACCTGAGCGAATACGCCTGCTGTCCGACACCGGAACAGCCGGTGTTCCTGATGATCGCCCGCCTGCTCAAGGAAAAAGGGGTCAGGGAGTACGTGGCCGCTGCCGCTGCGCTTCGGCAGCGGCATCCGCAGGTGCGATGCCTGCTGGTGGGCAGTCGGGACAACCACCCCAGTTCGATCCGGCAGGATGAACTGGATCAATGGCTGAGTGAGGGGGTGATCGAATACCTGGGGCAGTTGCCGGACGTGCGACCCGCAATGGCTTCCGCAGGTGTTTATGTACTGCCTTCGTACTACCGGGAAGGCATTCCACGCAGCATCCTGGAAGCCCTTTCGATGGGCAGGGCGGTGATCACCACGGACTCTCCCGGATGCCGGGAAACCGTTCAGCCGACAATCAATGGCACGCTGGTCACGCCAAAATCGGCAGCGTCCCTGCTGGCGGCGATGGAGCAGCTGGTCGTGCAGCCCGCCCTGATCCAGCAGATGGGAGCCGCATCGCGGCGCCTGGCAGAGCGGAAATTCGATGTGCACGCCGTCAATGCCGTGATGCTGGCGGAGATGGGTGTCGCCGCCTGAGTCAGGATGCCAGACTGTCCCTGGCTGACCTGCAACCTATTGAAGGGATCAAAAATACCGCATGAAGTCGTTGACCTTTGTCATTACCAACAATCTCCATCATTTCGCGATGATGCTGCCCCTAGCCAAGGAGCTTGCCCAGCGTGGGCATCGGATCCGCTTCGTTTCATTCTGTGAATTCCGTGGCCTGCGCACGCCGGTCAGTGAGTTGCGTGAGGCGGGTTTTTCGGTGCGCTGCGTACCGCCGGTGAGAATCCGCCCGTCGCCAAAAGCCACCGAGGGCATGCTGGCAGTGGTCGCACCGAACTCCCGCAGCCACCTGTACACGATCTTCTGGCATGGCCTGCTGCGCCATTTCGTCAGGCTCGGAAAGCCCGATCTGGTGATCGTGCCCAATGATTCGGTTTTCCCCTGTATCTACCTTTGCGAACGCCTGCGGCGCGAGCGGATGCCATTCGTGTTGATCCAGGAGGGCATCCGCTTCCCGCTGCCCTGCGAAGGCAAGTCCGCCTATGGCACCGGCGGCGGTGACGTGGCCTGCTGGGGCGAGGGGAGTGCCGAGTATTTTGCCTCCCAGGGCGCCGATCCTGAGCGCCTGCATGTCACCGGCAACGCGCGCTACGACCCCATCGTGCGCAAGAACTGGCGCGATGAGGCCACTGAGCTGCGCGCGCGCGGCCTGCTGCCGGCGCGCTATGCCCTGTTCGCCACCAATCCGGTCAACACCCAGGGGCTCAGTACCGAGGCGCAAAAACTGGAATCATTCCGCAGCTTCGTCGAACAGGCGCTGCCGGTATTCAAGGCGGCAGGCCTGACTCTGGCCGCCAAGCTGCATGGCAGCGAGCAGGAAGCGAGTTACCGCACCGTGCTGGGTGGTTTGGCAGAACAGGTGCAGTTTCTGCGCGAAGGCAACATCCATGCGCAGCTGGCAGGCTGCGAGGCGCTGGTGGTGTGGGCCTCTACGGTGGGACTGGAAGGCCTCATGCACGGAGCCAATCTGGCGGTGCTCGAGACGCCCGGCAATGGCCATATCTTCGACTATGTCTCCCGTGGTGCCGCATTTCCCCTGTTCGCCAGCCAGCCGCTGGCACCACAAGTGGCGCAATGGCTGCTGCCCGATGCTGCCCGCCGCGAGCGGGGTGCCGCCTATGTCGAGCGCCATCTGGCCTGCCGTGGCCACGCGACAGAAACCACCGTGAAGCTGATCGAATCTCTGCTGGAGCGCCGTGCTGCTTAGGCAATTTCCCAGCCCGGACGCACAGGCCAAGGCACTCGTGCTGTGGGTGGTGGAACGCTTGCAGAAGGTTCTTGCCGAGCGGGATCAGGCGGTGCTGGTGGTGCCGGGAGGCAGTACGCCGCAGCGATTTTTGGCACAGTTTGCCCTTGAGTCACTGGACTGGTCGCGCATCGTCATTGGTTTGACCGATGAGCGTTGTGTGCCGGTGGCTTCAGCCCGCCGGAATGAAAGTATGCTGCGCCAGAACCTTCCCCAGGCGCGGGTTCTGTCGCTTCTCGATGCGGCTGGAGTGCTCACTGAGGCGGCGGTTCCGGTAGCTGATGTGGTGGTTCTGGGTATGGGTGACGACGGCCATGTGGCCTCCCTGTTCCCGGGTTCGGTGGTGTTGCTTGCGGCAGCTCAGGCGTCCTCGGCGACCATACTGCCGGTTGACGATGCCCCCGGTGGGGAGCAACGGGTAAGCCGCAGCTATGCGGGTTTGAAAGGTCGCTACGGCACCGCGCTGTTGATTGCCGGCGACATGAAAAGGCAGCTGATCCTGGGCCCAGCGGCGCAGGATTTGCCGATAGCGGCCTGTCTGGACGAGGATTTGATGGTGTTTTGGGCCCCGGAGTGAAAACCAACATGCGCCAAACAGCGATTGCCATTACCTCCGTGATGCTCAGGGCTTTCAGTATCGGCCTCTGCTGTAGCGCAGCCCCTGTTTTTGCACTGACACCGCCTGAGGTGGATCACCTCATGCAGCGCGCCGCATTTGGCGCCTTGCCCTCGGATTATTCCCGCATGGCCGGGCTCAGCCAGGCGCAGGCGGTGGATCTGCTTTTGCAGGAAGCCGCAGCGGATGGCGAGCGTCCTGCCATGCCGGATTGGGCGGGGCCGCCCTGGAGTCTGGCCCATTGGCAGAGCGCGCCTCCGGACGCCAACCCGAAGAAAGCCACACCCAGGTACTGGGCGGCGACGCGACAATGGTTTCTGGGCAGCCTGCTCAATTCGCCCGCCCCTTTGCGCGCCAGAATGGCTCTCTACTGGCATGAATATTTTCCGCTGATCCGGCAGAAGCACGCCGCATCGGCCCTGCGCCGCGACGATCGACTCTACGCACTGGCGCTGGGTGATTACCGAGACATCCTCACCACCTTTTCGCGCGACGGCGCGACCATGGAAAACCTCGATACCAAGCAGAACCGGCGCGGCGCGATAAACGAAAACTTCGCACGTGAACTGCTGGAGCTATACACCCTGGGACGCGGCCACTACACGCAGGCCGACATCCGTGAAACCGCACGCGCCTTCACCGGCTGGGCGGTGCATCGCAGCAGCGGACTGTTTCTGGTGATGTGGAACTGGCATGACTTTGGCCAAAAGACCGTGCTGGGTCAGACCGGGCGCTGGGATGGCGACGATGTGCTGGCGATGCTCTACCGGCATCCCCGGTTTGCCGAATATCAGGTCGAGCGGCTCTGGCGCACTTT
The DNA here is from genome assembly GCA_046598075.1 of Stagnimonas sp. Classification (GTDB taxonomy): domain Bacteria; phylum Pseudomonadota; class Gammaproteobacteria; order Nevskiales; family Nevskiaceae; genus Stagnimonas. The sequence goes on from JBKJJE010000077.1 coordinate 84,626, forward strand.
CATTTCGCCCGAACCGGACATGCAACAGGTGCGGCAGTGGTCGGCGCAGTTCCGGCAGGATCAATATTCCCTGGCCGGGCTGCTGCGGGTGATGCTCACCTCCGAAGCATTCTGGAGTGCTGCCAATCGACACAGCCTGGTAAAAAGCCCGGTCGAGCTGGTGGTTGGCGCGCTGCGGGCCGAGGGGGTGCAGGGTGACCATGCGGCCTGGATGGACCTGTGGGCGACCCAGATGGGCCAGAAGCTCTATCTGGCACCGGACGTCAAGGGCTGGCGGGGTTACACGTCCTGGCTGACGGTGGCCACCATTGGCACCCGGCAGGCTTTCTTGAATGGCATGGCGGCCGGGTTCGACCCTACCGTGTTGACCCGTTTCGAGGCCAGTGGCGCCTATCCGGAGTTCTACCCGCTCGACCAGGCCAGGGCAGACAGCGCCAGGCTGTGGCAGGCGGTCGAGCAATCGCGCCAGAAGCGCGACCTTTCCAGAACCGGCACGATGACGGCCATGCAGGCCGGCAAAGAGCTTCCTGCTGCCAGCCCCATGAGGAATCTCAAATGAGCCTGGACCGGCGTGACGTCCTGAAAGCGGCAATGGGTCTGGGCATGGCCGCAGCCTGGCGGCTGCCGTTTGCCGCCACGGTACCAGCGGGCAAGCGGCTGATTCTGCTGGAGCTCAAGGGCGGCAACGACAGCCTGAACACGTTTCCGAGCCTGCGCGATCCGCTCTATCGCCAGCTGCGCCCGACGCTCGCACTGCCCACGTCGGCCATCCTGCCCATCAGCGCCGAGCGCGGCCTCAACTGGGCAATGCAGAGCCTGCTGCCGCTGTGGGAAAAGGGCGAGTTCGCGATCGTCGACGGGCTGGGCAGTGCCAAGCCTGATCTTTCCCACTTCTGGGCTGCCCAGCAATGGGAAACCGGCAATCCCGATGACCCCAAGGCCCGTACCGGCTGGTTGGCACAGGCGCTGGCCAGCAACAGCGTCCCTGCATCGGAGGCAAGCAATGCCCATGCCGTGGTGTTTGGTTTCAACAGCGGACCGCTGGCAGGTGCCGGCATCAAGCTGCTGGAAATCGGTGACAGCAGCCTCGGCGGCGATGCCGTCATGCCGGACGCCGCCTCCGGCCAGCTGATCCCCGAGGCCCAAAGGCATCTCGCACAGGTACTGCGGGATTGGCAGCAGAGCCAGCAGCTGATGGCCAAGCCCGCGAAGCTGCCGAAGTCCGACATCGAGTTTCCGAACTCGGCCTTCAGCCACCAGCTCCAGCAACTGGCCGCGCTGATGGTGCAAGACCCCGGCCTGCG